>JBBJMF010000057.1:0-18228 GCA_037719575.1 Nocardioidaceae bacterium
TGGCTCGCTCAGGAGAGGTGGGGGTCACCGACCTGGCCAAGGAGCTGGGTGTGCACAAGTCGACGGCCTTCCGGCTGGTGGCGGCGCTGGAGCGGCGCCGCCTGGTGGAGCAGCACGTCGGACGCGGGAAGTACCGGCTCGGCACCGGCATCCTGCGCCTCGCGGCTGCCACGACCTCCCGGCTCGACCTGGTCCAGGAGAGCAGGGAAGTCACCCGGTTGCTGGCCCAGAGCACCGGCGAAACGGTGAACGTGGCCGTGCTCTCCGACGACGCAGCGCTTTACCTGGACCAAGTGGCAGGGTCGTCGGCGCTGCAGCCGCACAACTGGGTAGGACAACGGATTCCGCTGCATGCGACGTCGAACGGCAAGGTGCTCCTGAGCAGCCTCGAGGACTCCCACGTGGCGGCACATGCGGGCAACCTCACGTCGTTCACCGTCCACACGATCACCACGATGGACGCACTCACCCGCGAGCTGGCTCAGGTGCGCGGCCGCGGGTACGCCATTGCCATTGATGAGCTCGAGATCGGCCTCACGGCCGTCGCCGCGCCGGTGCGCAACAGTCGTGGCGAGGTGACGGCGTCGATGAGCATCTCCGGCCCGACGTTCAGGCTCGATGCCCGGCGCGTCCCCCAGCTTGCCGACGACGTGGTGAGTGCCGCGGACGAGGTCTCCGAGCGCCTCGGGTGGCGCGGATGAAGCGCGACGGCCGACTCGCCCCGGTGACGAATGCACGCGAACGCTTGACGGCACCGCGACGACGCTGGTTGTGTTGTTGCGTCTAAGAAGATTGGTTGTCTATTACGCAACACAGTCCCGGGTGCAGCTGACTTCCTGCGGAGGTGACGTGGCCGACCTGTTCATCGACGGTGCCTGGCGTTGCGCCCTGGCGGGTGGCCGGCGCGAGATCCGTTGCCCGGCTGACGGCTCGCTCACCGCAATCGTCGATGAGGCCGGTCCGGAGGACACCGAGGCAGCGATCCTCGCCGCCCAGCGCGCCTTCACCGCGTCCGGCTGGCCCATCGGCTCGGTCCACGACCGCGCCACCGTGCTGCACGCGCTAGCCGACCTTCTGACGAGCAACAAGAGCGAGGTCGCCCGCGCGGAGTCGCTCGACACCGGCAAACGGCTCGTGGAGAGCGAGTACGACGTCGACGACGTCGTCGGTGTCTTCCGCTTCTACGCGGGCATCGCGGCGCAGGATGCCGGACGTGTGGTCGACACCGGACGCCCCGACGTACGCAGCCGGGTCGTGCGCGAGCCGATCGGCGTCTGCGGGCTCATCACCCCCTGGAACTACCCCCTGCTGCAGACGTCGTGGAAGGTCGCGCCCTGCCTGGCCGCCGGCAACACGTTCGTCCTCAAGCCGAGCGAGCTCACGCCGTCGACTGCGATCCTGCTGATGCGTTATCTCACCGAGGCGGGCCTGCCGGCGGGTGTCGGCAACCTGGTGCTGGGGGCCGGACCAGAGGCGGGCGCGCCGTTGGCCACCCACCCCGCAGTCGACCTGGTCTCGTTCACTGGCGGACTCGGGACCGGGCGCGTGCTGATGGCCGCCGCCGCACCGACGGTCAAGAAGGTTGCGCTGGAGCTGGGTGGCAAGAACCCCAACGTCGTCTTCGCCGACGCCGATGTCGACGTCGCTCTCGACTTCGCGCTGACTGCGGTGTTCCTGCACTCAGGTCAGGTCTGCTCCGCCGGGGCCAGGCTGGTGATCGAGGAGTCGATCAAGGACGACTTCGTCGACGAACTCGTGGCTCGCGCCGAGCGAATCCGGCTCGGAGGCCCGTTCGACGAGAAGGCCGAGACTGGGCCGCTCATCTCCGCGGGACACCGCGACAAGGTCGAGGCGTACGTCGACGCCGGCCGCGCGGAGGGCGCGCGGGTGCGCTGCGGTGGGGCGCGCCCGGACGATCCGGCACTGAGCGAGGGCTTCTACTACCGGCCCACGATCCTCGATGGCTGCACGTCCTCGATGAGCGTGGTCCAGAACGAGTCCTTCGGGCCGGTGCTGACAGTCGAGAGCTTCGTTGACGAAGACGATGCGGTCCGCATCGCCAACGACAGCATCTATGGCCTGGCTGGCGCGGTGTGGACGAGTGACGCCGGTCGTGCGGAGCGCGTGGCGAGCCGGCTGCGGATGGGCACGGTCTGGATCAACGACTACCACCCGTATGTACCCCAAGCGGAGTGGGGCGGTTACAAGCAGTCTGGCGTCGGTCGGGAGCTGGGGATGGCCGGTCTTGACGAGTACCGCGAGACCAAGCACATCTGGCACAACGTCCGGCCTGTTGCCCAGCACTGGTTCGGCGGCGGCTGATGCGCGGCGCGAACCGGACCTGGGACTTCGTCATCGTGGGTGGCGGATCGGCGGGCTGCGCACTGGCGAACCGTCTCAGCGCCGACGCGTCGACGTCCGTGCTGGTGCTCGAGGCCGGTCACTCGGACTACCGCGTCGACCCGCTCGTGCACATGCCGGCAGCGTTGCCTATCCCGATCGGAAATCGGCTCTACGACTGGAAGTACGAGTCCGAACCCGAGCCGTTCATGGGTGGGCGGCGGGTCTTCCATGCGCGTGGCAAGCTCCTCGGCGGCTCCAGCAGCATCAACGGCATGATCTTCCAGCGGGGCAACCCGTTGGACTTCGAGCGCTGGGCTGCGGAGCCGGGCATGCAGGGCTGGGACTATCTGCATTGCCTGCCGTACTTCAAGCGGATGGAGACGTGTCTCGCCGGCTCCGACGAATGGCGCGGCGGCGACGGCCCGCTCATGGTCGAGCGTGGGCTGGCGGCGAACCCGTTGTTCGGGGCCTTCTTCGAAGCGGCTCAACAGGCTGGCTACCCGCTGAGCGACGACGTCAACGGCTACCGCCAGGAGGGATTTGCTCGCTTCGACCGCAACGTGCACCGAGGTCGGCGGCTCTCGGCAGCGCGCGCCTACCTGCACCCGGTGATGGACCGCCCCAACCTCAAGGTGGAGACGCTGGCGCTCACCACCAAGATCCGGTTCGAGGGTCGTCGCGCCGTCGGAGTCGACTACCTCAAGGGCGGCCGGTTACGGCGGGCGGTCCGAGCACACGAAGTCATCCTTTGCGGCGGGGCGATCAGCTCGCCGCAGCTGCTGCAACTGTCCGGTGTCGGCAACGCCGAGGAGCTGGGCAAGCTCGGCATCGACGTCGTCCAGCGCCTCCCAGGGGTGGGGGAGAACCTCCAGGACCATCTGGAGGTCTACGTGCAGCACGCCTCCAAGCAGCCGGTGTCGATCGCGCCCGGCCTGCGCTGGCGTGCCCGCCCCAAGATCGCCTTCGACTGGCTCTTCTTCCGCAGCGGACTCGGCGCCACCAACCACTTCGAGGGCGGTGGATTCTGCCGCAGCAACGACGTCGTCGACTATCCCAACCTGATGTTCCACTTTCTCCCGCTCGCGATCAGGTACGACGGGTCGGCGCCGACACGAGGCCACGGCTACCAGGTGCACGTCGGTCCGATGTACGCAGACACGCGAGGGTCGGTGAAGATCACCTCCACCGAGCCCACCCGACACCCTGCACTGCGGTTCAACTACCTCTCGACCGCCACCGACCGCAAGGAATGGGTGGAGGCGATCCGCGTCGCTCGCAGCATCCTCAACCAGCCGGCGTTCGAGCCCTATGACGCGGGAGAGCTCTCGCCAGGCCCCGGTGTACAGACAGACGAGGAGATTTTGGCCTGGGTGGCGAAGGACGCCGAGACTGCCCTGCATCCGTGCGGCACCACCAAGATGGGTGTCGACGAGATGTCGGTGGTCGACCCGCAATCAATGCGGGTCCACGGCGTCGCGGCGCTGCGGGTCGTGGACGCCTCCGTCATGCCGGCCATCACCAACGGCAACATCTATGCGCCGGTCATGATGGTCGCCGAGAAGGCCGCCGACTTGATCCTCGACAACACTGCGCTTGTCGCCGAGGATGTGGCGTATTACCGCTACCGCGACGGCATGCCGCTACATCCCCCCGCCGCACGGTCCACCACCGAAAGCGAAGTCAGCCCATGACCGACACCGCGACCGTCACGCCACCGCGGGCCAGCGCCGACATCCCGGCCGCCCTCACCGTCACGGAGCTGTGGAAGGTCTTCGGCCCCAAGGCCGACAAGATCATCGGAACCCCCGAAGCCGACCTGTCTCGACCGAAGCTCCTGAAAGAGACGGGCTGCGTCGCAGCCGTCAAGGACATCTCCTTCGAGGTTGCCCCAGGTGAGGTGTTTGTCGTGATGGGGCTGTCTGGTTCGGGGAAGTCCACCCTGGTCCGCTGCCTCACCCGCCTGATCGAGCCGACCGCGGGCGCGGTCACCATCGACGGTACCGACGTGATGGGTGCATCCGAGTCGACGCTTCGCGACCTGCGTCGCAACCACGTGGCGATGGTGTTTCAACACTTCGGCCTGTTGCCGCACCGGCAGGTCATCGACAACGTGGCCTACGGTCTCGAGATACGCGGCGTCGGCAAGGCCGAGCGCCGCAAGAAGGCCGCCGAGATCGTCGAGCTCGTCGGGCTTCAGGGCAACGAGCACTCCTATCCCGACCAGCTCTCGGGAGGTATGCAGCAACGCGTCGGGCTCGCCCGGGCTCTCGCCGGTGACCCGGCGCTGCTGCTGTTCGACGAGCCGTTCTCGGCGCTCGACCCGCTCATCCGCCGCGACATGCAGAACGAGGTGATCCGGCTCCAGGAGGACCTGCAGAAGACGATGGTGTTCATCACCCACGACCTGCAGGAGGCGTTGAAGCTGGGCGACCGGATCCTCATCATGCGCGACGGGGAGGTTGTGCAGATCGGCACGCCGGCGGAGGTCGTCGCCAACCCGGCTGACGACTACGTGCGCGACTTCGTCAGCGACGTACCCCGCTCGCACGTGCTGACCCTGCGCTACGTCATGCGTGACCCACGGCCGGGCGACTCGCGGGACGGGCCGGTGATGGCGCCGGACACGGTCGTGCGGCAGGCCGCGCGCGCCGTGTTGGCTTCGGAGCACGTGGTGCAGGTGGTCGACGACGGCGAGCTGGTCGGCGTCGTCGACGACGACGCCATCCTGCGTGTCGTCGTAGCCGAGGAGGGCGGCACCGCGTGACCATCACAGCTACGCGGGACAAGGTCCGCGTCACCCAGCGGCGGGTGCCTCGTCGGCAGGTACCGGTCTGGTTGTTGCTCGTCGGTGTCGTTGCTGCGTGGGTGTTGCTTTGGTCCCTCACGCGGGGAAGCAGCACGCTCTACCTGCCTGGGCTGGGCCGCACCGGTTTTCACGACTACTTCACGGATCTCAAGGCTGACCTGATCGCCAGTCGCGACACCAATGTGCTGATGCAGGTCACTGGCGCGCTCTCGGACTTCTTCAACGCCGTCGTCGGATGGCTGCAGAAGCTGATCTCGATCCCGGCCTTCCCACGGCCCGTTCCCGAGATCGGCTGGCTGGGTGTGCTGGGGATCGTCACCTGGTTGACGCTCGCTGTGGCCGGCTGGCGGCTTGCCGTCGCCACGACCGCCGGGTACCTCGCACTCGGGTACCTCGGCTACTGGAACGACAGCATGGACACCCTGGTCATCGTGTTCTTCTCGGTGGCGATCTGCCTGGTCATCGGGATTCCTGTCGCGGTGCTGATGGGCAACAGCAGGCGGGCGACGACGATCGTCACACCGATCCTCGATGTCATGCAGACGCTGCCATCGTTCGTCTACCTGGTGCCGATGGTTCTGTTCTTCGCAATCGGCCCCGCGGCCGCCGTGGCCGCAACGGTGGTCTTCGCGCTCCCACCCGTCATCCGGATCTCCGGGCACGGGATTCGGTCGGTCTCACCCACCACGATGGAGGCGACCGACTCGCTGGGCCAGACCCGTTGGCAGCGACTGCGATGGGTGCAGCTGCCGATGGCGAAGCGGACGATCATCGTCGGTGTCAACCAGACGATCATGGCGGCCTTGTCGATGGTGGTCATCGCAGCCTATGTCAACGGTCCTGGGCTCGGGGGCCCTGTACTGCAGTCGTTGCAGGCCAACCAGGTCGGACCGGCGTTCGTGGCCGGCATGTGCATCGTGATCGTCGCCGTGCTGCTCGACCGCACCACGACGGTGGCCAGTGAGCGGGCCGAGGTCGTCGCCCGGGGCAGGGGAGGCAGCGTCCGGCTGCGGCGCCTCCTGCTGGCGGTCACCGGCTCGATCGTCTTGGTGATGGTCTACCTCTCCCGCACTTACTCCGATTTCGCGGACTTCCCAGAGTCCTCGATCGGGCCGACCGTCGCCGAGAAGGTGCAGTCGGCGGTCGACTGGGTCACCAAGAACCTATCGATTCAGACCACCTGGATCCAGGACAACATCACGACGTTCTTCATCAATCCGCTCCAGGACCTGTTGGCGAACTCCCCGTGGTGGCTGGCCGGGCTCGCGCTTGCCTTGGTTTCACTGATCGTTGGTGGCCTGCGCGCCTTCTTGACGACGGTGGTGTGCCTGGCAGGCATCTACGTCACCGACCTCTGGTACGACGCTATGGTCACTCTCACCAGCGTCCTCGTCGCGACGTTCTTCGTGATGGTCTTGGCGGTGATCCTCGGCGTCTGGATGGCCCGAAGCGCTCCGGCCGATCGCATCCTGCGGCCGGTCCTCGACGCCGCCCAGGTCATGCCACCCTTCGTCTACCTGATCCCGGTCCTGGGCCTGTTCGGCACCAACCGCTTCACCGCAATCGTCGCGGCCATCGTGTTCGCTTCGCCCATCGCGATCAAGCTCGTGGCCGACGGAGTGAAGGGGGTTCCTCCGACCACCGTCGAGGCGGCGACGGCGGCGGGCTCGAGTCATTGGCAGATCATCACGAAGGTCCAGCTGCCGATGGCGAGGACCTCGCTCGTCCTGGCCGCCAACCAAGGTCTGCTCTTCGTTCTCTCGATGGTCGTCATCGGTGGTTTGGTGGGCGGTGGAGCCCTCGGCTACGACGTGGCGCTCGGGTTCTCGCAAGGTGAGTACTTCGGCAAGGGCGTCGCGGCGGGCTTGGCGATCGTCTTCCTCGGGATCATGGTCGACCGGGTGGCCAACCGCGCGGCGACTGGCAACCGGGGACTTACCGCCCCCGAGGGCCTCAAGGAGACCATCCGGCGCTATCCCAGGCCACAGATGTGAGTCAGTCAAGGAAAGCTCCCCCCACAACGCATCGCAGCAGCACACCATGAGATCGACGCAGTCGACGGGAAGAAGGACAGATGAAGCAGCGGCACAAGGGCCTCACCCGGGTAGTGGGGGTGGCCGCCAGCGCGGCGCTCGTGCTCAGCGCGTGCGGTGGCGGGGACATCACCAAGAAGACCAAGCAGAACGAGAAGCAGGCCGCCGCCAACGGTGACTGCGGGGACCTGAACATGGCAGTCAACCCGTGGGTGGGCTACGCCGCCGACGCGTACGTGGTCGGCTACATCGCCGACAACGAGTTCGGCTGCCACACGGAGTACAAGGACCTCAAGGAAGAGGTGTCGTGGCAGGGCTTCGGCACCGGCGACGTCGATGTCGTCATCGAGGACTGGGGACACCCTGACCTCGAGAAGCAGTACTTCGCCGAGTCAGGTGACGGCAGCGCGGAGCGGACGGGGTTGACCGGCAACGTCGGCATTATCGGCTGGTACGTGCCGCCGTGGATGGCCGAGAAGTACCCGGACATCACCGACTGGAAGAACCTGAACAAGTACGCCGACCTGTTCGAGACTCCCGAGTCCGGCGGCAAGGGCCAGTTCCTCGGCAGCGACCCGTCGTACGTGCAGTTCGACGAGGCGATCGTGTCCAACCTGGACCTTGACTTCAAGGTCATCTTCTCCGGCAGCGAGGCCGCCTCGATCTCTGCATTCAAGAAGGCGGAGCAGAACCATGAGCCGTTGATCGGCTACTTCTACGAGCCGCAGTGGTTCATGTCCGAGGTGCCGTTGGTCAAGGTCAGTCTGCCGAAGTACACCGACGGGTGTCAGGACGTCGCGGCCAAGGTGGCATGTGACTACCCCGAGACGAAGCTGCAGAAGATCGTCTCGAGCGAGTGGGCGGACTCCGGCAGCCCCGCGGTCGACCTGGTCAAGAACTTCCAGTGGACCAACGAGGACCAGAACCTGGTCGCCAAGTACATCGCCGAGGACGGCATGAAGCCGGAGGACGCGGCCAAGAAGTGGGTCGACGAGAACCCCGACAAGATCGACGCCTGGCTCGGCAAGTAGTCGACGTCGGGCAGACCCTGACGAGGGCCCACGACCACGCCGTCGTGGGCCCGCACGTCGGTGGGGGCTTGTGTGGAGGCGGCTCTCAGACCATCCGGCGCTGCAGCTCCTCGTTGATCGCCGGGATGATCTCGTGCAGGTCGCCGATCACGGCGTAGTGCGCTCTGGTGACCATGGGCGCATCCCGGTCGGTGTTGATGGCCACGATCGTCTTCGCTCCCTGACACCCCGCCCAGTGCTGGATCGCGCCGCTGATGCCGCAGGCGATGTAGACATCCGGGTTGATCTTGCTGCCGGTCTGGCCCACCTGCTCGTGGTGGGGACGCCAGCCGAGCCCGGTGACAACCCTGGAGACCCCAAGGACTCCACCGAGCAGCCGGGTCATCTCCAGCAGGCTGTCGAAGCCGTCGGCGCTGCCGGCGCCACGACCTGCCCCGACCACGACGCGCGCCCCGGTCAGGGCCGCGGTGTCCGCGACCTCGCTCACCTCCACCCGAACGACGCGACCCACCAGGTCGGTGTCCAGCAGCTCCGGCTCCACATCGCTGATCTGCGGTTGCGTGGCGTGGTCGGCCGACGTCGCCTCGACCGCATGACCGGCGACGGTCAGCACGGCAGGCGTGGCGGTGAGCCGCATCAGCTCGAGCACCGAGCCACCCATCACCTGCCGGGACACGACCAGCGGGTCGACCTCGTCGACGGCCACCACGTTGGCGGCCATCGAGGCGTCCAGCCGAGTCGCGACGTGCGCCATGATCTCGCTGCCTCGCGGGGTGCCGGCCGCGAGGACGACGGCTGCGTCGCACGCTGCGGCCGCTGTACACACCGCCGTGGCCCAGCCGGCCGCCGTGTAGGCGAACAGGTCGTCGTGCTGCGCGTGGCGGACGACCGCGACGCCCTGGACGCCTAGGGCTGAGATGACGTGGTCGCGCTGGACGGGGTCGAGGGCTCCCACCAGGACCGCCTCGAGCGGTGCCCCGTCGAGGCGCTGCGCGAGGGCGCGGGCGAATGTCAGGGTCTCGAGCGTCGTCTCGGTGGCGCCGTGCGCGTCGGTCTCCACCAGGGCCAGGACGGTTGAGCTCATTTCGTCATCACTCCTAGCCGGTACAGCAGGTCGACGACCGCAGGTGCGGCCTCCGGTCCCTCACCCAGCACCTCCACCACGCTCGGCTGGGCCGGCGGCAGCTCGAGCCTGACCCGGCCGGTGCCTGTCGGCTCGACCGGCGAGGTCACCGTCTCGACGGGTGTGCGCTTGGCCTTCATCCGGCCTGGGATCGACGGGTAGCGCGGCTCGATGCCGCCCTCCTGAACGGCGACGACCGCAGGCATCGGGATCTCGAAGATCTCGGTGCCCTCCGGTCCCTTGCCCTTGGCGATGGCGGCGTCACCTGACACCTCGACGGTCGAGATCCCGGTGAGCACAGGTCGTCCGAGCGCGTAGGCGAGCCGCACCCCGACCTGGAAGTCGCCGGTGTCGGCCGCGTCGTTGCCGACCAGGATGAGGTCGTACGACGTGCCGTCGGCCGCACGGGACCGGACCACTTCGGCGATGGCCCGAGCCACGTCGGCGGGACCGTACGCCGACGCGTCGGCATCGACGAGCACCGCGGCCGAGCATCCGACGGCCAGCGCGTCACGCACCTGCTCGACCGCGTCGTCCGAACCGAGCGTCAGCACGGTCGCATCGCCGCCGGTCGCCTTGGCGATCTGGATGGCCAGCTCGATCGCGCACTCCTCGTGCGGGCTCAGCGTGTAGCCCACATGTCGGGCGTCGATCGACTGACCGTCGGCGGAGAGCAGGACCTCGCCCGACGTCTCCGGAACGCGCTTGACGCAGACCAGTACGTTCGCCACCGTCACTCGCCTCGGATCCGGTCGTTGTTGGGGTCGAACACCGGCGTCGCGTCCGCGGCAGCGACGGTGACGGGATACAGCTCCTCCATGTAGGAGACCGCCAGCTGTGTGCCGACAGTTGCCTGCGCCGGAGGCAGGTAGGCCATCAGCAGGTGCTTGCCGAGCGACGGCGCGGAACCTGCGGTCGTCACATAGGGCCGGTGACCGTGGTCGTCGGTGAGCACACCGCCGTCAGCGGTGAGGATGGGTTCCCCGCCGAGCATGTAGCGTTTCGTGCCGGACGTGGAGGTGTGGTCCTCGACGGCGAGCGTGCACAGCACAGCCTTCGGGTCCTCGGCGCGCTGCTTGAGGTAGGCCTCGCGCCCCACGAAGTCGGCCGACTTGACCTTCGGACGTTGCATTCCTGCTTCGACGATGCTCCGCTCTGAGTCGAGCTCGAAGCCGAAGGCGCGGTACCCCTTCTCGATCCGTCCCGTCGTCGCGTAGACACCGATGCCGACCGGAACTGCGCCGTGCGGGGCACCGACCTCGTGCAGCAGCCGCCACAGCCGTGCCCCTTGCTCGATGGGGACGTGCAGCTCCCATCCCAGCTCGCCGACGTACGAGATGCGAGACGCCAGCACCGACAGCGAGTCGACCTCGATGTCCTTGCAGGTGCCGAAGCCGAAGGCCTCATGGCTGATGTCGTCGCGGGTCAGCTCGCCGAGGATGTCCCGCGCCTTGGGGCCCCAGAGCCCAATGGTCGTGTACGCCGACGTGAGGTCCACGACCGAAGCCGTGCCGTCTTCGGGCAGTCGGTCGGCGAACCACTTGCGGTCGACCATGCCATGCGCGCCCCCGGTCACGACCCGGAATCGATCGTGCGCCAGCCGCATCACCGTGAGGTCCGACCGGAAGCCGCCGCGACCGTCGAGCACCGGCGTGTAGATGACGCGACCTGGCGCTACCTCGGCCTGGGCGACGACGGTGGACTGCACTGCTTGCAGGGCTCCGGGTCCCACCAGGTCGAAGATGGCGAAGGCCGACAGGTCGACGATACCGGCGCGGTCGCGCATCGCGAGGTGCTCGGCGTTGATGATCGGCGACCACCAGCGGGAGTCCCACTCGTTGTCGCGCGGCATCACCCGGTCGCCGTAGTCGGCCAGCAGCCCGCCGTTGGAGGCGTACCAGAACGGACGCTCCCAGCCCGCGGCCTCGAAGAACACCGCGCCCTGCTCCTGCTGGAAGGCGTGCATGGGCGCAAGCCGCTGGTTGCGGTCGCTGTCGTACTGCTCGCCCGGGTGGACGATGCCGTAGGTCTTGTTGAACGCCTCACCGGTGCGCGCCCGAATGTGTGAGCGAGTCCGCTGGTGCGGGTAGAAGCGGGCGATGTCGGAGTGGGCGAGGTCGATCTCGGGCAGTCCGTCGGTCATCCACTCAGCGACCGCACGTCCGACGCCGGGCCCTTCCTTGATCCACACGGCGGCCGCAGACCACAGCCCCTTCACCTCTGGCGTCTCGCCAAGGAGGGGTGCACCGTCCGGAGTCAAGGACAGCAGTCCATTGATGGCGTACCGGATCTCGGCCGACTCGTCGCCGAGGATGTCGGGCATCAGCTCGAGTGCCTCCTCGAGCTGCTGGTCGAAGTCTTCTGCGGTGAACGGCATCTCGGTCGGCGAGAGCCGGGCCTGGTCGTTCGACGGAATGTCGTCGGGATCGTGCAGGATCGGCCGGTGCGCGTAGGAGCCGACCTCCATGTCGGCACCGTGCTGCCGCTCGTAGCAGAAGGTGTCCATGTCGCGGACGATAGGGAAGGAAATCTCACCGTCCTGCTGAGCGAGGACCGGGACCGGGCCGACGCTGATCATCTGGTGCACGGCCGGGGTCAGGGGGATGTGGGCGCCGGCCATCTTGGCGATCCGCGGGCTCCACACGCCGCACGCGATGACGACGATCTCAGCCTGGATGTCGCCTCCGGAAGTCCGGACCCGTCGGACCGACCCTTCCTCGACGTCCAGGCCGGTGACCTCGACCGTGGGCACGACGGTCAGCGCTTCGAGTTCCAACGCCCGCTCGCGCATGATCGTCCCCGCCCGAAGCGCGTCGACCACGCCTACGGACGGGGTCCAGAACGCTCCGACGATCACGGACGGGTCAAGAAAAGGCACCTTCTCGACGACCTGCCCGGGTGAGACGAGCTCCGACTCGATGTCCCAGATCCGCGCCGACGACATCCGTCGCCGCAGCTCCTCCATCCGCTGCTCGGTCCGGGCGACCTCGAAGCCTCCGGACTCGGTGAAGACGCCCATCTCCTTGTACTGCCGCATGGAGTCGAGCGTCAGGTCGGTGATTTCGCGGGAGTGGTCGACCGGGAAGATGAAGTTGGATGCGTGGCCGGTGGAGCCACCCGGGTTGGGCAGCGGGCCCTTGTCGAGCTGGACGATGTCTCGCCAGCCCAGCCGAGCCAGGTGGTAGACGAGGCTGTTGCCGACGATGCCGGCCCCGATCACGACCACCCGGGCCGTGGTGGGCACAGTCGCCATCTCTCACTCACTCCATCTGTTGCGTCATTCGCAACTCAATGCCGCCATTCGGAACAGCGCACTCAACGGTACTGCTCGTCAGGACGCTGTCAAGAGCCGGGCCGAGGGCTCGAGACGACCGGATTCGTCCGGCCCCGGAGCGCACAGAAGCCACGCCATGGGTCGCAGGAGTCGCACCGTGCTCAGCGGAGCAGGCCGAGGTCCCTTACCGCGTCGCGCTCCTCGGCGAGCTCGGCGACGCTGACGTCGATGCGCTGCCGGGAGAAGTTGTCGATGTCGAGACCCTGCACGATCTCCCAGCCGCCGTCGCGGGTGGTCACCGGGAAGGACGAGACCAGGCCTTCGGGCACACTGTAGGAACCGTCGGAGCGGACCGCCATCGAGGTCCAGTCGCCGTCCTTCGTGCCTTGCCGCCAGTCGCGGGCGGCGTCGACCGTCGCGCTCGCGGCGCTGGCGGCGCTCGACGCGCCACGTGCCTCGATGATGGCGGCACCACGCTTCTGCACCGTCGGGATGAAGTCGTTCTCGATCCAGCCCTGATCGTTGACCGTCTCCGCGGCAGTGGCGCCGTTGACCTCGGCGTGGAACACGTCGGGGTACTGCGTCGCCGAGTGGTTGCCCCAGATCGTCATCTTGGCGAGGTCGTTGACGCTCACCCCGGCTTTGGCTGCGAGCTGTGCGAGCGCCCGGTTGTGGTCGAGCCGCGTGAGCGCGCTGAACCTGTCGGAGGGGATGTCGGGGGCGTTGCTCATCGCGATCAGCGCGTTGGTGTTGGCGGGGTTTCCGGTCACGAGGACTCGAACGTCGTCGGCGGCATGAGCGTTGAGCGCCTGGCCCTGCCCGGTGAAAATGGCCCCGTTCGCCTCCAGCAGGTCACCGCGCTCCATACCCTTGCTCCGGGGGCGGGCACCGACGAGCAGCGCCAGGCTCGCCCCGTCGAAGATCACGTTGGGGTCGTCACCGATCTCGACCGCCGACAGCGCCGGGAATGCACAGTCGTCGAGCTCCATCACGACGCCCTCGAGGGCCTTGAGCGCGGGTGTGACCTCCAGCAGTCGCAGCTCCACCGCGGTGTCGGGGCCGAGCAGCGAACCGCTGGCGATCCGGAAGAGAAGGCTGTAGCCGATCTGGCCGGCGGCGCCGGTGACGGCGACCTTGACGGGGGTGGCGCTCACGGAGTGCTCCTGCGGATTGAGACGGCGTACGACGGTAGCCGAGACGCTAGCAAGCCCAGGGCCTCCGGAGGCGGCCGGGTGAAGGCGGTTCGACGGCGCGCACCCGCTGAGATATCTTGACGTCAAGCAATCTGCGGAGACCGAACTTCAGGAGACACGCTCCATGGCCAAGATCAAGGTGACCAACCCCGTCGTCGAGCTCGACGGCGACGAGATGACGCGGATCATCTGGCAGTTCATCAAGGGCCGCCTGATCCACCCGTACCTCGACGTCGACCTGCAGTACTTCGACCTCGGCATCGAGAGCCGGGACGCCACCGACGACCAGATCACCATCGACGCAGCCAACGCGATCAAGCGGTACGGCGTCGGCGTCAAGTGCGCCACGATCACTCCCGACGAGGCACGGGTCGAGGAGTTCGGCCTCAAGCGGATGTGGGTCTCGCCGAACGGCACCATCCGCAACATCCTCGGCGGCGTGGTCTTTCGCGAGCCCATCATCATCAGCAACATCCCCCGGCTGGTCCCTGGCTGGACGAAGCCGATCATCATCGGCAGGCACGCCCACGGGGACCAGTACAAGTCCACGAACTTCAAGGTCCCCGGCCCCGGCACGGTGACGATCACCTACACGCCCACCGACGGCTCTGCCCCGATCGAGCACGAGATAGTGCAGATGCCCGAGGACGGTGGCGTGGTGATGGGCATGTACAACTTCAACAGGTCGATCGCCGACTTCGCGCGGGCGTCCCTCTCCTACGGCCTGCAGCGCGAGTACCCCGTCTACCTGTCCACGAAGAACACGATCCTCAAGGCCTACGACGGCGCCTTCAAAGACATCTTCCAGCAGGTGTTCGACGACGAGTTCAAGGCCGACTTCGATGCCCTGGGGCTGACCTACGAGCACCGTCTGATCGACGACATGGTCGCCGCCGCGATGAAGTGGGAGGGGGGCTACGTCTGGGCGTGCAAGAACTACGACGGCGACGTGCAGTCCGACACGGTCGCGCAGGGGTTCGGCTCGCTGGGTCTGATGACGTCGGTCCTGATGACGCCCGACGGGACGACGGTCGAGGCCGAGGCAGCCCACGGCACCGTGACCCGTCACTTCCGCCAGCACCAGCAGGGCAAGCCGACGTCGACCAACCCGATCGCGTCGATCTTCGCCTGGACCGGCGGGCTCAAGCACCGCGGCAAGCTCGACAACACCCCGGAGGTGACCGGGTTCGCCCGGGCGCTCGAGAGCGTCTGCGTCGAGACCGTCGAGAGCGGCAAGATGACAAAGGACCTTGCCCTCCTCGTCGGCAAGGACCAGGAGTTCCTGACCACCGAAGAGTTCCTGGCCGCCCTCGACGACAACCTCGCCAGCCGGCTGGCCTGACCGCATCTCTCGCCGGTTGGCGTTTGCTATGTCAACAAGCCGGCTGCACTGTTCACATCGCAGATTTGCCATGTGAACAAGCCATCTGCATTGTTAACATGGCAAACGCGCGACTGGCAGTGGAGCCTGTGGGACACAGGGTGCTGGAGTGCGGTCAGTCGACGCGGTGAGCGCCGCGGCTGGGGGTGGCCGCGAAGATGTCGGCGGCGCGCCAGCCTCGGCGGTCGTACGCCGCCTGAACCCGCTGCTCCACGGCGGGGACGTCATTGTCACGCACCAGCGCGATCGCGCAGCCGCCGAACCCCCCGCCGGTCATCCGCGCCCCGAGCGCGCCCGCGGCCAACGCCGCCTCGACGGCTTCGTCCAGCTCGTCGCACGAGACCTCGAAGTCGTCGCGCAGCGACAGGTGCGACGCCGACAGCTGCGCGCCGATGTCGGCGGGTCGACCGGCGTCGAGGATGGCGGCGACCTCCTGCACACGGGCGATCTCGGACACCACGTGCTGTGCGCGCCGGCGGTGCACGGCATCGGTGACGCGTGGCAGGTCGGCCAGCCTTGCGTCCCGCAACGTCGACAAGCCGAGTCCGGCCGCTGCTGCCTCACAGTCGTTGCGCCGGTCGGCGTACGCGCCGCCGACGTTGGAGTGCTCGGCGTGGGTGTCGATCACGAGCAGGGTGAGGCCGGCGGCGCTGAGGTCGAACGGCACCTGCCGGGTCGACAGGTCGCGGCAGTCGAGCAGCAGCGCATGCCCGCTCTCACCTAGCATCGAGGCCATCTGGTCCATGGCTCCAGTCGGTGCGCCGACATAGTCGTTCTCGGCTCGGCGCGCGATGGTCGCCAGTGCGGTCGGGGACAGCTCCAGCCCCAGCTCGTCGTCGAGGGCAGCCGCGACGGAGCACTCGAGTGCGGCCGAGGACGAGAGGCCAGCCCCCACCGGGACGTCACTCTCGAGGTCGATGCTCAGGCCGGGGACGTCGGCTCCCTCCTCACGCAGCGCCCACACGACACCGGCGACGTACGCGGCCCAACCGTCCACGTCGCCAGGCGAGCTCGCCACCGGAAACGACCTCTCCTGCCCGAGCGATCGCACCGCGACCTGGTCGCCTGATCGGCGCTCGACCGCCGCGGTGGTGTGCTGGGGCAGCGCGAAGGGGAGCACCAGCCCGTCTTGGTAGTCGACGTGCTCACCGATCAAGTTGACCCGACCGGGGGCTGCCCAGCGCACCGTCACGAGGCACTTGTCTTGGACCGGGCGGTGACCAGGTGCTGGAGATGCTCCTGGAGCGCGGCGCGCTGACCGGGGTCGAGTCCGTCGTCGACGATGACGACATCTGCCTGATCGAGGGTGGCGATCGTGCTGATCCCGATCACCCCCACCTTGGTGTGGTCGGCGAGTACGACGAGCCGCCTGCCCGCCTTGACCAGCTCGCGGTCGGTGTCGGCCTCCAGCAGGTTCGGTGTGGTGAACCCCGCGCGGATGTCGAAGCCGTGCACACCCATGAACACGATGTCCAGATGCATGGACTGGAGCGTCTTGGCGGCAACGGGTCCGACCAGGGCGTCGCTCGGCGTGCGGACGCCACCGGTGAGCACGATGGTCTGGTCGGTGCCCGGGTCCTCGTGGAACACGTTCGCGACCCGGATGGAGTTGGTGACGACGGTAATGCCCGGGACCGTCTTGAGGAGGTGGGCGAGCGTCCAGGTCGTCGTCCCCGCTGACAAGCCGACCGCCATCCCCGGCTGCACCATCTCGGCCGCCGCGGCGGCGATCGCCGCCTTCTCGGGCCGTTGCTGGTCGGACTTCGCGGTGAACCCGGGCTCGTACGTGCTGTTGTTCCCCGCCAGGGTCGCGCCGCCGTGCACCTTTGCCACCAGCCCGTTGGCGGCCAGGGCGTCGAGGTCGCGCCGGATCGTCATCTCCGAGACCGACAGATCCTCGGCGAGCTGGGCGACTCGGGCCGCCCCGTGGCGGCGGACGGCGTCGAGGATCGCCGTCTGGCGCTGCGCGGCGAGCATCAGCCGCTCCGTGTGCACGTCGTGCGCCTGTCGGCGCGGGTGGAGTGGACAGCTGCGGTCATGGCGACCAGAGTCGTACAACACGCCTCGCACTGTCAAACATTTCCGAACATCAGTGGGCGGACGGGCCCGGGGACGGCGCCGGCTCCTAGAGTGAGCGGCGTGACGGCAGAGCGGGAGACGTTGACGTGGGACATGTTCGGAACTGCGTCGCGAGAGATCGCCCAGCGCATCGCCGATGACTACGAGCCGGACATGATCTTGTCGATAGCGCGAGGCGGGCTGCTCATCGGCGGGGCGCTCGGTTATGCGCTCGCAGTCAAGAACACGTACACGATGAACGTCGAGTTCTACACCGGCGTCGACGAGCGTCTGGAGGTGCCGCGAATCCTGCCGCCCGCACCGGACTTCGTCGACCTCGGCGCCGCCAAGATCCTCATCGCGGATGACGTTGCGGACACCGGCTACACGCTGCGCTCGGTCCAGGAGTTCTGTGCCGGCAAGGTGGGGGAGGTGCGCACCGCCGTGCTCTACGAGAAACCTCACTCGGTGGTGAAGTGCGACTACACGTGGCGTCGTACCGACAAGTGGATCAACTTCCCGTGGAGCGACAAGGACCCGATCGTACGCCGAAGCGGCGCGGCTCTCGACGCCTGAGCGTCGGGGCGGGGTGTCACCGCCGGGCGTCGAACTCCGACTTCAGGATGTCGAAGCGCACCAGGTCGACGATCGAACCGTCGAGCAGGTCGTAGCACTGCCGGTCTCGACCGGTCGCTGTGAAGCCGGCGGAGAGCGCCACTCCCTGGGAGGCCAGGTTGCCGTCGCCCGCTCCCAACGACACCCGTGCGAGCCCGAGACCGCCCTCGTCGTCCGAGCCGAACGCGTGCCCGAGCACCAGCCGCAGGGCCGCCGTGAGCACACCTCGCCCGCGCGCGTCGGGGTGTGTGCGAAAGCCGACCTCGGCGGACCGGTAGTCGAGGCTGTGGAAGCCGAAGAGGTTGACGGTGCCGAGGTAGTGGTCGTCGCCGGCGTCCGCGACGGCCCACTCGACCGACGCGCCGGCGACG
>JBBJMF010000137.1:0-5426 GCA_037719575.1 Nocardioidaceae bacterium
GCCGATTGACGGGTGACCAGGGCGTCTTGAGCTACTGCTCCGTACATCGATCGTCTAGCGGACAAGATCGTCAGTCCCGACACGAAGCCGGTGGCCGTGCAGCACAGCGCTGCGAGAACCGTGCCACTTACCGCTAAAGGTCACCCCCCCGCCCGATGAGGGTGAGCCGACTTGCCGACGACGTCCTCTTCTGCCGCATGGCGCGCGGTCGTGCCGAACAGCGCGAATCCCACGCCCTCCGCTGACCTGCGGAGCACCAGCCGACCATCTCGGCGAAAGTTTGACCGCCGCTGCGCCGCACGTCGTCGGCTTACGAACTCAGCTTACCTCGACGGTTGTCGTCGCGGACGCCCGCCGATTGCCGCGCCGCGCGCCCCAGCGGTTGACGGCAATTCCGAATGAGAGGATCACGGCGTTGACGACGAAATAGGACGATTCGAGGTTGCCGTCAGCGTGGACGGACACGGTCTGCACCGGGAAGATGACGGCCCAGAGGACGAGGTAGGCGATCAGGCCGCGCTTCGCGCCCAGCCAGCGACCGAGCGGGAAGGCGAACAGGACGGCAGCGATGAGTTCCATGCCGTTGATCTCACCGCGCGCCGCCCGGCCTGTCGTCGCCCCTGGGAGGCGTCTTCGGATCATCCCCTGGAGTGACCACGCCCGACTCGTAGGCCAGGACGACCGCCTGGACGCGGTCGCGCACGCCGAGCTTGGCGAGCACGCGCTTGACGTGGGTCTTCACGGTCGCTTCGCTGAGGACGAGGTCGTCAGCGATCTCGCCGTTGGAGCGCCCACGGGCGACGAGTTCGAGCACCTCACGCTCACGCGGGGTGAGGTTCGCCAGACCGGGGGCCACGCCCGTCGGCGGCGCCGTCGCCACGAACCGCTCGATGAGCCGCCTCGTGATTGCGGGGGCGATGAGCGCGTCGCCGCCGGCGACGACGCTGATCGCGGCGATGAGCTCCTCCGGCGGGACGTCCTTGAGCAGGAAGCCGCTCGCGCCGGCGCGCAGGGCGTCGTAGACGTAGGCGTCGAGGTCGAAGGTCGTGAGCATCAGCACGGCGACAGGGTGCTCGGGCGGCGCCTCGGACACGATCCGCCGCGTGGCCTCGAGACCGTTGACGCCGGGCATCTCGATGTCCATGAGGACGACATCGGGCCGGTGGCGACGCACGAGGTCGATCGCCTCCCGGCCGTTCGCGGCCTCACCTACGACTCGCAGGCCCGGCCGGGCGTCGAGGATCGAGCGGAAGCCAGCGCGCACGAGCGCCTGGTCGTCGGCGATGAGCACCGCGACGACGGGCTGGTTCGGGGCGTCGTCCATGCGCTCACGACCGTAGTCGCTGCGTGCCCTGGCGCACGTCATCCCATGGGGGCAGGCACCGTCGTTCCTCGGGAGGACGACGCGCACGCCCTGCGCGGCTAGCGTCCGCATCGTGGATCCCGACGTCATCGGCCTCCTCCTCCTCCCGGCGCTGCTCGTACCGCCGGTGGTGGTGCGGCGCTCACCGCTGCTCGGCGCCGGGCTGACCGCTGGGACGATCGCTGTGACCGCGCTCCCAGACGGCGCACAGGAGCGCTGCATTTTGGCGCTCCCGGTCTCCCTGATCGTGCTCTTCGTCGCCGGGTCCCGGTCGGGGCTGCCCCGGGCCCTCGCCGCCCTGGCGCTCGTTCTCGCCGGCATGGTCGTCCTCGGCATCACCGACCCCGTCCTCAGTGGAGACGTTGTGGGCTTCCTGGTCTTCGGCTGGGTGCTCTGCGCCGCGGTGTGGGGCGGCGGGCGCCTGGCGCGGTCGCGGGACCTCGTCGCCGCGCAGCTCGCGGAGCGCTCGGCGCTGCTCGAGCGGCGCCGAGCGCAGACCGCGCAACACGCCGTAGACATCGAGCGCACCCGCCTGAGCGCCGACCTCGACGCCGCGGCCCGGGACCGGGTGCGGCAGATCGCCGAGCTCTCCTCCGTGGCCGAGCCGACCGACCCGCCTGACGCCCGCGCGCGCTTCGCCGCCGTCGAGCGCCTGGGACGCGAGTCCCTGAACGACATGCGCGGCCTGCTCGGCGCCCTGCGCAGCGACGTCGACGAGGCCCGTGTTCCGCGGCCGGGTCTTGCTCAGCTCGACCAGCTGCTCGACACCCGCCGGGCCACCGGCGGGGCGACGTCGCTGGAACGTCAGGGTCCGGAGCGCGCCTTCCCCACCGGGCTGCAGCTCGCTGCCTACCGCGTGCTGCAGCACGCGCTCGCGGCGACGGACGGGCGCGTCGAGGTCGTCCCGCGCCCCCGCCCCGCCGCGCTGGAGCTCGAGGGGCGCGGGGCTCCGATCCTGGGCGGCGACGGCGCCGCCGCCCTCGCGGCGGGCGCCGAGCGCGTGGCCGCCCACGGTGGACGCTTCACGGTGGCCCAGGCCGAGGGCGGACGACGTACGATCCACGCCCTGCTGCCGGTGTAGATCGGTGCTCGAAGCGGTGATCGTCTTCGGCGGCGGCGCGGCGCTGTTCGTCGCCGCGACGCGCGGTCTGCTGCTGACGGCGGCCGTCGTCAGCGGGCTGCTCATGGCAGCTCTGGCGCTCGGCGGCGGCGAAACCGTGCCCCTCGTCCTGGTCACCGCGGCACCGTGGTGGGTCGGCCGCCAGATCCACCGCCGTCGTGGCTTCGTCGCCGAGTTGGCGGAACGCACGCGGCAGCTCGAGGCCGAGGAGCGCACCCAGGTCGACCTCGCGGTTCAGCTCGAGCGCGGGCGGATCGCGCGCGAGCTGCACGATGTCGTCGCCCACCACCTCGCCGTCATCGTCGTCCAAGCCGGCGCCGGCCGGATGACGACGCACGCGGACGCCGTCGCTGACTTGGCACGCTTGCGGGACATCGCTGACTCGGCTCAGCAGGCGCTGAGCGACATGGCGCGGCTCGTCGACGTCCTGGCCGCCGATCACCGCCCCGCCGACCTCGTCGGGCGCCTGCAGGTGCTCGTCGAGCGGGCCCAACGAAGCGGCCTTGAGGTCGATGCAGCGCTGACGAGGCCACCCGTATCCCTGCTGCCGGCCGTCGTCGACACGGTCGCGGCCGTCGTGCAGGAGGCACTGACGAACGTCGTCAAGCATGCACACGGAGCGCGGGTGCGCCTCACGCTCGACGGGGCCGGCGAGTACGTCGCTGTCGAGGTCGCGAACGGCACCGGGGGTGCGTCGACCGACCTCGCCGCCACCGGGTCGACGATGGGCCTCGCGGGGATGCGCGAGCGCGTGGAGGCCTGCTGTGGGACGTTCGAGGCAGGCCCGGACAACGACGGAGGATGGCTGCTACGCGCCGTCGTCCCGTTCGCGGGCTGACTGGATGCGGCCCCCTTGCCACGCCCTCCACTCAGGCGGCAGCGAAGTCAGTCCGACCGCGGCTGCGGCAGGAATGCCAGCGGCACCAGCGCCACGACGAGGAACACGTTCACCGTTCAGTTAAGGCCAGCCAGACGATGTTGCCGATGAGCGGTCGTTGTTGAACTGGCACTCTCGATCGGGCAGCAGCGATTCAAGCCCGAGCGGGTGCGACATCCATTCGTGTGCGTCAGCTGGACGAGCTTTAGGCGACGGAAAAGGACCGTCGCCCGTTCGGGGTCGCGGACGGGCGCGCGTAGGACCGGCGGAGCCGCATCGGGACACAGGAGACCGCCTCAGGAAACGGCGACCGAACCGCTGCCGTCAGCGGGGTCGATCCCTACGTCATCGGCGACCTGGTCGAGGTTGACCATCACCTGACGACTCTGCGCCCGCAGGATTTGATCACGAAGGTCCTGCGGGACGTCGACGACCTCCAGCTTTACGTCGAAGGTCTCCGCTGCCTGGCGCAGCCAGCCAGAGATCGAGTCCCGGGCCTGTTGGCTGGCGAAGGCGATGATCGCTTCGGTGCATTTGCGGCCACCCTCGCGCTTGAGTAACGCGAGCTTCAGGATGTCCTGGGCGATTTTCTTCGGTTGCGCACCTTTGAGTTTGCCCTGGCGAGCGTAGACCTCCACCACGACGCTCTCGTCCGCTGTCGCCGCATCGACCTCGATGTAGACCCCCCCAGCAAGCGTGATCTTGCCCGGTTTCCAGATGAGGTGGATGCCGCGTGCCGCCGCCACCGCGGCAACAATCTTGTCCTCGGCCATCGTCTGGACGACGGAACTACTGAGGTGTTCGCTCTGCGGCGGCATGCAGGGAGCGTAGGTGGGGCGCCTTACCGGGGAGACATCGCACGGAGTCGCCGCCGAACCGAGTACGAGCAAAGACGCCGACTGTTCCTTGAGGCCCTCTGCCACCGGGTCCTTTGGTGCGCACTCGTAGGCGCTGTGGAGGGCCGGAGTTTCCGGTTGGTACCCGTCCGGACTTCGGCCGCTAGGACTGGCCGCGCTCCACCACGAAGGCGATCTTGCAGTTCACCTTGTAGAGGGACAGGTTCCCGTTCTCGTCGACGTCGGCGTTGCTGCTGACGACCTCGACTCCCCGGATCCCGCGGACGGTCTCCGCCGTCGCCGCCACGGCGTTGCGCACCGCGTCGCTGAAGGAGCTCGGCGAGCTGCCGACGACCTCGGTGATCCGTACGACGGCGCCTGGCACGGTGTCCTGCTGGCTCATGTCGCGCTCCTTCTTGCGAGCGGCGCCACGCCGCGCCGCGGGCTCCTTGCCCTGCTCGGCCTAGGTGTGGTCTAAACACGGGTCGACGACCTGGGCGTCTCTGGCAGTCGCCGCGGACCCGTCTCGCTGACCAAGCCCATCCGGGGCTGGGAAAGCGCGGATTACGGTGTCCAGCGACAGGTACGACAGCGTCGGGCGCAACAAGCGCCAGCCGGATGGGAACTTGTAGCACTCGACCGCCTACTGGTGTCTAGCGGGACACCGGCTGGCACCGGGCCGATCAGCGGCACCGGGTCAACGGCCAGCAGGTCATCTGTGCGGCGCACCGCGAGCAGTGGAAGCTCGAAGGTCGCGTCGCTCGCTGCTCCGGCCCCGGTAGCGGTCGTCCGTGACCCCGGCTACCGCGCTCCAGCCTGTTCGTGGCCGAGTCCGTGAGGCGGGAGGCGCACTTCCTGTTCGCGCTGCCTGCTGGGAACAGGCTGCACGTGTTGTTCGCTCGCCGCCTGCGGAAAATGTGCATCCTCGGCCTCACTTCCGCCGGGCGGACGCTGGGGTGGGCGCCGCGAGGCGCACCCTCTTGACTTGAAGCGACCTGGCCGACGGCTCGCGCGATGCGGTGCTGATCTATGGCGTGGACCGGCCGACGCGCCGACTCGCCCGCTTCCACCCTTGAGCTAGTGCACCGGCGAGCCCAAGCAAGCCGACCGGCCTCTGGACGCCGAATGCCCCCCCGTCTCGGCCGCCGCGCTGCCCGGGCACGGACGTCCGCTTCTGCCGCGATGAGCGTGCTCTCGCCGATGAGAGTGTGTTGCAGCTGAGGACGCGGA
>JBBJMF010000138.1:0-5391 GCA_037719575.1 Nocardioidaceae bacterium
TCCGCGTCGTCGTACTTCATGAAGTCCCCCCCCGAGCAGTACTCCGACTCCGAGGCCTACGACGCCGTCGAGGCGTTCATCCGGGGCGACATCGAGCGTTGACCGGGCCCTCCAGGTTGGCCACGTCGGTGACCAGCACGGCGGTGGCGGTCGAGACCCGGTGCAGGTGGTCGGCGTCTGCGGCTGGTGACCTGGATCAGGGGGTTCCGGTCGGCGGGACGGCCGGCGCTCGGCGGTTGGGACGAGCCGAGCCGGGCCCGGGTCGCGGCGATCACGACGATGCCGATGAGGGCGAATGCGAGAAGGTGCGTGATGCCGACGAAGTCCTCGCCGGGGTAGAGGCGCTTGAGAAAGCTCTCCCCGAACCCGCTGCCGGCGGCCGCGGCGTTCCCGGCGGCGTGGATGAACCCGACGATGAACAGGCTTCCGGTGCGGTTGTAGGTCCACGCCGTGACGGCGCGGAACGGGATGGCCAGCACGATGAGCATGAGCATCAGGAGGACCGCGAGCAGGCCGGAGTTCCCGACGACGAGGGCCACGTGCTGCAGCGCGAACAGCGGAGCGGTCAGGACGGCCGCGCGCATGGCGCTGCCGCTGCGTTCCTGGAGGCGCGCCTGGAAGAAGCCCATCCATGCGACCTCCTCCGCCCAATTGTTCGGGACGAAGGCGATCACGGTCTGCAGCAGCAGGCCGAACACCAGCGCCGACAGGATCGACGACGTGCTGACGCCCACCGGCATCCCGAACAGCAGGACCGTCAGCGCGGTCGCCACCGCGGGCACCGCGATGAGCGCCAGGGCGTACCACCGCAGCGACACCCACACCGCGAAGGAGCGCCGCCACAACTCGCGCACCCGTTCCGGGCCGTCGACGATGCGGGTGATGACCACGGCCGGCAGCAGCAGGCCGATCAGTGTGCTGGCGAGGATGAACGGCTGGACGAGCAGCTCGACGCCGTTGGCCCTGGCCACCACCGGGGCGAAGGCGAACGCCTGCCCCACCGTGAAGAACCAGACGAGGAATGTGGTCAGGGGGTGACGGCGGACGAGGCCGACGAACCCCGTGTCACCGGTCGCGGACGGGTTCCTGGTCGTGCTCCTTCCGAGCTTCTCCGTGCTGGACATGACGACTCCTTGAGGACCTGAGCTGCGTCTCGTGCGAAAGGGACGCTAGTAGCACGGGCAGTGGCGGAGGAGCCTGCGAGCACCACGGTTGCGGGAGACCGCCCCCGTCGCCGGGGGCTGGCCCACCGACCGCGGGGGTGCCGGCCACCGGCGTCGTTACTGTTCCAGTGGCCGTGCGCGTGGTGTTCGCCGACGACAAACTTCCTGGTCGGCAGGGCACGGCGCGCTGCTCGCGGAGGCGGGGGACGTGGAGGTCGTCGCCCTCGCGGAGGACAGCGCCGGCTGCTGCGTGCGGTCGCCGCGACAGCTCCCGATGCGGTGTTGACCGACGTGCGAATGCCGCCAACGTGGACCGACGAGGGCCTGCGGGCTGCCAAGCAGATCCGGCGGGAGCATCCCGACACCGGGGTCGTGGTGCTGTCGCAGTACGCCGAGCCCGCCGACATCATGGAGCTGCTCTCCGACGGCGTGGCCGGCCTCGGCTACCTGCTCAAGGAGCGGATCGCGCACGTCGAAGGGCTCGTGGCGGTACTGCGGTCGGTGTGCCGCGGCGGCTCGGCGCTCGACCCGCAGGTCATGGAGGCGCTGGTCGTGCGGCGCACGGCGCAGGACCGGTCCCCGCTGGCCGCGCTCTCCGAGCGGGAGCTCGCCGTGCTGCGGTTCCTCCGACGTCAGCAACGGGCCGACCAAGAACCTCAACCTGAAGATCAAGAACACGAGCTAGTCTGCAACGGCTGGCCTTCGTCACGACCAAGGAGCATCTGATGGCCTCTCGTCTCAACCCGTACATCAGCTTCACCGACAACGCGCGGCAAGCCATGGAGTTCTACAAGCGCGTGTTCGGCGGCACCTTGACGCTGAACACCTTCGGTGAATTCGGGGCGCAGGACTCCCCGGACGCCGACAAGATCATGCACGGGATGCTCGAGACCGACAGTGGATTCACGCTCATGGGCGCCGACAGCCCGCCTGGGATGGAGCACCACCCTGGGAACAACATCGCGGTGAGCCTGAGCGGGGACGACGCCGACGAGCTGCGCGGCTACTGGGAGAAGCTGTCCGACGGCGGCACCGTGTCGGTTCCCCTAGAGAAGCAGATGTGGGGCGACGAGTTTGGTATGTGCGTGGACCAGTTCGGCATTGCTTGGATGGTCAACATCAGCCAGCCGTAGGCCTGATCCGCGATTGCTGGGGCCTGGGCGTGTCGCCCTCAGGGCGCCGGTGATCGCGCAGCGAGGGGTCATGGTGCTGGAGGTGTTACGCGCGCCGAGCGATCAGATCGCTAACGGTCGACGTCCTGGACCTCGTCGTAGTACTCGTCGTGAAGGCGCCACCACTCGTACGGCCGCGCCTGCGGCCACCCCTCAGGTGAGTCCTCCCAGTCCTCCTGCCGTCCGAGCGGTGTCAGGTCGAGGAAGGACCAGTTGCTGCCGAGCGCCTCGACGCCCCGGCCGGACGTGAAGTAGGTGCGGAAGACCTCGTCGCCGTCGCGGAGGAAGACGTTCAGCCCGAAGCCCGTGGTGACGCCGAAGTCGGCGTCGAATCCACTGGCGGCCGAGGAGACCCAGGGGATCGTCCAGCCCATCCGCTTCTTGAACGCCTCGATCTCCGCCGACGGCGCCCGCGACACCAGGGCCAAGGACGTGTCGCGGGCGTGCAGGTGGGCGAGGTGACCGATGTTGTCGACGAACATCGCGCAGCCTGAGCAGGGGTCGTCGTCGCCCGGCTTCAGCATGTGGTGGTAGATGACGAGCTGACGGCGGCCGTCGAACAGGTCCGGCAAGCTCACCTCGCCGTCTGGACCCTCGAAGACGTACAGCTTCTCCACCCTGACCATCGGCAGCCGTCGGCGCTCAGCCGCCAGCGCGTCTCGGGCCCGAGTGGCTTGCTTCTCCTTGACCAGCAGCGCCGCGCGGGCGGTTTCCCACTCGGCTGGCGACACGATCTGCGGAAGGCTCATCGCGTTCTCCTCTCCAGTGGCTGAGGTCTCCGGTAGAGACCGGCTGGCGCGCGAAAACTCATCGGTCGCTGCGGGTCAGCTCGCCGCGGGGACCTCGACGTCTATCGGCGCGGCCGCCCGGAGCTGCCGGAGCATCTGAGTGAACCCGGTGGACACGCAGGCGCAGCGGGCACTCGATGAGTACCTCGTCACCGGCAGCGAGCGACGCGAGTTCGACGACCGGTTCCCCGTCGAGGTCGAGAACGGCGAGGGGATGGTGGGCTACCAGTACCTGCACGGGACCAACCGGACGTCGGGGACTTCGGGTTCGAGGGCAGCACTCAGGTCCGTCCCCGCGCCGACGACACCTATGAGGTCACGATCGAGGGGGGATACACCTGGAACGACCGGATCGATCCCAACCCGCAGTACGAGACCGACCAGCGGAAGGGGACGCTCGGCGAGATCCTGACCCTCGGCCAGGCAGATCCCTACGATATGCACATCACGTGGCACGCTCCGAGCAGCCTAGCCTGGTCTTGGACGCGAACGGAGACGTGATCAGCCGATCTGGATACCCCAGCGAGTAGCCGAGGAGCCATGCGCACGATGATCGTCCTCATCACAGCCGCCTTGACAGTGTCCGTCCTGGCCGGCTGCAGCGTCCTGTTCGGCGACGCTCGGTCCGCGCCGGACCGCTTCGCCCAGCCCGGACACCCGGTGGCCTCCCCATCGGGGAAGTTCGTGGCGCGGGTGGACATCGAGCCCGAGCAGAACGGCGTGGAGACGTGGATCGTGGTGATCGATGACGTCAGCGGCCGCAAGGTGTTCCGCGACACCGATGCCTACAGCAGCCGGCACGGCGTGGGCATCACCTGGTTGTCCGGCGCCGACGAGCTGTGGCTGCTGTCCAGTGACATCGGCACCTCGTCGGTCGCTCGCGGGCCCGACGGCGGGTGGCGCAAGGAGTTCCCGTGACCGGGCCGCTTCGACGAGGACGTGCCGGCCGAGATCCAGGAGCTTGCGGGTCGGTGAGGGCTGCGGAGAGTACCAGCCGACGTGCGGTGGCGAGCGACACCCGTAAGTCACGTTCAGAGCACCACGTTCACCAGCCGGCCCGGGACGATGATCACCTTTCGCGGCTCGCCGCGCCCGACCAGCGCCGCGACCCGCTCCTCAGCCAGCGCAGCGGAACGCACCTCGTCCTGCCCCGCCGACGACGCCACCACGATCCGGCCGCGGACCTTGCCGTTGACCTGGATCGGATACTCGACGGTGTCCTCGACCAGCCACCGCTCGTCGGCCACCGGGAACGGCCCGTGCGCCAACGACTCCCGCTCCTCACCGACACTGCGTCCCAGCCGTGACCACAGCTCCTCGGCCAGGTGCGGGCACAGTGGTGCCAGCAGCAGCACCATCGGCTCCGCGACCGCTCGTGGCGCCCCGCCGGGGTATGCCTTGGTGACGTGGTTGTTCAGCTCGATCAGCTTCGCGACCGCGGTGTTCAGCCGCAGTGACCCGTAGTCCCCGCGGATGCCGGCAATGGCGCGGTGCAACGCCCGCAGCGTGCCGTCGCCGGGGTCCGCATCGGTGACGCGCAGCTCGCCGGTCGTCTCGTCGACCAGGTTGCGCCACAGCCGCTGCAGGAACCGGTGCGCGCCGACGACGTCCTTCGTCGCCCACGGCCGGGAGACGTCCAGCGGCCCCATCGACATCTCGTACAGCCGCAGCGTGTCCGCGCCGTACGCGTCGGCCATCTCGTCGGGGGAGACGGAGTTGCGCAGGCTCTTGCCCATCTTCCCGTACTCGCGACGCACCGGTTCCCCGTCGTACAGGTACTCGGTGTCGTGCTCCACGACCTTCTCCGCCGGGACGTAGATCCCCCGCGAATCGGTGTACGCGTAGGCCTGGATGTAGCCCTGGTTGTACAGCCGCCGGTAGGGCTCCTCGGAGGACACGTGCCCCAGGTCGTGCAGCACCTTGTGCCAGAAGCGGGAGTACAGCAGGTGCAGCACCGCGTGCTCGACACCGCCCACGTACAGGTCCAGCCCGCCCGGGTCGTCCGGGCCGTGCAGCTCCGGGCGCGGGCCCATCCAGTACCGCTCGTTCGCCGGGTCGCAGAACGTCTCGGTGTTCTCCGGGTCGATGTAGCGCAGCTGGTACCAGCACGACCCCGCCCACTGCGGCATGACGTTGGTGTCGCGGCGGTAGGTCCGCACCCCCTCGCCCCCATCCGACGACGGCCCATCTGAGGACGGCCCATCTGAGGACGGCAACTCGACGGTGACCCAGTCGGTGGCCTTCGCCAGCGGCGGTGCGGGCTCGGTG
>JBBJMF010000139.1:0-5307 GCA_037719575.1 Nocardioidaceae bacterium
CATTGTGCAGGAGTGGCAGGATCGTCGGCGTGCAGTCCCTCTTCCCGGCGAGCCCGAACGAGCTGGGCGACAGCGACCTGGTCCAGCTGTACGCCTACCCGCTGGAACGACGCTGGGTACGCGCCAACTTCGTCAGCACCCTCGATGGTGCCGTGCAGGGCCTGGACCTGAGAGCGGGGTCCTTGTCGAGCCCGGCAGACCACCACCTCTTCGCGCTGCTCCGCTCGCTGTGCGACGTCGTGGTCGTCGGTGCCCACACCACCCGGGTCGAGGGCTACCAGCCCGTCACGGAGGACGAGATGAACACGGCGGTCCGCGCGGAGCTGGGGTTGGCGCCGGTCCCCTCCATCGCCGTCGTCTCTCGCTCGTTGCAGCTGGACCCGGGTCTGCTGCGCGGCGGCGGCGCTCCCACGATCGTCATCACGACCGCGGCAGCTCCGGCCGATCTGCGGGCTGGTGTTGAGGCGCTCGCCACGGTGGTCGTGGCCGGCGAGCGCAATGTCGACCTCGGCGCGGCCCTCGACGCGCTGGCCGCCATGGGGCTGCAGCGCGTCCTCTGCGAAGGCGGACCCTCCCTGATGCGCGACCTCGTCGCCTCGGGCAACCTCGACGAGCTGTGCCTCACCCTCACCCCGCGGATCAGCGCCGGCGACGCCCTCCGCCTCACCCACGGCGCCGCCGTTGCACCGCCCGCCGAGCTGCGCCTGCGCCATCTGCTCGAGAGCGACGGCGAGCTGTTCTGCCGCTACGACCGGAACTGAACGGAGACCCGATGGACCTGCCCGTCATGCCGCCCCTGTCACCGATGCTCTCGAAGGCGACCAAGGCGCTGCCCTCGCCCGAGGCGTACGAGGGCGGGCTCCAGTACGAGCCGAAGTGGGACGGCTTCCGCTGCATCGTGTTCCGCGACGGCGACGAGGTCGAGCTCGGCAGCCGTAACGAGCGCCCGCTCACCCGCTACTTCCCCGAGGTGGTCGAAGCGGTCAAAGCCTCGCTGCCCGAGCGGTGCGTGGTCGACGGCGAGATCGTCGTTGCCATCAACGGGCGGCTGGAGTTCGAGCGGCTGCTGGAGCGGATCCATCCTGCCGACTCACGCGTCCGCAGGCTCGCGGCCGAGACGCCGGCGTCGTTCGTCGCCTTCGACCTTCTCGCCCTGGGCCACGACTCACTGTTGGAGACGCCGCAAGGGGAGCGCCGCGTGCTGCTGGAGCAGGCGCTCGGTGCGGCCGTACCGCCGATCCACCTGACGCCCGCGACGACAGACCAGGCGACGGCGCAGGAGTGGTTCTCCATGTTCGAGGGGGCCGGGCTGGACGGGGTCGTCGCGAAGCCGCGCGCGACGGCGTACGAGCCGAACAAGCGCACGCTGCTCAAGGTCAAGCACGAGCGCACCGCCGACGTCGTGCTCGCCGGCTACCGGCTGCACAAGACGTCCAAGCCCGACGAGCCGCTGCTGGGGTCACTGTTGCTCGGCCTCTACAACGCTGAAGGGGTGCTGCAACACGTCGGCGTCTCCGCCGCGTTTCCCGCCGCTCGTCGCGCCGAGCTCATCGAGGAGCTTGCAGACCTCGTCATCGAGCCGGTAGGCCATCCGTGGGCAGCATGGGCCGCCGCCGAGAGCGGCGACCGGATGCCAGGTGCGCAGTCGCGCTGGAATGCCGGCAAGGACCTGTCCTGGGTGCCGCTCGACCCGGTGATGGTGGCAGAGGTCGGCTACGACCACATGGAGGGGACCCGGTTTCGGCATACGACCCAGTTCAAGCGCTGGCGGCCCGACCGTACGCCCGAGTCGTGCACCTACGAGCAGTTGGAGGAGCCGGTCAACTTCGACCTCGGCGACATCTTGACGTGACGGGTGCGGTGCTGGGGGTGAATGCCCTAGGGGAGCACAATGGACGCACACACGTCGAAGGGAGACGGCCATGTACGACGTGATCGTGCTCGCGGAACAGGCTCTCACCACTGGCGACGCCGCCGAAGTGGTCTCGCTGCACGAAGCCATCGAGGAGCCGCGCCACTATCACCTCCTCATCCCGTGCGAGAACGCGCAGGTGCGGGTCGAGACGGCTCTCGGGGGGCTCGCCGCGAGCGAGGTGCTCGCCGCGCCACCTGTTGTCAGCGACGAGCTCGACGCCGACGAGGCTCAGCAGACCATCAACGCGCACGCCGACGACGCGGTGTCGGTGAGCGTCGCCGCGTTGATCGCCTCAGGTCACGAGGCGAGCGGGGAGTACAGCTCCGACGACCCCATCGACACGCTCGAGCGGCTGGTCGCGAGCCGTAGCGCGAACGAGGTGATCGTGATGACCCGACCCCACGTCGTGCAGGAGTTCCTGCATCTGGACTGGACGTCGAAGGCTCGGCGCCGGCTCGGCGTACCGATCCTGCACCTGATCGAGCACGAGGACCTCGATGCCGAGTCCGGGACCGGGCAAGGCATCACCGGCATGTGACCCTGCGCGCCCGAGTGGGACGCGGCTCCTGGCATACCGCCGGCCGTGACCTGACTGGGGTGTTGCTCGTTAGGAGTCCGTGAACATGGTGTACGAGGGAGCTCAGGACATGCGACAGACGACACGGCTCAGCAGGCGACTCTTGATCGCGCTCGTCGCGCTTGTGTGCGTCGCCACGGCCTACGGCGGTGCGTTGCCTGCGCAGGGCTCGTCGGCACCGCCAGCGGCTGCGGCTGCGGCTGCCCCCGGGCTGCCGTTCTTCGGCACCTGGTCCGACGGGCTGAGCATGACGTCGGCCGACTCGCAGCGGGAGCTGGGCCGCCAGCACGATGCTGGGGTGGGTCTGGTCCGCCAGTACATCTGGTGGAACCGGATGGAGAAGTCACCCGGCGTCTACGACTGGTCCCGGATGGACCAGCTCGTCACCGACGCCAAGGCAAAGGGGATGCAGATCCTGCCCACGTTGCTTTACACACCCGACTTCTACAGCTCCAAGCCGGCGGACTCGACCTCCACAGCCCAGTTCCCTCCGGCTGATCCTCAGAAGCTGGCGAACTTCGCGAGCAAGATGGTGGACCGCTACGGCACCGACGGCACCTACTGGTGCAAGCCTCTGCTGCCGAACCTCCCGCCCGAGTGCCCCACGTCGTACAAGCCCATCACCTACTGGGAGGTCTGGAACGAGCCCGACTACACGTCGTGGTGGAAGGGCAGTCCTAATCCTGCGGAGTACCTCGAGCTGCTGAAGGTGACGTCCACGGCGATCAGGGCGGCCGACCCGGACGCCCAGGTCGTGCTGGGGTCGCTCACCGGTGCCGGCGGCAGCCTGACCGACGGCTACCTCGACGCCCTCTACCAGTTGGGTGCGAAGGACTACTTCGACGTCGTCAGCCTGAACCCGTACGGCCGCGACGTCGGGGCCATGGTCGCCTACATCCGCGGGCAACGCGCCGTCATGGATAGCTACGGGGACTCGGCGAAACCCACGATCATCACCGAGTACGGCTGGGCGACGGGCGGCAGGTCCGACAACTTCGTGGTCGAGCCGCAGTGCCAGGCAGCGCTGATGTACGCCGGCACCAAGCGCCTGTACGACCTGCAGGGTGAGCTCAACATCCTCGCGGCCATTCAGTTCCAATGGCACGACGTGGCGACCACGACCGACAGCTGGCCGCACTACGCCGGGATGTACTACGCCGACGACCGAACCAAGCCGTCCCTGGAGGCGTACACGGCTGCCACCGCCGGAGACCCCACGCCCCAGGGCATGACGCTGGCAGAGTCCTGTCCGGCTGACCGGCAAAATCTCGACGGTCGGCTCACGACGCTGACATTCACCACCAGCGGGCAAGGAAGCGGGGTCGTCACGAGCAGGCCCAGCGGCGTGGCCTGCCCTGGCTCCTGCTCCCACGAGTACGCGCCCGGCACGGCTGTCACGTTGACGGCCACCCCCGCCGAGGGCTCTGGAGTCGTCGGTTGGAAGGGCGCCGCTTGCTCCGGGACCACCTGCACCGTGACGATGGACGCCAGCAAGGCTGTCGAGGCAGTCTTCGAGAGGAAGGCGGCCCCGGGCACCTACCAGCAGACAAGCAAGTTCGTCAGTCAGACGGGCTCGTGGCGTCGCTCCGCGTCCGACCAGGACTCAGGCGGCTCCTCCGCCTACACAACGGACGGACCGGCGGACGCCACGATGACGTTCGAGGGCACCGGGGTGACGTGGGTGAGTCGCAAGACCGCGAAGATGGGCATCGGCCGTGTCTTCCTCGACGGTGTACGCGTCGCCGACATCGACGGCTACTCCGCAATCACGCGCTATCAGACGCGGCTCTTCGACTCCGGGGTGCTCGAGGCGGGTCAACACACTATCCGGATCCAGTTCACCGGCCGTAAACGCGCCGCCGCCACCGACAACAACCTGGTGCTCGACGCCTTCATCGTGCGATAGCGATCCGTACGGCGCGCTGACCGTACTCCGGTGCAGCCTCAGCCTCCGACAGCGGTTACCGCTGGCTGTTGCGGCGCAACGCTCGGGGCAGTCGGGTAGAGCGGGGGCAGGCCGAACCACTGCTCTATCGCGTTGGACAGACCGTAGTGGTTCGAAGGTGTCGGCTCCGTGCATCCTGCACAGACGGACGGTCCGGCTTCGAGCAGGACGACGCGTCCGGCGCCGCCTTGGCCCGTGGTGCCTTCGTCAAACGTCACCAGAACAGTGGTGTCGTTGCGACCGCCGTTCGAGAGCAGCTGCGGCACCCACGTTGCCAGCCAGGTGTCCCCCTGGCACACCATGTTCTGAGTCGCTGACCCCAGCGAGCATGGCGCCTTGTTGCGGTCAGTGTGCATGTCGTTCCACTGGTTCGGGATCACCATCGCGAAGTCCGGCAAGGTGCCCTGCTGAAGGTCTTTCGTCAGCTGGGTCAGCGGTACGTCGCGCTGGCTGCAGGAGTTGTCCCCGTCGGGCCCGAGGTTGCTGTAATAGACGGGCGGGTTGTGCCGGACCAGATACCCGTTGACGGCGGCAGAGCTGGTCGGATGGCAGTTGACCGGCATGCCCTCGGCGTACACCTTCCAGGCGGCGGGAACCGCGGCCTGGTTCATGTGAGAGAACAAGTTGGGCCCGGAGATCGAGCGCACGGGGCACAGATCGGTGACGCAGCCGGCGTAGTGCCCAGACGTGAGGACAAGGTAGTTCGGCAGGCTGGGGTGCGTCGACGCGTAGTGCGCGGTGAAGAGCTTGCCGCCGGGGATCAACGTGTCGTTCAGGTAGGGGGCGGCCGAGTTGCCGACGACCGTCGAGAACTCCTTGTTCTCCAGCATCACCACGACCAGATGCGGGGTGGGAGTGCCCAGCGCGACA
>JBBJMF010000058.1:0-17835 GCA_037719575.1 Nocardioidaceae bacterium
CGGTCTCATCGCTGGGGTACTAGGACTCGAACCTAGACTAACTGGACCAGAACCAGTCGGGCTGCCAATTACCCCATACCCCAAGGCGTCGGCAGTCACTGGTCGAATGCCGAGGGACGACGATACCGGAGCGGTCCGGTGCCCTCCAAAACGCCTCCCGACGATGCCGTGCGCGGGATGGCAGTCACCTCTGCTGCGGCTCGGGCGGTTCGCCCCCCAGGCGGTTGAGCCAGTGACGTGGGTCGTCAACGACCTCTCCCTTCATCGGTGTCAGAGCATGCAGAGGCACCCCTTCCGGGACGTACTTGACGAGGGCGCAGTTGCTTCGGACGAGCTCCTCACCCAGCCGGTTGCCGGTACGACGGTCGATCACCGTCCGCCAGATCTGGTTGGCGCGGAAGTGCTCACCGCCGACACGGTAGAAGCGCTCGTTCTGTCCGTACACGCTGTACGACCGCTCCTGGGCGCGGTCGACGCGCAGCTCACCCTCGAGGTAGCGGTCACCGACGTGGACCCGCAGCTGGAACGTGGACTCGGTGTCATTGCGCACCTGCAGGTCGACGTAGTTGTAGACGATGCTGCAGCCGGTGCCCCATGGCAGCACCCGACCGTTATCAGGGACGGGTCGAACGAGTGCTCGGAGCGTTGGGTCACGGAGAGGCTCGAGTGCAGCACCACCCAGTGCACGAGGTTGGCCAGCTGACAGATGCCTCCGCCGATGCCCGACACCGCCTCGCCGTTGGAGAGGCGCATGCCCTCGAGGTAGCCCCGTCGCCGGGTGCAGTTACCCACCACCTTGTTGAACGAGAAGGTCTCTCCTGGCTTGATGACCAGCCCGTCCATCTTGCTCGCCGCCAGCGCGAGATTGGTGACCTTGTTGTGCTGCAGGTGCATCTCCGACTCGCCGAGCTGGCGGAGCAGCAGCGACCTGTGCCGCTTGACTCGCACCTCGAGATCATCCGCTAATCTCGAGTCCGCCCATCGAGTGTTGCCGAGCGTCCACTCCCACCGGCACCGGGCGCGGTTGACCCGGACGGCGAGCGGGAACAGCGCCGGGTAGCGCTCCGAGAGCCGTCTCTCACGTGTCAAGAGCCTCTGCAGGTGAGCCGGTGGAGGCTCCCAGGGCTCGACGTGGTCGACCAGACTCGTCACGGGACCCGATGCTAGCCAGCGCGAGGGCCTTCTGGCCAGACCTCCGGCGGCGGGGGTGGCAGGGTGTGCCGACGAAGTCGGGTGCGGATCCAGAGCGCCGCGACCGTCAGCATCACCGCGTCGAGCGCGAACGGCAGCCAGGTGACGTCGGACGGATCGATGGCGCTGGACAGCTCACCGAGCAGCACTGCGGGGACCAGCGCCGAGACGTTCTTGACGGCGTGGATGGTGATCGATGCCTCCAGTCCTCCGGTCGCCGTGGCCAGCCAGGCGAAGACGATCCCGATCAGCCACCTGTCGGCGAACAGGGCCGGAGCGAACTGACCGTGTGCCGTGGCGAACAACGCTCCGGAGATCACCCAGCACGGCGGCGCCCGCAGTCCGGTCGCCCCCAGGCTCTGGAGCAGGAACCCCCGGAACAGGTACTCCTCCCCCGCTGCCTGGAGTGGCGTCGTCAGCAGCACGACCACGAGGAGAGCGGCGACCTTCCCGTCGAACCTCGCCTCGGCCGTCGTGGCAACCGCGGTGAGCGCAAGCAGGAACAGCACCCCCCAGACGACAGACGCGACCACGAGACACGAGACGAGCCAGCTCCACCGCAGCCCGGGGGCCACCGAGGCCAGCCAGCGGGGGCGCAGGCCGTAGATCCCCCACGTCAACAGTCCAGCCAGCGGGATGCACGACGCCAGCCCGAGGTTGGTCGCGAGGAGGAGCGGCGCGCTGATGCTGTCCGTGTCGACCTCGAGATGTCCACCCACGGCGCGAACGGCGAGAGCGACGGCGAGCAGCGCCGCCAGCGTCACCGCGAAGAACCCGACGGCCGCAGCCACCAAGCCCAGCACCAGCCGCCACCTCGCGCCGGATGGTGGTCTCGAGAGCCGCAGATAGCTGCTCAGGTCGCGCGGCGGGCGAGTCCTCATCGTCGGTCAGGCGGCCGCGGCCCCGACCTTGCGGAGCCGGCTGAGGGACCGTTCGCGGCCGAGCAGCTCCATCGACTCGAAGAGGGGCGGGGAGATGCGACGACCGGTGACAGCCACCCGCACCGGGCCGAAGGCGTTGCGCGGCTTCATGCCCAGATCGTCGACCAGCCTGGCCCGGAGGGCGCCCTCGATCGAGGCGGTGTCCCAACCCTCCAGACCGACAACCGCCTCGTAAGCCTCGCTGACGACCGACCGCCCGTCCACATCGAGCACGTTGGCGGCGGCGTCGGCGTCGATGCTGAAATCGCCATCGGGCAGGAACAAGAAGCCGAGCAGGTCAACGACCTCGCCGAGTGTTGTCATCCGCTCCTGAATCAGCGGCGCCGCGGCATCAAGCAGGGCCCGTTGGTCGCTCGTCACGTCGGAGCTCAGCAGCCCCGCGCCCTGGAGGTAGGGGACCAACCGCTCAGCGAGCTCGTCGACCGGCAAGGAGCGCAGGTGTGCCGCGTTGATTGCCTCGCACTTCTTGATGTCGAACCTCGCGGGATTTGGGTTGACCCTGTCGAGTGTGAACGCGTCGACCATCTCCTCCATCGTGAAGATGTCACGGTCATTGGCGATCGCCCAACCCAGGAGCGCGAGATAGTTGAGCAGCCCTTCGGGCAAGAACCCCTTCTCCCGGTAGGCGAGCAGGTTCGACTCCGGGTCACGCTTCGAGAGCTTCTTGTTGCCCTGCCCCATCACGTAGGGCAGGTGACCAAACTGTGGGGTCGTGCCATTCCCGACCCCAATCACTGCAAGCGCGTCGTAGAGCGGGAGCTGGCGTGGCGTCGAGGACAGCAGATCCTCCCCGCGCAGCACGTGGGTGATCTCCATCATGGCGTCGTCGACGGGGTTGACGAGCGTGTACAACGGCTGTCCGTTCGCGCGGACGAGGACGTAGTCGGGCACATTCTCGGCCTGGAAGGTGATTTCACCCCTCACGAGGTCGTCGAACACGATGTCTGAGTCGGGAACGCGGAACCGCAGCACAGGCTCGCGGCCCTCGGCCACGTACGTCGCGACGGTCTCCGCCGACAGGTCGCGGCAGTGCCCGTCGTAGCCCGGCGCTCGGCGCTCGGCCTTGGCCCGTTCATTGCGTTCCTCGAGCTCCTGCTGTGAGCAGTAGCAGTGATAGGCCCGGCTGGCGGTCAACAGCCTCTCCGCGACGTCGGCGTAAAGGTCGTACCGCTGCGACTGACGGTAGGGGCCGAATGGCCCCCCGACCTCGGGTCCCTCGTCCCAGGTGAAACCGAGCCAGCGCATCACGTCGAGCAACGTCGTATAGGACTCCTCGGTGTCACGGCTCGCGTCCGTGTCCTCGATCCGGAACACGAATGTCCCGCCTACGTGACGTGCGAATGCCCAGTTGAACAAGGCAGTTCTCGCAAGACCGACGTGTGGGTTTCCCGTCGGAGAGGGGCAGAACCGCACCCGGACCTTGTCACCCGGAACCTCAGTCACGTGCAACCACCTTGTTCGTCAGGATCCCGATGCCTTCGATGGACACCGACACGTCGTCTCCCGCGACCATTGGCCCGACGCCGGCCGGCGTGCCCGTGAGGATCACGTCGCCGGGCAGCAGAGTCATGAACGAGGTGATGTAGGCGATGACGGTAGGCACGTCGTACATCATCAGGCTGGTTCGCCCACGCTGCTTCACCTCACCGTTCAGCTCGGTGCGCACCTCGACGTCCGACGGGTCGAACTGGGTCTCGATCCAGGGTCCGAGCGGGCAGAAGGAGTCGAAACCCTTCGCCCGCGCCCACTGGCCGTCCTTCGCCTGAAGGTCCCGGGCCGTGACGTCGTTGGCGATCGTGTAGCCGAAGACCACGTCCGCCACCCGGGTGGGCGGGACGTCACGACAGATGCGGCCGATGACGACGGCCAGCTCCCCCTCGAAGTGCACGTCGTTGCTCTGGGTGGGGTAGACCACGGGGTCGAACGGCCCGACCACCGACGTGTTGGGCTTCAGGAAGACGAGAGGCTCGTCCGGTAGGTCGTTGCCGAGCTCGGCCGCATGAGCGGCGTAGTTGCGGCCGACGCAGGCCACCTTGCTGCGCGGAATGACCGGGGCGAGCAGCCTCACTTCTGACAGCGGCATCTGCTCCCCGGTGAGCTCTACCCCGACGTACAGGGGGTCCCCCACCATCGCGGCGACGACCTCCTCGCCCTCCTGCCCACCGACGACGCCATACCGGGGATCCTCGTCGGTCGTAAAGCGCGCGATCCTCACGACAAAACACCCTACCGGGGTGACGGCAGCGCCCTCCCTCGAGCAATGCGCCATGTGCGGCAGGGGTTCCGCGGGCCACTAGAGTGGTGGCAGCGTCAGGCGCACCTGGGGCTCACGATTCGGGAGATCTTCATGGACGGACATTGCCACCTGACCGCTGCGCGCTGCCTGGCGATAGTCGGCACCCTGACTCTGGTCGTCTCGACCGGCGCGGTGTCCGCCTCTGGTGTGGGGCTGGACGCCCAGGCCACTCCCCTGCCGGTGCAAGGCACGATCTCGCGTGACGTGTCTGACGCCGCGGTCCTGTCGCCCACTGATGCTTGGGCGGTCGGGAGCAAGCGCTTGGAAGCGGGTCCGACCCTCACGTGGGTGCGGCACTGGAACGGCAGAGGATGGAGCTCGTTCAGCAGTCCGAGCCCAGATGCGGGAACGAACTACCTGGTGGCGGTCGATGCGGTCGCCTCGGATGACGTCTGGGCGGTCGGGTCAGCAGGCACCAACCGGTCCCACGCTCTCGTGGAGCACTGGGACGGTGTCAGCTGGAGCGTGGTGGAGACACCTTCAGCCGGCAGGGTCACCGGGCTTTCCTCGGTGTCGACGATAGCCGCCGACGACATATGGGCAGTGGGATCGCGATACGTGGACGGCCACAACAGAGCACTGATCGAGCACTGGGACGGCAATGCGTGGGACGTCGTCCACGCCCCCAAGCCCGGGGAGCACGTCTTCCTCGCGGCCTTGAACGATGTCACGGCGATCGCGCCGGACGACGTGTGGGCGGTCGGCGTCAAGGACTACAACACCGGCGGGGTTGACGGGATCCAGGCCCTCCTCGAACACTGGAACGGCCAGCGGTGGAAGGTCGTTCCTGGCGCGACGATCCCTGAAACGGTCAGACTCCAGGCAGTAGCCGGTGTGTCCGCTGATGACGTATGGGCAGTAGGCGCCAGCCAAGGGGGCGGGGGCTTCGACTCGACGGTGTTCGAGCATTGGGACGGCTCAGCGTGGTCGCAGGTGGCCGGCCCGAGCCCGAGCCGCAGCAGCATACTGAAGGACCTCTACGCGTCGGCGAGTGACGACGTCTGGGCAGTGGGAGACATGTACGACGGCGGAGTGAAGCAGCTGACAGAGATCCAGCACTGGGACGGCACGTCGTGGAGCCTCGTCGAGACTCCGAGCCGCCGGCGTCAGCGCAACGTCCTGAATGGCGTGGACGGGTCGTCACCGACCTACTTGATGGCAGTCGGGGTCGCCGGGACCCCGCTGACGGAGTCGTGGGACGGCTCGAGCTGGACGATCACCCGATAGTGCCCGGCCGGGTCCAGCATGACGCGCACTTTCTCCTGAGACTGGTACGAAGCGATCTCGGCGCCAACCTTCACTGCGTTCGCGACCTCGTCCAGGTCATCCACCTCGATGTCGAGATGCATCGACATCTGAGGCTGGCCGTCTACCGCCGGCCAAACGGGCCGGGCATACTCCTTCTCCGTCTGGAACCCGAGGTTGTATCCGGCGTCCTCCGACGGGGCGACCGTTGCCCCACCTTCGTCGTCGCCGAAGACCTGCCAGTCGAGGAGCCGCGCATAGAAGTGGGCCAGCTCTCGACCGTCCGGTGCGTCGAGGCTGACGCCCCACCATTGCTTCTGTGTCCGTAAGCGGCATGGGCACACCGTCGCATGTGCCCGGTGGCTCGCGTCCCGTTCCAACCCCAGAAGCCTCAGCCGGCGAGCGGGAGGTACGTCGTACCGGTGATCTGCTGAGCCGCAAGAGGTCCGGAGGCCACGCCGAGCAGCAGGACGAGGATGATCGCGACGGCGAGCCGCGACCTCGGCAGGTTGTCGGTGACGACGCGAGCGCCACGCCGGACGCTCGGCGTCAGCGGCAACCCTTCACCTTGCCACCCTCATTCCACGCGCGACCCGCGTTCGCTAACCCAGATCACGCATGTCGACGCGGACCTGTTCCTGCTCCTGGATGAATGGCCAGATTCCGTTGTGGATAACGGCTTGTGCGGATGAGGTTGTCGATGGGATACGGTAGGATCGAACACATGTTCGAGACAATCGATCCGCCTGTCGCCCCGGTACCGCCGCCCGACCCGGCCGAGCCTGGTGGTTCGGTGGAGTGCGGTGTGCCGGACGACCCGGACGCGGTCGGCATGTGCCTGGACCCCGTGGAGCGGGTCGGGGCGTTGGCGGCGCTGGACGACATCGAACGCACTCATGCGGCAGGTCAGGTCGACCGGCTGGACGCCGACTCGACGCTGGCGGAGGCGGCCGCGACGGTGCAGGCGGAACGCCACGCGCAGGTCCGGCAGCTGATGCTGGCGGTGCACTGGGCGGACCTGCACGGCGTCCTCGACAGCCCCGGTACGACACCGGGCGGGGAGCGGCTGGTCCGGTTGGGCGGCGACGGCACTCCGAAGGTCGCCGAGTTCGCGGCCGCCGAGCTCGGTGCAGTCTTCGCACTGTCCGACACGGCAGCATCGCGGCTGGTGGCTGACGGGTTGGACCTGCGGCACCGGCTCCCCCTTCTGTGGACCGCCGTCCAGACCGGCGCCGTGCCGGTGTGGGCCGCCCGCAAGACCGTCGAACGCGCCCGTGCCCTGTCGAAAGACGCCGCCGCCAGCGTGGACCGACGGATCAGTCATCTCGGCGCTACCCTGCCCTGGCGGCGGCTGTCGACGATCGTGGACGCGGCGATCCTGGCCGCGGACCCGCCGAAAGCAATGTCCGATGCGGAGCTGGCCGCCGCCGAGACCGGAGTCTGGGTCAACGACACGGTTGAGCACGGCTACGGGTCGATGTTCGTCAAGGCAGCCGCCGGAGACCTCAAAGCGTTCGACCAGGCTTTGGACGTGATATCTCGCGGGCGTTGAAGATCCTCGGCGACCCCGACGGCCCCGACCAGCGCCGCGCGAAAGCCGTCGGGATCCTGGCGAACCCGAAGGCGGCCCAGGCCCTGGTCGCGAAGACAGAAGCGGCGCGGAAGGCCCAGATTGATGCTGCCGCCGCCCGCCGGGCCGGCGACCCGGCCACCGCGGAGCAGATCGAACAGGGCATCGACCGGCGACCGTGCGTGTTCAGCTCCGCGACCCTCTACTACCACCTGACCAAGCAGCAGATCGACGCCCTCCTCAACGGTGAACCGCACGCCGGCGCGGGCGTGCTGCGGGTCGAAGAGATCGGACCCCTCATCGCCGACCAGGTCCGGGAGTGGCTACAACACGCCAACGTCACCGTCACACCGGTGCTCGACGTGGCCGCGATGCCCGCCGTCGACCGGTACGAGGTGCCACCGCGGATGTCGGAGGCCATCGGGCAGGAGAAACCCGCCGACCACCACCCCTACGCCACCAGCCTGTCCCGACATCAAGACAACGACCACACCAAGCCCTACGTGCCCATCGATCTCGGCGGGCCGCCGGGTCAGACCGACCGCGCCAAGATCGGCAAGCTCACCCGACGACACCACCGGATCAAGACCTTCGCCGGGTGGACCGTCACCCAACCCAAGTCAGGAGTCTGGCTCTGGCGCACCCCCCACCGCCACTACTACCTCGTCGACCAGACCGGCACCACAGCCCTCGGCAAGCTCTAGTGCCGTGCCCGGAATCGTTTGCGTTGTTTGACGGTTGTCGGCTGAGGAGCCGAAGGGGGCAGATCGCCGATTTTGTCGCGCCCCGCCCGTCGGGCCACCGCGGCTCTCTATCGGCAACTTGGTATGGTGCCCACGTCGAACCGCTTGGAGAGTACAGCAGCGCGCAAGGGACAGGGCCAGGAGACGATGCAGGCGTCAGAGGTCCCGCGTGCAATGGCTGCGGCCATGTCGACCGCCTCATCACTTGACCTGACAGTCGACGACGCGATCGTTCTTCATGACTCGAACAAGCTCACTCTGCGTCTGCTGCCTTGTGACGTCCTGGCCCGGGTGGCACCCGTAGCGCATCAGGTCGCACAGTTCGAAATCGAGCTTGCTCAACGGCTCGCCGAATCCGGGAGCCCAGTGGCTGCTCTCGAGCCTCGAGTGGAGCCACGCGTCTACGAGCGTGATGGCTTCGTGGTCACGCTGTGGACCTACTACGAACCTGCGACGCTTCGAGAGGTCTCACCAGCCGACTACGCCAATGCGCTCGAGCGGCTGCATGCCGGCATGCGCAAGGTCGATGTCCCTACGCCGCACTTCACGGATCGAGTCGAGCAGGCCCAACAACTCGTGGCAAGCCGCGACCACACTCCGGCGCTCGCCGACGCGGACCGGGAGCTCCTCGGCAACACGTTACGAAGCCTGAGACGAGTGATCGGCGAGCGCGGCGGCGCCGAGCAGCTACTGCACGGCGAGCCGCACCCAGGCAACGTGCTCACCACGAAGAACGGGCTGCTGTTCATAGACCTCGAGACGTGCTGCCGTGGGCCTGTCGAATTCGACCTCGCCCATGCGCCCGAAGAAGTCAGCGAGCACTATCCGGGTGTCAATCAAGACTTGCTACGCGAGTGCCGGATCCTCGTGCTGGCGATGATCACAACGTGGCGCTGGGATCGAGGCGACCAACTCCCAAACGGGCGCCAGCTGGGCACAGAGTGGCTCAGCCAGATCCGAGCAGCGCTCGATCGCAACGGCCTGGATACCCATGGCTGATCGCGGGCCTCGAGGTCGTGGCCGGCTGGCTGTTGATGCCGCGATCTACCGTCATCCCGGTCTTGGCCGGTCGTTGGCGAGATCCAGTCGCACATGGTCGACGGCTCGATTACCGATTCGGACTCCGTCGAGACAACGCGAACGTTGCCGGTCGCGGCACGTGCCGGCTGCAGCAAACCTTGGCCTTGTAGGTCCACCAGTTCAAGGTAATGGTCGCGGAGGCTGATCCTGATCGAGGTCAGGAGGAGTGGTGCGTGGAGGGGTTGCGGGTCCGGGAAATGGCGAACGACGAGGGCAACCGGCTGTTGCGGACGCTCCGACCTCGACCGCGCCAAATTTCCACACACTCGACGGGGTCATCGAGGACCCCGTGCCGCTGGACGTCTACTTCAACCGGAGCCGCGGAGAGTGCACGTCCGTCGACATCGCCGACCTGCTGAACGGGGTTAAGACGCCCCGCGTCCAGGTCGTGGTGAAAGATGCCGGCGGCACGGTGGTCGGGGCGAAGCTCGGGCCGAAGTTTGGTGGCAGCTTCTCACAAGAGGAGTGACCTGCATCGTTCTGGTGGAGCTGAGGGGACTCGAACCCCTGACCCCCTCCATGCCATGGAGGTGCGCTACCAGCTGCGCCACAGCCCCGCGATGTGCGGATCCCGGCGGACGAGTCCGGGCCCCGAGAAGTTTAGCCAACCCCCGACAGAGCGCGAAATCCCCCTTACCCTCGCGATTCGTCTGCGCTGCACCCGCGGCGCCACCCCTCAGATCCGCAGACGAACCGGCAGTCCCGACGAATCCCGAGGGCGGGGCTCAGGCGTGCGGGTCGTCGGCCAGCACGACCGGCTCGGGAAGCGTCTGGGCGTTGTAGTCGATGACCTGCCAACCTCGCCCACCGCGAAGTTCGAGCACCGCCCAGGCGCAGTTCGCCATGCCGGCGAGGATCTCACCGTGGTCAACGGGCACGCCGAGGAACGCGAGCAGTCCGGTTCGCAAGGAGGCCCCATGCCCGACAACGACTCCAGTCTGTCCCTCACCCACGGCCGAGGTGGCCTCACTCAGCACGTCCACCATCCGCGCGCACACCTGGGGGGTCGTCTCGGCGCCGGGAACCTGCGTCTCGGCTCCCGACACGAATCGCTGGTAGATGTCTGGGTGTCTCTCCTCGAACTCGGGAAACGTCAGTCCCTGGCGCATCCCCACGTCGTACTCACGCAGCCGCGAGTCCAGGACGAGCTCGACCGTCGGGAGCAGCGCGATCAGTCTTTCGGCGGTCTCCCGCGCCCGGGCCAGGTCGCTCGACCAGACGAAGGCCGGCTCGTACGTCGCGAGGAACGGCGCCGCCCGGACCGCCTGCGCCCGCCCGACGTCGTCCAACGAGACGTTGGCGTGGCCCTGCGCCCGGCCGACCGCGTTCCACTCCGTTCGGCCGTGACGCCACAGCACGAGGCGACGGGTGCCTGGCCTGCCAGGTGCCCAGATGTCGCGCGGGATCACCTGCTGGCGTCTCCCCCGCCGCCCGACCCGCTCGACCCCGCATCGCGCCCTGCGCCGCCCTGGCCGCTCGTGACCGTCTCAGGCAGCGCGATCACCGGGCAGTCGCGCCAGATCCGCTCGAGCGAGTAGTAGAGCCGCTCCTCCTCGTGCTGCACGTGCACGACGATGTCGCCGTAGTCGATCAGCACCCACCGACCGTCTCGCTCGCCCTCGCGGCGTACCGGCTTGGCGCCGACAGCGCGGAGCCGCTCCTCGATGGCGTCGACGATTGACCGCACCTGCCGGTCGTTCGGCGCCGAGCAGAGCACGAATGCGTCGGTGATGATGAGCTGGTCGGAGACGTCGAAGGCGATGATGTTGTCGGCGAGCTTGTCCGACGCCGCCTCGGCGGTAGTCCTGACGAGCTCGATCGCACGGTCGGTTGCGGTCACGAAATGTTGTCCTCCGTCGGCGTGCTGGGTGGGGGTGGTCCGGACTGGTAAAGCCTGCGTTTGGCGATGTACTGCACCACGCCGTCCGGCACGAGATACCAGACCGGCTCGTTGGCGCTGGCCCGGGCGCGGCACTCCGTCGACGAGATCGCCAGCGCAGGCACCTCGATGATCGTCACCCGGTCGGGCGGCAGCCCCATGAGCGTGGTCTCGTCGATCGTCGTACCCGGCCTCGTGCAGCCCACGAAGCGAGCGAGCTCGAAGATCTTCTCGGCGTCCTGCCAGGTGACGATCTGGGCGAGCGCGTCGGCGCCGGTGATGAAGAACAGCTCCGCGCCCGGTCGCTGCGCCGTCAGGTCTGTCAGGGTGTCGATGGTGTAGGTCGGTCCGTGCCGGTCGACATCGACGCGGGACACCGAGAAGCGAGGGTTGGACGCCGTCGCGATGACCGTCATCAGATAACGGTCCTCGGCCGTCGACACCTCCCGCTCGGCCTTCTGCCACGGCTGACCGGTGGGCACGAACACTACCTCGTCGAGGTCGAACCAGGCCTGCACCTCGGAGGCGGCCACGAGGTGGCCGTGATGGATCGGATCGAACGTGCCCCCCATCACCCCGACTCGGCGAGCGCGCTGCGTCACGCGACCGGGCGTCATCCGACCAGGACCATCAGCTGTGCGGCCGTCCCTTGCCGAACATCAGCAACGCTGCCATCACGACGCAGAAGAACACGAAGATCAGCAGCCCCATCACCATCGGCGGCATCGGGAGTTCGTGCTCGCGGTCGACGGCTTGCGCGGTAAGGGACGACATGCGCCAAGGCTAGCGGCACCACGACCGTTCGTCTGCGACTGGGCTGGTTGTCCGAGCGGGCAAGCTGCAGGCGAACGGAGGCGCTTAGAACCGGCGAGGCACGACTCCCGCCACATTCAGCGGCGGTGGCGTCTCACGAAGCTGGTAGGTCTCCTTGTCGACGACCTCCAGGCCGACGATCCTCCAGTCCGGAAGATCGGCCGTCGCACGATGCTCGGTCCACAACCGAAGGGCCAGCGAGGCGGCGTCGACCATGTCGGGCGACTCCTCCCAGTAGCACACCTCGGCGCGGCTCTCGCCGTAGCGCAGCGAGTGGATGAACGGACGCTCGCCCATCAGCCTCTGCAGCGCGGCGTGCGTCATGGACAGGTCCTGAGGCCCTCCCCCGACCGTGACGGTGACATGCCACAGTGGGGTCTCGATGGTCATCGCAGCTCCGGCTCTGGTGTGCGGTCGGGGACTTCGCGTACGACGTTCGCACGACGGCCCAAGTCTGCCGGGTGACGGCGCGACGGTCAGCAGATTGGGTCATCTGGTGTCCGTTGGATGTCATCGGCTGTTGAGTCGGGGGTCCTGTCCGCGTCGGCCGAGCAGCGTCTCGGCGCCCGCCTGCACCTGCGGGTCGAACTCGAAGACCACGGCGTTGTCGTCGTCACCGATGACGACGTCGTCGCCCACCTTCGCTCCCAGCGCGACCAGCCGCTCCTCCACTCCGAGCCGGTTCAGCCGGTCGGCCAGGTAGCCCACCGCCTCGTCGTTGCCGAAGTCGGTCTGCCTGACCCACCGCTGGGGCTTCTCGCCGCGCACGTGCCAGGCGCCTGCCTCCTCGCGCACGCTGAACTCGGCGTCGGCGTCACCCCTCGGCCGCAGCACGATCCGGGTCGGCGGCGCCATGTCGCGCGCCGCCCGCGCCGCGGCGACAGCCCCGGCCATCGCGAACGTGAGCTCCCTGAGCCCTTCATGGCTCGCCGCGGAGATCTCGAAGACGCCGAGGCCGCGTGCCTCCAGCTCGGGGCGGACCATGTCGGCCAGCTCGCGCGCCTCGGGCACGTCGATCTTGTTGAGGGCGACCAGGCGAGGACGGTCCTCGAGCCCGCCGTACGCCGCGAGCTCCGCCTCCATCACGTCGAGGTCGCTGAGCGGGTCACGGCCGGGCTCGGCCGTGGCGCAGTCGACCACGTGCACGAGCGCCGTACACCGCTCGATGTGACGGAGGAAGTCGTGGCCGAGTCCGCGCCCCTCGCTCGCTCCCTCGATGAGCCCGGGGACGTCGGCGACCGTGTACGTCGTGTCACCGGCCGTCACGACCCCCAGGTTGGGGACGAGCGTGGTGAACGGGTAGTCCGCGATCTTGGGCCGGGCCCGAGACACCGACGCGACGAGGCTGGACTTGCCGGCGCTGGGATAGCCAACGAGGCCGACATCGGCGACGACCTTGAGCTCGAGCACGACAGTCCGCGCCTCGCCGGCCTCCCCGAGCAGGGCGAAACCCGGAGCCTTGCGGGACTTGGAGGCGAGGGCGGCGTTGCCAAGGCCGCCGCGACCGCCCGCGGCGATGACGAGCTCTGTGCCGGCGCCGACCAAGTCGGCTACCAGCTCACCGTCGAGGGTGGAGACGATCGTTCCGTCCGGCACCGGCAGCGTGATCGACGCCCCGTTGGAGCCGGACCGGTTGTCACCCATGCCCGGCGTGCCGTTGCCGGCGTTGCGGTGGGACTCGTGGTGGTAGTCGATCAGCGTGGTGACGTCGGGGTCCACGCGCAGGACGACGTCCCCGCCATGGCCGCCGTTACCGCCGTCGGGGCCGCCCAGGGGCCTGAACTTCTCCCGGTGGACCGACGCAACACCACCACCGCCCTTGCCCCCGGCGACGTGCAGGACCACTCGGTCGACGAACGTCGGCACAGCCATCGCGTGGGGTGGAGCGGCGGCTCCGGCTCAGCTCGTCGCTGGGACGATGTTGACGACCCGGCGCCCGCGACGGGTGCCGAACTCCACGCTGCCCTCGATCAGGGCGAACAGGGTGTCGTCGCTGCCGCGTCCGACGTTCGTGCCCGGGTGGAAGTGGGTGCCGCGCTGGCGCACGATGATCTCACCGGCGTTGACCGCCTGGCCGCCGAAGCGCTTGACGCCGAGGCGCTGCGCGTTGCTGTCGCGGCCGTTCTTGCTCGAGCCGAGACCCTTCTTGTGTGCCATGTCTGTCGCCTTCGTTCAGGTGGTTGCCGAGTCAGCAATCACGTGGTGTCGATCGCCGTGACCCGGACCCGGGTGTAGTGCTGGCGGTGGCCTTGACGCTTGCGGTAGCCGGTCTTGTTCTTGTATTTCAGGATGTGGATCTTCGGCCCCTTCGAGGGGCCTACGACCTCGGCCTGCACGTCCACCTTGGCGAGGGCGTCTGTGTCGGTGGTCAGCTCGGCACCGTCCACGACGAGCACGGCGGCAAGCGACAGGCTGTCCCCCGGCGTGCAGTCCAGCTTGTCGATCTCGATGACGTCGCCGACCGCGACCTTCTGCTGACGTCCGCCGTTGCGCACGATCGCGTACACCGCGAGCTCGCTTTCTCGTTGGAAGTTCATCTAGCGTGACGGTTCTCCGACCTGGTACGCCGGATTCACCCTCACAAACCGCGCCAGGAGGCGCGAAGCCAAGGCATGCAGCGCGCATACCGCGAGCCAAGTCTACGGAGCACCCCCGCCACCGGTCAAAACGCCACAGTTGCAGGCCGGTTTGCCCCCTTCGCCTCACCCCTGGTGAAATTCGGGTGGCAAACGCCCGGCGGCCCCGGTTCGACACGTCCGAACGAGATGAGCCTCACCCCACCATGTCCTTCACGATCGCAACGACGTCGATGGTGAACTCCCGACTGTCGTCGTACACCGTGACCACACCGTCGTCGGCCGGTGACTTGACGTGGAGCGGACTAGGGTCATCGTACGAAATGAACTTGTCGGCTTGAATCTCGCCACTCTCGACGACCTCGACCCAGACCTCCGCGTGCTGCTTAGCGTCCCCGTCGGGCCCATAACCGCTCTCTCCGAAGTAAACAATGGTGGCGTGACCCGCAAACACGTTTGTCAGGAAACCCGTCGCTAAGAACTCTGCGGTTGAAATCGGGGCCTCGTGGGTATCGCGTTGGAACTGGATGGGAAACTCAGGCGCTTCTGTAGATGTCGGTTCGAGCGTCTCAGGCGGCTTGGATGGCCCGCTAGGATTGGGGTCACCGTCATTCACGCGATCCATGTAGTCAGACAGGCGCTGCTTCTCCCTTGCGTCGTCCTGTGCGCTCATCGTCGCGATACCAGAGTTCTCTTGAGCGTGTGAGTTGGCGGCGAGACCCCGAGGAAGCCCTCCACCCTGTGCCCCGCAGGCGCAGAGGCTGAAGAGCACGAGAAACGCTGCGACGGGCGCTCTCAAGACTCCTTCGACTCGGGCGCGCTCGAGAGTCGGAACTCGTGGCCGCATCCTTGCCTCCCGATGTGACATCCCCTCTGGTAGACGTCTACCACGCCTGCAAGGTTGCCTGCCTGAGCGAGCAACAGACAGAACGCGATCTATCTCTCGCGGCAAAGACAGGATGAGTCAACGAATCACCCCGCAACCTGACATGAGTCGGGGTACTAGCCGGCGAGCCACCCAACTACCCCCTCTGCCAGGCAGATCTGCGTGGCCTAGGGGGTGCTCGCGTGGCGAGCCAGGCAAACGCCCTCGGGGGAGGCTATCCGTGGAGGCAATCGGCGCGTCGGGTCGTCGGGCCGCTGCGGCCTACGAGGAGACGCTCACCGGTTCTGGCGTGGGACCGCTCACCAGGTCGGTCCCCTTCCTAGCCGTGGACTTCTTGGCTGCGGACTTCTTGGCTGTGCCGGTCGCATTCTTGGCGGCCGGCTTCTTGGCGGCCGGCTTCTTGGCGGCCGGCTTCTTGGCGGCCGGCTTCTTGGTCGGGCTGGTCTTCTTCGTCTTGGCGCCCTTCGTCGGGGGCTCCGGCGCGGGCGACTCGTCGGCTCGCACGGGATCACCCGGCATCGCAAGGCTCAAGATTGCATCGGTTGCTTCGATCGCGGCGACATCACCGGGCTCGACGTGGTGCTTGGTCTCCGGGTGCAGTGCAGCCGCGATCGCGGCGGTGGCCGCGGCTGCGGCGCTGTGCCGCTCCGCGGCAAGTGGGTCGGTCCGCTCTCCCTGAGGGTCGCTCTTGGCCCCGCCCCGCTGACGGCCGCTCGAGCGTTTGGACGAGGGACGTCCGTCCTGGCCCTGGTCGTCACTCCGGCTCCTGACCGGCTCACCCTCGATCACCACGCCGCGGCCGTGGCAGTGCTCGCACGGCACGCTAAACGCCTCGACCAGCCCGGTGCCGATGCGCTTTCGCGTCATCTGGACGAGGCCGAGCGACGTGACCTCGGCAACCTGGTGCCGGGTCCGGTCCCGCCCGAGACACTCGACGAGCCTGCGCAGCACGAGGTCACGGTTGTTCTCGAGCACCATGTCGATGAAGTCGATGACGATGATGCCGCCGATGTCTCGCAGCCGAAGCTGGCGGACCATCTCCTCGGCAGCCTCCAGGTTGTTCGCGGTGACGGTCTGCTCGAGGTTGCCGCCGGACCCGGTGAACTTGCCCGTGTTGACATCGACCACGGTCATCGCCTCGGTCCGGTCGATGACCAGCGAACCGCCCGACGGAAGCCACACCTTACGCTCCAGCGCCTTGGCGATCTGCTCGTCGACCCGGTAGTCGGCAAACACGTCGCCGTCTCCGTCGTACCTCTCGAGCCGCTCGGTGAGGTCCGGTGCGACGTACGACACGTAGTCGTTGACGATCTCCCACGCCTCGTCGCCGGACACGACGAGCTTGGCGAAGTCCTCGGTGAAGAGGTCGCGGACCACCTTGAGCGTGATGTCGGGCTCGGCGTAGAGCAGCGCCGGCGCCTTGCCGCCCTTGACCTTCTGCTCGATCTCGTCCCACCGCGACGTAAGTCGCGTGACGTCGCGGGTGAGCTCCTCCTCGCTCGCACCTTCGGCGGCGGTTCGGATGATGACGCCCGACTCGTCGGGGAGAATCTCCTTGAGCAGGTTCTTGAGCCGGTTGCGTTCCGTGTCGGGAAGCTTCCGGCTGATGCCACTCGAGCCGCCGCCCGGCACGTAGACGAGGTAGCGACCCGGCAGGCTGATCTGGCTGGTCAGCCGCGCGCCCTTGTGGCCTACTGGGTCCTTGCTGACCTGGACCAGGATCTGCTGACCCGACTTGAGGGCGTTCTCGATGCGACGGGGCTGGTTGCGGTCGCCGATCAGGTCCCAGTTGACCTCGCCCGCGTACAGGACGGCGTTCCGGCCCTTGCCGATGTCGATGAACGCCGCCTCCATGCTGGGCAGCACGTTCTGCACCCGCCCCAGGTAGACGTTGCCGATCAGCGAGCTCTGCGTCTCGAGGGCGACGTAGTGCTCGACGAGCACGTCGTCCTCGAGTACGGCGATCTGCGTGACGTCGGCGTGCTGGCGCACCACCATGACCCGCTCGACCGACTCGCGACGAGCCAGGAACTCCGACTCGCTCAGGATCGGCGCCCGGCGGCGACCCGCCTCGCGGCCCTCCCGGCGGCGCTGCTTCTTGGCCTCCATCCGCGTTGAGCCCTGGACGCTGGTGATCGACTCCGACGCCGGACGAGGCTCGCGCACCTTGACGACCGTGTCCGGAGCGTCGCTCGCGTCGCCCGGGCCGTCTCCACTGCGACGACGACGCCGCCGGCGACGCGAGGACGACGAGGTGGACCCATCGTCGTCGGTCTCCTTGGCGTCGCCATCTTGGTCGGCTGGCGAGGCTTCCGAGGCCGCCTCACCTGAAGACTTCTTTGCCGCGGACTTCTTGCTGGACGGCTTTTTCGTCTTCGGGCTTGCCGCGGTCTCCGCGCCCGAAGAGTCCGCCGCTGATCCGGAACCCACGCCCTGCCGGTCCGAGGTCTGGCCGTCCGGCGAGCCGTCGACCTCGTCCGAGGGCGCCGCTTCGGAGGACTTCCGGCGGTTGCGCCCGCCCCGGGAGCGCCGGCGACGCGTCGAGGGCGATGCGCCAGACGCCGGCTCCGAGCCTTCGGATGGGCCGACCGCTGCCGCCTCGGTGTCGGCCGAGG
>JBBJMF010000140.1:0-5282 GCA_037719575.1 Nocardioidaceae bacterium
TGGACAACTACTGGCACATGGGGATACCTGGCCCGGGTGGTCCCGACTCGGAGCTCTTCCTGGACCGCGGACCCGACTTCGGCCCCGAGGGCGACATCGAGAAGGCCGGTGATCGCTACCTGGAGTTCTGGAACCTTGTCTTCATGCAGGTACGGCTCAGTGCGGTCCGCGCAAAGGACGACTTCGACGTGGCCGAGGACCTGCCTGCCAAGAACATCGACACCGGGATGGGCCTCGAGCGGATGGCGATGCTCCTGCAGGCCAAGGGCAGCATCTACGAGATCGACGAGGTGGCGCCTGTCCTCGAGAGGGCGGCGGAGCTCGGTGGGCGGCGCTACGGCGTCGACCACACCGACGACATCTCGTTGCGCGTGGTCGCCGACCACGTGCGCAGCGGCCTGATGCTGATCTCCGACGGGGTCACGCCCGGCAACGAGGGGCGGGGCTACGTCCTGCGCCGCATCCTGCGCCGCGTCGTGAGGTCGATGAAGCTGCTGGGGGTCGACGAGCCGACGCTGCCGGAGCTGCTGCCGCAGTCCTACCAGATGATGCGCCGCTCCTACCCGGAGCTCGACACGCAGTGGGACCGGATCTCGGCGGTCGCGTACGCGGAGGAGCAGGCGTTCCGCCAGACCCTGCGCTCGGGGACGACGATGTTCGACCTGGCAGCCACCCGGACCCGCAGCGCAGGCGACGTCACCTTGTCGGGCAGCGACGCGTTCGCGCTGCACGACACCTACGGGTTCCCGATCGACCTGACGCTGGAGATGGCGGCCGAGCAAGGGCTGTCGGTCGACGAGGTCGGCTTCCGACAGCTGATGGCCGAGCAACGGGCGATGTCGAAGGCAGACGCGAGGGCCAAGAAGGGCCAGCACGCCGATCTCAGTGCCTACCGGGAGGTGCTCGACACCGCCGGGCCGACGGACTGGCAGGCCTACCAGGCGCTGTCGACGGAGTCGAGGGTCGTGGCGATGCTGCGGGAGGGCAGCGCGACGCACGAGCTGGGCGTCGGTGATGTCGGCGAGGTGATCCTCGACCGTACGCCGTTCTATGCCGAGTCCGGCGGGCAGAACGCCGACGCAGGGTCGTTCAGCTGGGACGGGGGGACCGCGGAGGTGCTTGACGTCCAGCGCCCGGTCCGCGGACTTGTCGTCCACCAGGTGCGGATCGTCACGGGCAGTCTCCACCGCGACTCCACGGTCCAGACGCAGGTCGACCCGCAGTGGCGGCTGGGCGCCTGCCAGGCCCACAGCGGCACCCACGTCGTGCATGCGTCTCTGCGGCAGGTGCTCGGGCCCACCGCCCTGCAGAGCGGTTCCTACAACCGACCCGGCTACCTCCGCCTCGACTTCGGCTGGGGATCCGCCCTCACCGAGACCCAGGTCCGTGACGTCGAGGATGTCGCCAACGAGGCGCTGCGCAAGGACCTTCCGGTCTCGGCGACGCTGATGACCCTGCCGGAGGCGCAGGCAGCCGGCGCGCTGGCGCTCTTCGGGGAGACCTACGGGGAGCGGGTGCGCGTCGTCGAGATCGGCGGCGAGTGGTCACGCGAGCTCTGCGGCGGCACCCACGTCAGCCGCTCGGCCCAGATCGGCACCGTCGTCGTGACATCGGAGTCGTCGGTCGGCTCCGGCAACCGGCGGGTCGAGGCGGTGACCGGGCTCGAGGGCTTCCGTTACCTGGCCCGGGAGCGCAGGCTCGTCCGTGACCTCTCCGAGCTGCTCAAGGCCCAGCCGGGCGACCTGGTCGGACGGGTCGGCGAGCTGCTCGACCGGGTGCGAGCGGCGGAGAAAGAGCTGACCAGGTCACGCGCCGAGGTCCTGCTGTCGCGGGCCGGCGACCTCGCTGCTGGTGCTGTCGACGTCAGCGGCGCGTCGTACGTCGGCAAGCTGGTCGACGGAGCCGGCACCACCGATGTCCGGACGCTCGCGCTCGACGTCCGGGGGCGGCTGGCACCCGAGCGGCCCGGTGTGGTGACCCTGGTGGGCACGACGGACGGCAAGCCGTCGGTCGTGGTCGCCGTCAACGACCGGGCCCGCGAGGCGGGTCTGCGGGCCGGGGCGCTGGTCAAAGTCGCGGCGGGATCGCTGGGCGGGAGCGGCGGTGGCAAGGACGACGTCGCGCAGGGAGGCGGCACTGACGCGACAGCGGCCGCGACGGCGCTGGCGCGGGTCGAGCGGGCGATCGTCGACGGCCTGGGCGGCGTCCCCTCCGATGGTGGGCCGGTCACGTGACCATCGAGTGACCGTGGAGCTCCGGCCAGGTGTCCGGCTGGGCGTCGATGTGGGTGAGGTCCGCGTCGGGGTAGCCGCGTGCGAACCCGACGCGGTGCTCGCCACTCCGGTGGAGACGGTGCGCCGTGGGAGCGGTGACCTCGCCCGGATCCTCGACCTGGCCGAGCAGCTCGGCGCCGTCGAGGTCGTCGTCGGGCTGCCGCTGTCCCTGTCGGGGTCCAGGGGAGCGGCGGCGGACAAGGCGAGTGCCTTCGCAGCCCGCCTCGCCGACGAGATCGGCAGCCGCGGGCTCGACGTGTCGGTTCGCCTGAGCGACGAGCGGTTGACTACGGTGAGCGCGGAGCGGGTCCTGCGCGACGGCGGCCGAAAGGGGCCGAGACAACGGGCCGTGGTCGACCAGGCGGCCGCGGTCGTCATCTTGCAGCACGCGCTCGACTCCGAACGCACGACGGGGGTCCCACCCGGATCGGAAGTGAGGCGAGACCCGTGAGCGACCTCGGCCTCGGCACCGGCACGAGTACCGGGCAACGCTCGGGACCCAAGAGGATCCGCGGCTGCCTCGCCGCCCTCGTCGCACTCGCGATCATCGTGGGCATCGGCTTCTTCGCCTACGTCAAGGGGGTCGAAGTCATGAAGGGTTGGCTAGCCTCCACACATGCTCCGGACTACAGCGGTGGTGGCCATGGCTCCGTCGTCGTGCAGGTGAAGAGCGGCGACACGGCGTCGGACATCGGTGCGACGTTGGAGAAGGCCGATGTCGTGAAGAGCGTGCAGGCGTTCGCTGACGCGGCGAGGGAGGACGACCGCTCGCTGACGATCCAGGTGGGCTACTACCGGATGCGGCTGCAGATGTCGGGCGCCAGGGCGCTGACGCGCATGCTCGACCCGGACTCGCAGATCAATACCGGGGTCACGGTGCCCGAAGGCCTGCGGGCGAAGGAGATCCTCGACCTCATCGTGTCCCACACGAAGTTCACGGCCGCCAAGGTGGGGGCCGCCTTCGCCGATATGCAGGCGCTGGGTCTGCCGTCGTACGCGAAGAACGACGCGGAAGGCTACCTCTATCCGGCCACCTACTCGGTCACGCCCGGGACGACACCAGCCGGGTTGTTGAGGGAGATGACCGCGCGATTCGAGGAGGCGGCGACCGAGGTCGAGCTGACGGCGGGGGCCGAGGCCCTGCACATGAGCGCGACCGAGGTCGTGATCGTCGCCAGCCTGGTGCAGGCGGAGGCGAGCCGGCCCCAGGACATGCCGAAGGTCGCGCGGGTCATCTACAACCGGTTGCAGGACGGCATGGCGCTGCAGCTCGACTCCACGCTGCACTACGCCGTCGACAGCAGGGGAGTGGTGCAGACCACGGACCAGCTCCGCGACCTCGTCACGCCGTACAACACCTATACGCTGACCGGGCTGCCGCCGACCCCGATCGACTCACCGGGGGAGTCCGCTCTGAAGGCGGCGCTGAACCCCGCCAAGGGCAGCTGGCGGTACTTCGTCACGGTGAACCTGCGGACCGGGGACAGCCGCTTCGCGACGTCCTACGCGGAGCACCTGCACAACGTGGGTCTCCTGCACGAGTACTGCCAGACCTCGAAGGCCTGCTGACCGGATGCGTCGGCGCTGCGGGGTGCTCGGCAGCCCGATCGCGCACTCGTTGTCACCGACGCTGCATCGCGCCGCCTACGAGGCGCTCGGGCTCGACTGGGTGTATGACGCCCACGACGTCGACGAAGTCGGCCTGCCGGCCTTCCTGGCCGGTCTCGGGAGCGAGTGGCGCGGGCTGTCGCTGACGATGCCGCTGAAGAGCGCGGTGATCGGTCTGTGCTCGAGCGTCAGTGAACAGGCACGGATGGTCGGGGCGGCCAACACGGTGCTTGCCGAGCCCGCCGGCGAGCTCGTCGGGCTCAACACGGACGTGCCGGGCTTCGTGTCCGCCTGGCAGGAAGCTGGCATCACGGATGTGGACACTGCGGTCGTGCTGGGCAGCGGGGCCACGGCGCGTTCTGCAGTGGCAGCGCTCGCCGAGATGGGAGCGCGGAGGGTGACGGTGCTCGCTCGCTCGCTCGTCAACGCCAACGTCGTGGCGTCGCTTGCCGACCGGCTGGGACTCGCCGGGGCGGTGCGGGACTGGTCTGACATCGGAGGGCTCGGGAACGTGGACCTGCTGGTCTCGACCCTTCCAGCCTCCGCCGTCGGTTCTCTCGAGCCTGTGCTCGACACGCTCGTCGACCGGGTTGCCGCCGTAACCGACGTAGCCTATGGGCCATTGGCAACTCCGCTGGTGTGGGAGGCGCGACGGCTCGGTCTGTCAGTCGTCGAGGGTCTAGACCTGCTGCTGCATCAAGCGGTCCGACAGGTCGAGCTGATGACGGGGCTGGCGCCCGCACCGGTTGAGCGGATGAGAGCGTCCGGACTGGCGGAGCTGGCGCGACGGGAGCGTAGCTCCTGACGGCCACGGTAACCGTTCCCGACGATCCGCCGGTTGTGGTGGACCATCCGTCCGGCGTTTCAGACGATCCGCCGGTTGTGGTGGACCATCCGTCCCGGTGCCGCTCGGGGTCACCGGCCGACAGCGCACGAGACACGCGGCAACAAGCGGATGGTGCGCCACGAGGGTCGGATGGTGCGACACGAGGGTCGGATGGTGCGCCACGAGGGTCGGATGGTGCGCCACGAGGGCCGGATGGTCGGTGTCCACAGGGGAGGTGTGAGAGTCGGAGCCGGGCTGGGTGCGCGGGCTAGGCTGCGGGTTTGTGTCGTGGGATCTGCTCGCCGCCACCCTGACGGGCCTGGTCGGGGCGGCCACCGGCCTGGCCGGCCCCCTGCTCATCGCCAGGCTGCGTGAACCGGAGTCGGAGCCGTCCGGTCCGCCTCGGCCGACGTACGAGAAGGTGGCAGGCACCCCTCACCTGGCGGCCGGGCTGGCCGTCGCGGGGGCCGCCTTCGGCAGCCTCGTGGGCTGGCAGGTCGGCTGGACGCCCGTGCTCGGCGCCTGGGCCTACCTGGTCGCGGTCTGCCTGCTGCTCGGCTGGGTCGATGCCCGCA
>JBBJMF010000007.1:0-51707 GCA_037719575.1 Nocardioidaceae bacterium
TTCACGTTCGCGATGATGACGATCAGCCCGTATCCCGCCACCACCCCGGCTACGAGTGCCCGGCGCCGGGCGTCGAGCGCTGGTCGCCAGCCGGCCGCGGTCGCGAACACCGCGAGGTGCAGAGCGGCCATCAGGGCGTACGACCAGTACCACTCGTCCGGTGAGTTGGCGATCGAGAGGCCGATCGCGATGCTCTGCCCGAACCCGACGACCGCCGCGATCCGGGTGAGGGTCCCGGAGAGCAGCAGCGCAGCCAGCAGGAACTCGGTCAGCAGCACGGCCCAGCCGAAGACCGCCAGGTTCGGGCGGACCAGGGTCTCCAGAACCCACGGGTAGACCGGTGCGACCGGGTAGTCGACGCCGCGCTGGACGAACGCGCAGAGCCCCCCGCAGCCGTCGGCTGACTCGCCGAAGTCCGGTGGCACCTTCCAGGTCACGTTCGAGAGCCAGAGCAGGCCCGCGGTCACCCTGAGCACAGCCGGCGCTGCCCGGGTGATTGCGTCCGTCGAGGTATCGAGCCGGGCGCTCAATCCATTGCTCGCCATCGACGTGCCATCCCTTCGGTGAAGTTTCGGGCCGGGCTCAGGCGCAGGGGAAGCTGAGGGCGACCTCGTCGTGGCGTCGCCGGTAGCCCTGGTACTCGAGGACCACGGCATCGACTGCCTGCGAGAGCGGCAGCAACTGCGTCGTGACGAGCATCTTGGGGTCGGTCGCGCCCACGGGATGCCAGTAGACACCGTCGGCGGTCAGGCAGATCTCGGGCACCAGGCTCTCGCGGGTGATCACGAGTCCGGTCGTCGCGGCCCCTTCCATCGCGATCCGCCGGATCAGCCGGTCGGCGGGCGGGATGCCGAGCCGGTCGCACAGCTCGTGCAGGTCTCGCTCCTCGGCGCCTTGACCGCCGTCGAGCGTGGCAGCGATTCGGACCCGGAATCCGAGATCGAGCGCGGTGGCGATGCCGGCCAGCGCCCGCGCGTGCGCGCCAGCACCGCGTTGACGGTCGTGGAGTTCCGCGGTGGCGGAATCGAGGCTGATCTGCAGCGTGACGCCATCACGCGGCAGCGACTCCAGAGCGGCCAGCCGGAGTCGGCGGAACAGCATGGCGTTGGTGAGCACGGTGGTTGGCAGGACGTCGGCGCAAGCGCGCAGCACGTCGGCGATGTCGGGTAGCAAGAACGGCTCGCCACCGGTCACGTACAACTCCCGTGCGCCGACCGCCGGCGCCTCCGCGACGATCTGCCGTACGAGCTCGAGGCCGAGCTCCCGGCGGGGCGTCCTCGGCGACGAGGACACGCAGCAGTAGCTGCACGCGAGGTTGCAGTCGAAGTTCGCGTAGAGCCACAGTCGCCGCGCCGGCCACTCGGCGGCGGGGATCTCATCGGTTGGCTCCGCTGTCCGGCCGCGTCGCAGCTCGACGTGGTCGCCGCGCCAGGTGAGAAACGTGTGGCCGGTCTTCTCGCACCAGCGCGCGGCGAGGGCGGCACCGTCGTCGGTCTCCACCGGCACCTTCACCGTCCGGCCGTCGGCAACCCGGCCGACGGCGTCGGCCAGGTCCAGGAGCAGCCGGACAGTCATCGCGGCGTGCGGGCCGCCGTGTCCGTCTCGTCCGCTGCCGCGCCCGTCGGCTGGTCCATCGCGGCGAACAGCGACTCGTAGCCGGCCAGCTCCGGGCGCACCCAGCGCCGCAGACCCTCCATCTCCAGGATCGGTCGGTGTGCCGGGTTGTCCCAGTCCATGGCGAGCAGGTGCTCGACCCACGGTTCGGAGATCGCTGGATCGAGCGTGTCGAGCGCGGTGAAGTTGCAGTGGCAGTACTCAGGTGATGTCCACACCACCTCGAGCGCGCCGGGCGCGAGGTCGCCGGCCTGCAGCCCCGCCCAGGTCGTCACCCCCATCGCGGCCACGTCGGCCTCGTCGTCGAGCACGGCGCGGAGCGCGTCGAGCTCGGACCTGCCGGTGTCACCGTGCTTGCCGACGTCGGAGTCGAACGGGAGGACCGTCACGTCCCGAGCCTCGAGCCCGGCCTCCTGCAGGTAGTACGCCGGCAGGATGCGGGCCTGCGCCGAGTCGCGCGAGCCCAGCGCGACCCGTCGGCCCCGGAGGTCCGGCAGCCCGGCGATCCCGCTGCCGGCTCGGGCGACGAACAGCGTCTGGAACGTCAGGTCGGTGTCGCGCATGGCCAGGGCTCGGCAGGACCCGTCGGTCCGGCGCACCGTTCGTACGTACGCGACGTTCGTGTTCCAGGCGAGATCGACCTGACCGTCGACCAGCGCGTCGACCTGCCGCTCGTAGTTGGAGAAGAGCACGAAGTCGATCGGCACCGGCGAGTCACGGAAGTAGTCGCGGATGCCCTCCCAGATCGGCACCACGTTGGCCGTGTACGCAACAGCGCCGATGACGAGCTCGTCCATCAATCTCTCCCTCAGAACAGCTCGAGCCCGCACAGGGCTCGGCCGTAGAACTCGTAGAGCACGTCTGCGGTCGGCGCCATGACGTAGCCCGCGCGGGCGTCGCGGAAGGCGCGCTCGATGCCGAGGTGCCGGGAGAACGCCGCACCGCCGCAGACCCGCATCGCGGCGTCTGTCACGTGGAGCGCCGCCTCGTTGGCTGCCGCTTTCGCCCCGAGGACAGCGAGCATGACAGTTTCGTCAGCAGCGGCTACCCGTGCGGCGGTGTCCTTGACGTAGGCCGTGACAGCCTCGAGCTCGATCGACGCCTGCGCCAGCCGGGCTCGGATGGTCGGCAGGTCGGCGAGGCGCGAGTCGAGGTGCGCGAACCGGGTGCCGGCGGCGTGGCTGACTGCGGCGTCGAGGGCTCCACGGGCCAGCCCCAGGCTGACAGCGGCGTTGCCGAGGCTGAACCACGGCAGGACGACCTGCATCATCAGGCCGAACCCGTCACCTCGGCCACCGAGCCGCTGCTGCTCGTCCAGCACCGCGTCGAACTCCATCGGCGAGGAGGCGTTGCCGCGCAGTCCGAGTCCGTCCCACCCTGCGGACACCGTCAGACCTGGGTGCCCCGTCGGCACGGCGTACAGGTTGGTGTCCGTCGGGCTCTGGTCGTCCGGCGCGAGGCAGCTCAGCACGTAGAGCCCCGCGAACTCGGCTGAGGTGACCCAGCCCTTCGACGCCTTGACCCGCACACTGCCGTCGCCCTCGGGTGTCGCGTGCGAGGTCGACGCCCAGAAGTGGCTCCGTGACCCCTTCTCGCTGAACGCCAGCGTGCCCAGCCACTCGCCGGAGGCAAGCCGGGCGGTGGCCTCCGGGTCCCCCGGTGGCGGGGCCGCGGCCACCACCTGGGCCGCGGCGACATGCATGAGATAGACCATGGCGCTGGACCCGCAGACGGCTGCCAGCCTGGATGTCACGTCGACGAACTCGACCGGTCCGGCACCGAGCCCGCCGACCTCGGGCGAGAGCGTCAGCCCGAGCAGGCCGGACTCGCCCAGGGCGGTCACCGTTCGTTGCGGGAACTGCCCCTCGCGGTCGGTCGCGTCAGCGTCGGCAGCGGCGAGCGGCAGGACGTCGTCCAGCCGAGTAATCACATCCATGCTGCCGGAATCTACCCATCATCTGCACGGGTGAGGCCGGCCCGGCGGGTCGTACGCGATTCGTAAGACTCACCGCGACGGCCAGGTCGGGCCGGCACAGCCAACACTGCTCTGCGGAAGGCGCCTCGTCTGTCGGGATCATCAGCCGACCTGCGGCGGAGCGCCTCGGCGATCGCGACCCTTCTTGTGGACCAGTCAGCCAGGTCCGGGTTGGTCCTGCCACCGGTCCACCGGTCCTCGCACGGTCGTAGGGAGACCGCCTCCAGCGGAGGACAGGCGCTCAGCGGCTCACGGGATTGCGCCAGGAGATCTCGGTGAAACGCGCGAAGTCGGAGTCCGCGCTGATGACCTCCAGCCCGTGCTCGATGCAGAGCGCGGCGAGCGCGGCGTCGGAGACCAGGTTGCCGCGGAGATCGAGGTCTCGGACCAGACTTCCGAGGATCTCCCGGTGACCGCGGCCAGGTGCAGGCACCCATGTCGCCGGTGCATCGAGCCACTCGTCCACGCACTGCCAGGCCTCGGCCGGCGACAACGGATTCCGCGACGCTCGTGGATGCGTCGCGATCCGCACGAACGCGGTCAGCGATGCCCAGGGGATCCCGACGCGTCGTGGACCGTTGAGGGCCGCCTCGAGCCACTCCCGAGCCACCGCGTGGAACGAGCTGTCCTCGTCGACCGCGTACAGACGATATTCACGTCGACCAGCACCTAACGCGCCTCAGGACCGCCGAGATCCTCGAGCGCCTGGGCCAGGTTCGAGACGTCGACCTTGAGACCGAGTGCTCGCCGGTGTTGCTCGAAGGGCTGGACCCCGGGGCGCGGGAGCATCCCCCGGCGGATGAGCTCGTTCACCGCCTGGCTTACCCCGATGCCGTCGTTGCGGCTCATCTCCTCGACTGCAGCCGCCGTGTCAGCATCGAACTCGACTGTCGTGCGCATGCGGTGATGCTTGCACGTACGTGCAGTGTTGATCACACGTACGTGTGAGAGATGGGAGGTGAGGCCGCAACGGCCCGTCTGCGTCTCCCGCAGGCTGCGTGTCCTCGCGTCGGAGCGCGGTCGTCGCCGCCGCGATCGCCGGGTGCTGCTCGGGTCCATCGGGCCCGAGGCCAGCGTCCCGTACGCGGCTGCCTCTTTCCTTAACGGGAAGCAGTTGTCTCTGCTCGCAGCCCTGCCAGTGCGCTCCGCAACGCCTCGTCGATCGCGGTCGGCTCGAGTCCGAACGTCGTGCGGGCGAGCGTCGAGTCGAGGACGAAGGGGCGGACGAACTGGTAGCGGGTCGCGCGCAGCTCGCGGATGAAGGGGTTGAACACGCCCGCGGTCCAGAGCGCCGCGTACGGCATCGCGGTCAGCTTGGGCGGTGCCGGGGCGCCGGCCACCTCGACGAACCGCTGCGCCAGCTCTCGGACGGTGAGCGGGTCGTTGGTCGGCACGTGCCAGGCGCGGCCCCAGGCCCGTTCGTCGGTGGCGACCGTGACCAGCATCCGCGCCACGTCGTTGATCGAGGTCCAGCTGTGCGGGACGTCGAGGGCCGCCGGTACGTACGCGCGCTTGCCGGCGTGCAGCGGCTTGGCCATGACGAAGCTCAAGATCGAGTTGCTCTCGATGTAGTCGCTGGCCCGGACCTCGGTCGTCCGCAGCCGACCCGCCTCGTGTGCGGCGAGGTCGTCGCGCCACATCGTGGCTCGCATGCGGAGCTTGGGGTGGGTCGCGGCGAGCGGGGTCTCCTCGGTCATCGGCCCGTCGACCGGGCCGTACGGGTAGAGGTTGCCGGCCGTGACCAGGACCGCGCCGCTGCGCTCGGCCGCGGTCCGCAGCGCGGCCGCGATCGGCGGCCAGTCGGTGAGCCACTGGTGGTAGAGCGGGTTGACGCAGTTGTAGAGCGCGGCCGCGGTGTCGGCCAGGGCGGTCAGGCGCTCGGCGTCGTTCGCGTCCGCGGTGACGCGCTCGATGGCGGGGTGGCCGGGCCCGGAACCGCTGCGGCTGATGATCCGGACCTGGTGGCCTTGGGCGGCGAGGAGTCGGGCGGTGGCGCTGCCGACCGCGCCGGCGCCGACGATCACGTGGAGCGACATGCGGGTCTCCTGGGCGGCTTGCGAGAGCGGTGCTCTCTGATGTGACTCATGGTCACGCGGCTGGTGCTCCTTGTCAAGAGCAGTGCTCTCGGTTGTGTGCGACACTGGCGCCATGCCCTCCGACCGGACGCCGACCGCCTCGCGGTCCGCGCCGTCGATCCGGGCCCGCGTACGGGCCGAGATGGCTGACGAGATCAAGGTGATCGCTCGCCGCCACCTGGACTCCGGCGGCGCGAACCTCTCGCTCCGGGCCGTCGCCCGCGACCTGGGCGTCGTCTCGTCTGCGCTCTACCGCTACTTCCCGAGCCGCGACGACCTGCTCACCGCGTTGATCATCGACGCGTACGACGCTCTCGGCTCCGCCGTCGAGGCAGCCGACGCCGCGGTGCTCGACCGCAGCGATCTCCGCACCCGGTGGCTCGCCTGCTCGCACGCCGTACGGCGTTGGGCGCTGGCGAACCCGGCCGAGTATGCGCTGGTGTTCGGCAGCCCCGTGATCGGCTACGCCGCCCCACTCGACACGGTTCCCGCGGCCCTGCGAACCCCATCTGCGCTGGTCGGGATCCTCGCCGACGGCGTCGCGTCTGGTGTCTTGGCTGCATCCGGCTCGCCGCCGTTGCCCGCCGGCCTGGCCGAGGACCTGCGTCGGGTACGTGCCGAGTTCTGGCCGACGGTGCCCGAGGAGCTGCTTGCCCGCGGCACGATCGGCTGGATCCACCTCTTCGGCGCCGTCAGCTTCGAGCTGTTCGGCCAGCTCAACAACGCCATCGAGGCGCGCGAGGCGTACTTCGACGTCCAGATGCGCCTCATGGCCGAGATGATCGGGATCTGACCCGCAGCGCTCTGTCCGAGGAGGTGGGTCGACGGCGATTCGCCGAGGCGAGCACCAGCCGAAGCCGTGGCGTCACACGCCCACGACCAATTCCTGTCGTCGCAGAGCGGTCCGGGTCATCCGTCGCTGAGCACGGCCGCATGCTCGGCGTTGCCGACCAACCACGCGGTGGTCATGTAAGGACACCAAGGATGTATGGTACCACCGGTGGTACTGTCGGTACGTGAACAAGACAACGGTCTACCTCCCGGACGAGCTCAAGCGTGCGGTCACCCGCACCGCTCGGGGCCGCGGGATCTCTGAAGCAGCAGTCATCCGGGAGGCCATCGCGGACGCAGTCTCGCGGGGTGGGGCAGCCCTCCGCGGTCCGGTCTTCGCGAGCGACGTGCTCATGGCCGACGACGTCGACCCGCACCTGGCTGGGTTCGGCGAGTGATCATCGCCGACACCAGCGGGCTGCTGGCGTTGTTCAACGCGCGGGAACCGCGACATCGCGATGTGCTGGCGGCAGTGGAGGCGGAGGCGGCGCCTCTCGTGGTCTCGCCGTACGTCGTCGCCGAGCTCGACCACCTGGTCGGAACCCGGATCGGTCTGTCCGCCGAGCTGGCCATGCTTCGCGAACTCGCCGGACCCGGCTATCAGCTCGCCCACGCTGACGATGCACTCCTGCTCGCCGCCGCAGACGTGGTCGAGCGCTTCGGCGATCAGCAGGTCGGTGTCACCGATGCCTCACTCGTGGTGCTGGCTCGGCGACACCGCACCGATCGCATTCTTACGCTTGACCACCGCCATTTCACGGTGCTGCGTCGCGCTGAGAACCGTCCGTTCACGTTGCTGCCTTGACCCGTGCCTACGGCGTGGTGCCAAGCGCTGCTCGAGGTCATGCCGGGCCAGGCCTCGCTCGACCAGGTCGAGGCTCGTCCGCGCGTGCGGCAGGGATCGCACGCTCGTGCGCATCGGACCCCGTAGACCAGAGCGTCGTCGTAGAGTGATGTAGCCTTACATCATGTTGCGCACGCAGATCTCGTTGACTAAGTCGGAACGTGCGTTGTTGGACGCCGAAGCGGCGCGTACCGGCCGGTCCATTGCCGCCCTGATCCGCGACGCGGTCCAGGCCGCGTACGGCGAGCGTGACACCACGGCGGGTGACGTCGGCGCGATGCGCCGTGCGTTCGGGTCCTGGGCCGGCCGCGAGATCGACGGCGAGGCGTGGGTCGAGGGGATCAGGTCCGGGCGGCGGCTCGCGGACGCGCCGTGACGGTCCTGGTCGACACCTCGATCCTGATCGACTACCTGCGAGGCCACGCCGGTGCAGCCGAGCTGCTCGAGCGTGAGCGGGTGAGTGCACCCATTCATGCCAGTGAGATCACCCGCCTCGAGGTCCTCGCCGGAATGCGGGACGAGGAGGCCGCGCCCACGACGTGGCTGCTCGGGAGTCTGCGCTGGCGAGCCGTCGACGCCGAGGTGGCGGAGAAGGCGGGCGAGCTCGGACGCTCGTGGCTGCCCTCGCATCGGGGAATCGACAGCGCGGACCTCGCGATCGCCGCCACAGCCATCCTGCTCGACGCCCGGCTGCTCACGCTGAATGTTCGGCACTTCCCGATGTTCGGCGAGCTCGTCCGTCCGTACTGAGTCAGCCGCGCCGACGCCTCTGCCCAGCGCCGCGACACGATCGTCGTACGCGCGAGCGCCGCAGCAGTCGCCGACCTAGCGAGCGGACTCGGATGCAGCGTCGGGGAGCGTGGGCGTGTCGGTGGGGTAGAGCCCGGCTGCGAACCCGTACACGCGGTCACCGCTGCGCGGGATCTGGCCGAATTTCCGAGAGAGCGCCTGCACCTCGGCCCAGAAGGCGCGGACCTCGTCGATCGGGATCCGCGCATGCAGCAGCAGGCACCGCAGGTCGTCGGCCTCATGCGCCGGCGCGGCCTCGGCGGCGGCCTCGGCGAGCCCGTTAATCGAGGACACGAGCCGCTTGTCCTCGTCGCGGGTGAGCGCGCCGATGTAGATCGTGCGGGCGACCCGGCCGTAGTAGCGCTCGTCGATGGCCCGGACCCGCCGGGTCCGGACGACCTGGAGCAGGCCGGCGTCGACGAGCAGGTTCACGTGGTACGCGACAGTGCTCTTGGGGCGATCGAGTGCGTGCGCGAGCTCGGAGACCGTGGCCGCACGCTCGTGGAGCAGATCGAGGATCGACGAGCGCCGCGGGTCGGCGATCGCTCGGAGCTGGTCTGGCGCAGTGACCACGATCAGCTCGTCGAGCTGATAGTCCGGGACCTGCTCATTGACCGACATATCTCAACCGTTCTAGAATCATGGATCGTTCAGGAACCACCGTCTGATGACTGGAGTGTAGAATGACCGACGTCGTGCTGTTCCACCACGTGCAGGGACTCACCGACGGCGTCCGCGCCTTCGCCGACGAGCTCCGCGCTGGCGGGCACACCGTCCACACCCCCGACCTGTTCGACGGCCAGGTGGCGGCGAGCATCGACGACGGCTTCGCGATCATGAAGTCGATCGGCGACGACGTCGTGGGGGAGCGGGTCGAGCGCGCGCTCGCCGATCTCCCCGGCGGTCTGGTGTACGCCGGCATCTCCTGGGGCGTGATGTCCGCCCAACGCCTCGCCCAGACCCGGCCAGACGCGCGCGGCGCACTGCTGTACGACAGCGCGCTACCGGTCAGCGGTGAGTGGGCGATCGGGCCGTGGCCGGCCGGCGTACCGGTCCAGATCCACGGCATGGACCGAGACCCGTTCTTCGCCCTCGAGGGCGACATCGATGCCGCCCGCGAGATCGTCGCCACCGTCGGAGCGCCGACCGCTGAGCTGTTCGTCTACCCCGGCGACCAGCACCTGTTCGTCGACAGATCGCTTGCTTCGTACGACGCCGACGCCACCGCGCTCGTGCTCGAACGGTCCAAGGCGTTTCTCGACCGCCTGGGGTGAGCTCGGCGCCGCGGACATCAGGTCCCGGCTCGAGCAGCACTGGTCACGCGACCTAATCTTATCGCCGGACTCGAGCCACAGGTCATTCGCCTCGACGCTCGCCTGAGGCCCTTGATCGCCGCACCGTGACGCGCATCAGGGCGGTGGAGGGTCTCTATCCTCTTGATCAAGTCTCCTTGCTGATCCACATCCCTGTCGCACCACCGTGAAGCATCCGGTCCAGCTCGAGGCTCCGGTGCCGTCAGTGACCGCAGTCGCGATCATGCCGCATGTTCGATTTGCATTGTGAATAATATCTGACGTAAACTATGTATTTGGTGAGGCTTGGAGGCGCGTCGTGAAACTTGGAATTGGTGGAGGACTGGGTCCGTTCCGTCTAGGTGTTAGCACGCGCGGAATCGGCGGCGGGATTGGCCCCGTCAGCGTCGGCGGTTCGTGGCGAAGCCGCAAGGCAGGAGGGGCTTTCGCACCCCTTGTCGGCGTCATTCTTTTGTTAGCCGCGGCGTATTACGTCATCGCGTGGCCATATCTCCTCGGCACATGGATCGCCGTCGAGGGCGGAGCCACACCAAACTCCGGGCGGGTTGCCGTCCTCGGCTGGGTGTTTGAAGGCGTGTATCTCGCCGGGATCGTCTGGCTCACCGTCGTGGTTGTCCAGCGGCGCCAAGCTGTGGTCCGAAAGGCTGCAGAAGCGGAGCAGGCTGCTGTTGTCGCCGCCCGGCGAGCCCGCGATAAGACTGCCGCCGAAGCTTCGCGTGCCCTCGTCTCGGCGCTGACTGAGAGGCCGCGCGGAAAGCCGAGCAAGTCGCGTCCGGGTGAGAGCGTTTTATTCGGCGTCGGCAATGCCGAACTCATCGCCTACAGGGTGGCCGAGCGCAACGGGCCACGTGTACCGACTGTCATCGAGCGAGGGAAGCTCTTTTTCTCCGATCGCCAGGTCGAATTTCTTTCAGACACCAGGACAGTCCACTGGCGGTTCGACAAGTTATTGCGGCTGCAGTCCGGACCCGAATACCTTATGATCGAGGTGTCCGGCCGCAAGACCATATACGGTATCGGGGCCGACCAGGAGGTCTTTCCCGTCCTTCCGGTCGCGTTTGCTTGGGCTCAGGCGACGAACGATGGCGCATCGTTGGATGATGTTCGGCTCCGCGCAACCAAACTGCATCAGAGGAATATGTCCATGCTCGGAGCGCACGAATTCTGACTCCCTGACAAGATCAGCCGAGCGCGAAAAGGCGAAATGTTCAATCCGACCTTGGTGTTCAATCCGACCTTGGTGACCCGCGACCCGCGTGCGCTGGCCTATCGCGCGCTTTGACGCCGAGGAACGCGGCAACACCCGCGAGCGCGAGCCGCTTGTTGCCGTCGACGAGGGCGTGGTTGCGGGCGAGCGAGTGCAGGAGTGCTGCGGCTTCGCCTCAAGACACGGATATGCGTCCACGCCGAACGCGGACGCGTTTGGGAGCACTGCCGCCGTAGTGAGCAACCCATGATCACGAGTGGTACCACAAGCCGCGATCCTCCTAGCTGGGTGCCCGGCGTGATCGCCCCGATGTCACAGACCCGGGTTGGGCGGCGTCTCCATGGCCGTCAACGATCACGCGAGGAAACAGATGAGCAGTAGCACGCGGGGTGCCGGAGGCAGAGATCACCGGGTTGTACGGCGCCATGATGAAGAGGATGAGCCGCAAGATGCTCGGCGAGGTCCCTGACGCCCTCGGGTGATGTGGCACCACCGGGCGGTGCTCAAGGACGCGATGGGATTCAGCCGCAAGACCGAGCGCTGGGACCGGCTCGACGCGCACCTGTCGACGTTCGCCGCCATGGCAGCGGCCGGCGCGATCGGCTGCGGCGCATGCCTGGACCTCAACTACTTCATGACCCGCAAGCGGGGACTGGACGAGGCCATGGCACGTGAGGTGCCGCGCTGGAGAGAGTCCAAAGTGTTCACCCCGGTCGAGCGGAGGGTCTTCGCGTACGCGGAGGCGATGTGCCAGACGCCGCCGGCCGTGACCGATGAGATGTCGGCCGAGCTGCTCGATGCGCTGGGCGCTCCAGCGCTGGTGGAGCTGACGGCCAGGGTCGGCGCGATGAACATGGCTGCCCGGATGAACATCACGCTCGGGATCAGGTCGCAGGAGTTCGCCGCGGCCTGCGGGCTGCCGCCGCTCGCGACTCCGTCGGCGGCGGCCGTAGCCTCGGGTTCGTGACCGACGACCCGTTCGTCCGGCATCGCAACCTGTTGTTCACGGTCGCGTACGCGATGCTCGGTTCGGCCGCCGACGCCGAGGACGTCGTGCAGGAGGCCCGGCTTCGCTGGGCGAATGTGGATCAAGGGGCGGTGCGCGACCCGCGTGCGTATGCGGTCACGATCGTGACCCGCAAGGCGCTGGACCGGTTGCGCGCCCTGACCCGCCAGCGCGAGGAGTACATCGGGGAGTGGCTGCCAGAGCCGCTGGTGACCACCCCCGATGTCGCCGAGGACGTCGAGCTCGCCGAGAGCGTGTCCATCGCGATGCTCACTGTGCTGGAGACGCTGGCACCTGCCGAGCGGGCGGTCTTCGTGCTGCGCGAGGTGTTCGAGACCCCGTACGACAGATCGCGGAGGCCGTCGGCAAGACGCCGGCGGCGGTCCGGCAGATCGCGCACGGGGCCAGGGAGCACGTCACGGCTCGACGCCCGCGACGGCGTGTGGGCCGAGCCGAGCACAGGGCGGTCGTGGACAGGTTCGTGACCGCGATCAACACCGGTGAGATGCAGGAATTGATGGACGTGCTGGCGCCCGACGTCGTGATGGTCAACGACGGCGGCGGTGTTGTGCAGGCCGCGCGCAAGCCGATCGTCGGTGCGGAGAAGCTGATCGCGTTGCTCGCCATCGGCCTCCGCCGGGCTCCTGCACCGCTCGTGTGCGTCTCGGTGTGGATCAACGGCGAGCCCGGTCTGCGGGTCGAACTGGCCGGCGAGGTTGTCGCGGCGATCAGCCTGACGGTCGAGGGCGACCGGATCACCCGGATCCACTCGGTCTGGAATCCGCACAAGCTGGCCCGTCTCGGAGAAGCCGCTAGGCTCAGCCGCTTCTAGGAAGGTGAACTGGATTGCCGTGATCCGCGGGCCACGCATGGTGCATGCGACAGCGCAAAATTGGACTACTCGTGCAAAGCTAGAAGCGTGAAGAACTGGATTCCGTTCCGACGCGACACGCCCCCACCCGACGCCGACCTACTCTGAAGCACAGCCAGAGTCGCACGCTTCGGGCCACCGAAAATGCTAAGGGGGGCCTCAAGCGTCCCGCGCTCCGTGAACAGACGTTGCGGCGACTTCCCCCAGTGTCCACCGTCCCAGGAACGGGATTTAGCGCCTTCGAGCTCGACGCGAAGCTGCCGCAGCTCGGGTTGGCCGCGAGCGTCCAGGCTGGCCGAGCGTGGTCCAATAACGGGGGGCTAGTCGCAGTCCTAGCGGCCGCAGCGGATCCTGAAACGCAATGGCTTGCACTAATAGTTCCGGAGCGCTATATGGGAGGAGCTCAGCGTATTAACATCGTCGATCAGGTCGAACAACTCGCTCGCAGCCCCGGGATCAAACTGGAACTGGATGGTGTAATGGTTGTCTCGTACTGACCTTGCCCACTACGTCGAGGCGTCACGACCAGAAGCCCGAAGTGATCCGCTGAGTATGGCCATCGCGTCGTCTCGGTGCCGCGACACAGGTTGTCCCAAGAACCACAAACTGGAGGAGCCCACGGGTCGCCGAGACCGACGTCTCGGACCGGAGCTCGCGAACCCATCAGAAGCCGGTAAAGCCCGCCTGGTCGGCGATGTCCAGGATAGCGGCGCCGTCGATCATCAAACTCGGGGTAGGTATGGAGTCCCTCATGCGCATATCCCGGAGCGCACGGCACTTTTTGCGTTGAGCGGCATCGAGGTTCTTGGTCGCGATCCCCCACTCGTGCAGCGCCTGCCAACCGGTGTGGTTGGGTACGAGGACACGCAGCGCCGCCTCCCGCGCCGCCGGCGTCCACTGCTCCTCTAAATCAAGTCCGCCACGCTGGGGGACGCGAGCGTTCATCTTCGCGTCCGGTTCCCACGCGATGGTTTGCACGGCCTTCCATGCTCCCTCCTTCTTCGCCCACTCGCTGACGTTGGCTGTCCCCGCGCTTTTTATCAGCGTTGAGTGGACCCGGGGCGCTAAGTCCTCGAGCGCGATTCGGAGTACGTCGGGGATATCCTGGCTCTTCCAGATTCGGCCTAGATCGATTTGCTGGGCACTACGTTTGCTGACGAGTGCGACTGTGTACGCCACAGTCTGCGCTTTATACCCGCCGAGCTGCAGCCGGCGCACGACCAACTCGGTCTGCTGGAACAGGATTGCCTTCGCCACCAGCCGCTCAAAATACTCCCTGTCCGGCGTAAATTTCGGCTGTCCCTCCAACCGGAGCATGAACTCGCGGAACGTCTTTTCCGCGCCGAGGCTGACGTGGTCAGGACGTTGCCACCATGAGAGTTCAAACTTCGCGAGGTCGGTTTTCCGTATGACCTGCGCAGGTGGGTTCTCAGCCTTGAACTCGCGTTGCGCCGGTGCACTCCGCCGGTTCGCGACCTCGTCGGCGTACTGACCGCGGGCTCGCTCGTAGAACCAACGCGTCATCCGCTGTGAACCGTCGGCGGCTGGCGCGAGCGTCGTTCGGGAGAGGCGCTGCAATTCAACATGGAACTGATGGTTGGCGCTGAAGTCGGCGGTCTTAACGACGTTCTGGCTGTTGGCGAACTGTGAGATGCGTGGGACCAGCTCGACCAAGTTCGACTCGGGAACCACTGACAGCTTGGCTTGCACATGGATGCCGTCGAGCAGGCTGTCGTCTCTCTGGGGCTTCATTCGAGTGTGATGCAACGACGCGGTGGTCTGGCCGCCGTTCACGATCTGCAGATCGTGAATCTTCGCGATGCCCTGACCGCCGCCGCTCAGTTGAGTTAGCTCGACCGCGCTCGCCGTCAAGCTGATGCCGTTGTTATAGGCGAGGAACCTGTGCGGCTCGGTCCGGATGGTCGTTTGAATTCCCTGGTTGACCTTGCCTCTCGCCTGCAGGAACGACCTGACGTTCAGCTCAAGGAGTCGGGGGCCGTGCTGCTCATATACGTCGGCGAGTACTCTGCCGGGGATCAGAAGGAGGTACGCCTCATAGTCGCCAGAGACACCCTTCGGACCTAGGACGGGAAGCGGTCCGTCCCCGAATTCCTGGAAGTCGACGGTGATGGGTTCACGGTCACGACCCGAGCGTTCCAAACGGCATAGCCGGTCTAGGTCCCAGACATGATGGCTGATACGGGCTGCCTGCAGGGGTTGAGGGTTGGGTGGAGCCGCCTTGACTCGCGCATTCGTCAACAGCGTCAGACGCACACGCTCTGCCTGAGGGATCGCCTTCGCGAGGTCGCTGCACATCGCCCAAGCTGGGAACGCAGCCTCGAGAATGCCCGTCAGCTCCTCGACCTGCGACACGAACCTGTGGACCGACGAGAACGCGCGCGCGACTTGTGGCTTTGTGAGTGTGCGTATCTGGTGCATGGGATCGTAGTCGGTAACCAAGACGTCCACCACGTCTCCGTCATCGGACACCGCGTACCCTGACGCTGACATGCTTCTCGTTCCCTCGGTGTGGAACAGAGCCGTCTCGCCGCCGTCGAGGTCACCGGTGTCGGTCAGGACCCCCCGCATGTAGTCCGTGAAAGCCACGGCTTGGATCTCCTGCGCACGTTCGGCGTCGCTAAGAATGCGGTGCTGCAGCTCGGCCAAGAAGTCATCGTCGGCGGACGTAGTCACGCCAGTGCCTCTTCATACATCGCGCCGACCTGGGCAGCGGTGAGACGGAAAGGTTCGCAGGCACTGAGCGCGAGATCGTAGGCGACACGACCGACGCCGACCGGCAGATCTGACTCGACGATTCGTGGCATGGGGTGGCGCACGTCGAAATGGTCGACGCTGCGGATCGTGTAGGACCGGTCCGCGTACCGAGGCGCATGAAAGTCGAGGTAGCCATAGTCAATGAGCCGGTCGTCGAACAACAGCCCGGCGTTGCCGGCCGCGAGCAGGCTCCGCACCTCGACGACCTTCTCCGGCAGGGTCGTGCCGCTCCCGTCGCTCCGTTCGTCAAGCGCATAGTGCACGAGCAGCAGCCGATCGTGCGTGCTCGTGTCGAGCTGCCGCTCCGAACTGATCCTCACGTTTGTAGGCTGGGTTTGCCGAGAGGCCTTGATCTCCAGCGTAAGCCGCTCCAACTGGAAGTCCTGTATTGCCCCGGACGGGCCCGTCCATCGATCGACCGCGAGCATAGGATCGAACCCTGCACTCAGGAGCGACGTCACAGTCGACAGCTCGCCAAAGAGCCCGGCTGCCTGCTCGCCGTCCAGTCCGTCATCGTTTGCGCGGAGGCATGCCTGCCATCGTGTGATGCGCGCAGTCAGGAAGTCCAGTGTGAGCGGCCGTCCGCCTTGGGGTTGCGCCGCCAACGAGTGAAGCCCCCGGATAAGATCAGACACAAGTGCGGCGAAGATATCGTGATAGCGGTCGTCGCGCTCGGTCATCAATAACGTCACGTCATGCCCAGGGCGAGCCTCCACAATGATGTCCAGCCCGGTGGAAGGGCGGAGCTCCTTCCACAGCGTCCCCGGCTTGTCGGGGACCTTGACAAAGAACCCGAGCCTTCGCGAAGGGCGCTCCTGGGTCAGGTGGACGTCAAAAGTTGGCACATTGAGCCGTCGAAGGAGAAGGCCGGGTTGTCCAGCGCCGTCCGATTCGAGCGCCGACCAAACAGCGTCAAGGTCTGTCATGACGCCAAGCCCTCGTCGTCGTCGTCTTCGTCCTCGGCCCCGGACACAAGTGTCGGATTGGTGAGCTGAAGCCAGAGATCCCTGGCGACTTGGTAGTCGACGGGCTTGGCGCGATCGCTGCGTGGGAACGAGAGCGCGAAACCCACGAACCGCTTGCCGGCTTGGACATCCTCGGGTTCCTTCGTCGCCGGAGTGAACGGGTACACCAGCAGAAGACCTCGGGTGGCGGAACGAACTCCGCGACAGGCCACGCCCGCCGGCTGGGTCGGAGCGTCCTTCTCACGGAGATCGCGGCGCGGACTCTCGGCCCACATTCTGGCCGTTTCCTCGAGTGCACGGTCGAACTCGGGAGTGCCCGCGACAACGTCGATCCGCTCGTGTGGTGGACTGACGAGTCGTCGGATGGGGAACCGACCGAAGTCGCCCTCGATGTCCTGGTCGGAGTGACGCTGCCGGGTGGTGAGACCGACCGAGCGGCCACCAACGGTGACCTGTTCGGCGTCACGGGCGGTGCTGTTGGCCAACAGAATCCACCAGTCAGTGAGTTCGGCGGGCTGGTCAGTAAGCCGTGACCGAATGTAGTCGCGAAGGGGCTTCGGCTGGACCTTGTGCGAGTCTGTATGAGCGACGTAAGCCTCGAGGAAGTCGACGACAGTGGCAGCGTCCACATGCTTCCAAACGTGGCTGCTCCCAGCGCCAACCGCCTTCGCCTCACCAACGCTAAGCGGCTCGCCGGGCATAGCTACGATGAGGTCGTCGAGCGCAGTCCAGTTGCGCTCTCGCGCGTCCTGCGACGTGTCGAACACAACAGTCTCACTCAGCCCTCCGGCGAAGCTCATGCTGAGGAGCTTTGCCGTCCTCATCTTGTTGGGCGACGTGACCATGAGGCCGTCGGGATGCTGCTGCACGCGGAGCCCGAACTCGCGAGGCTTGCTGCCTAACGCGACCATGTAGTCGAACTCACGGTAAAGCTCCTCGGCAGCGGCTGTAATGAGGACGTACCGACGCGTCAGCTCATCGGTAGTGTACAGCCGGCATAAGTCCAAGTAGCCGGGTCGGTAACCGAACCAGCGGCCCATCTGCATGAGGGTGTCGTACATACGCGACCCCGCGAGGTAGTAGCTAATGCTCAGCCCCTCCAGTGTCAGACCGCGGGAAAGCTTCGCTCCGCCGACGGCAATCACGTTGAGCCCCTCCGGGTGGTCCACGTAGTCGAGGGAGTCCCTGACAGTGCCGTTCACCTCGCGGACGGCAACCAGGTCGGCCGCCTCACCCAGGATGTCCGCGAGCTGATCCCAGGTCGGCATGGGGTTGAGTTGGTCCCCGATATCGTCGGCAAATGCGAACGCCTTGCCCGTGGCCAGGAAGTCGTCCTCGAACAGCAGCCGAGCCGCGGCCCACACGGAGTCGGTTCCTCGGTCGGCGTGACGGAATCGATGCTGGAGCCGCTCAAGCTCCTCCTGGACCTGACCACGGACGTGCTTCTGGACGGCGGTAAGGCGAGTGACGTGGACGAGCATCGAATTGTGCTTACCTGTCTGACCGCGCCAGCGACGGACGCCGACGGTGATGACAAAGGCCACGATTGCTTGACGAAGCGAACTGGGCAGCGTGCCGGGTACCAGATCCTTCTTATGCCGGTCCGGAATCCATGTCTCCCAGTCCTGGATGCGGCGAACCATCGGGAGCGGGTCGAGCGGGTCGATGTTGCGAGTGACGTCCTCCTTCAGCCCGAACACCCGTGACGGGCCAACGTAGTTGGAGGGAGCCGGGAGACTGAGGATGAAGCTGCTCGGGAACAAGCTCTTGCCGACCGTCTCGTGCTCGACCTCTGGGTCGATGAAGATATTCGCGAAGGGGGTCGCGGTGTAGCCCACGTACGCACTCTGCTGAAATTTGTTGAGCAGCTCACGGATCAGTCCGTTGATCACCGGCGGCTCGTACTCGTCGGGAGCGCCGCGCTTTGGTCCATTGGTATCGACCGAGGCTTGGTCGGCCTCGTCGTCGATCACCAAGAGCGGGACGTTCTGGACAACCTTCTTCCCAGTCGAGGGATCCTCGACCGCTGCGAGGCCCGTCGCCCACTTGAGGATGTTGGTCAGAACGCTCTTGTTCTTCTTCACGACGAGCACGACTGGGTCGGCACCGCCCACAGCCACACCGGTGGACTCCGCGACCCTCAGATTGAAATCGCCATGTTCTTTGCGGGAGGTGAACGAGTTGACGTACAGGAATCCTTGGTGCCCTACTCCCACAAGGACCTTGTCCGCGGAGTCAGCACGCAGGGCACGCTCGGTGCTGAAGCCTAGGACGCCTTCGTCGACGCGGGCCTGCGTCTGGGCACGAAGGCTGTTGTGGATCCCTGCGAGGACTACGACGAGCTTGTACCCCGAGTCGATGGCCTTACACATGAGGCCGATGTAGTTCCCGGTCTTGCCGGACTGGACCTGCCCGGCGACAAGTCCACGACGATCCCACGATCCAGGTCGCTTCGGTCTCTCGAGGCGGCCAAGGACCATGTCGGTAATCGTGTCCAGCCTATCGACGGCGTCCGGAGGCATCCGGTTGACAGCCAGCTGGTACTGCCGGTACCGGTTCCAGAAGCGCCACTCGATGAATTCGTGGGCGGCGGCTAGCCACGGCTCGTGATCGCTGTCGTCCTCCATCACGTTCGCCTTGGCGATGAATATATTGAAGGACGACTCGATGTCGCGCTGGAGCTCATGGCGGTCGATAGACGCGATGAACGCTGCATCGCGGATACCGCCATACATCGCGAGGATCGCGTCGATCTTCCTCCGAATGGAGTCAGCTGTGGCGACTTGTCCGTTGGCGCGCTCAGTCGCCACCAAGGTCATGACTAGGCCGCGTACCTCGTCGTACGGGCTCACGCTCATGTCTCCCCGTCCCTAAAGGACTCGACGATGGCAGGATAGTTGCAGAAGGGCTCGATCAGTGTGAGCTCCGCTAAGGCAGTCGATGCCGGAGCACCCGCCGCAGTCATCGTGTCGAGTGAGTAACGGAGCAGTCGAATGAGCTCCTCGGGCCTGCTCTCGTATGGCGTCGACTGACTATCGAGTGCTTCGGCGATCCGGATGCCGATGAGGGACGTCGGGAGTGTTTCCTCAACGAACTTTAGGACGCGTTCGATATCCCGCCGCTGCTCCTTTACTCCCAAAGCGTCGGCGAGGATCGGATGGGACCGGTTCAGCCGCAGTCGTACTTCCCCTGATCGGTCGCGGAATTCCTGCCAAGCCATCACGAACTCTCGGTCACGCACACGGCCCTGCCCGAGAGGAACGAGGTTGCCCCGGTGCCTGTACACCTCTTCGGCAGCCCGACGGGTCGCGCTTGCGATCCTCCTGAGGTCTTCCATCACAGTTCCGGGCGGGCGGGCGGTCGACTTCTTCACGTCGATCTGCCACGCGAAGTCTAGCGTCGAGTTGAAGTCGACCACGATCCGGGCCAGCTTGGTGTGCTCGTCCTTGGTGCCTGCCGCCCCGAGCCAGTCACCGGCGACGACCAACCGGTTGTTGCGGTACACGTAGAACCCCTGGTGGGCCGTCCAACCACGAGTTCCGGCCCCAGACTTCTGCTGGTGTTCGTCAAGCTTGCTGCGGTGCGGGAGGACATAAGGCTGGACCGCAATGGTCGAACCCATGAACGGAATCCGTTCTGCCCCTACTGCGTGCGTCGCAGGGTGCCGGAGGATCGGGTTCCACGGCTCGACACGATTCCCGTCGACTCTGATCGTCCGCCCAGACCGGCCAGGCCCCAAGAACCGGTGAAACGTCATGCCAAGGTGCTCCTGGACCTGGGCAGCGACCTTGAAGAAGCGATCGGCGGCCCGTTCCGGGTCCTTCGCCACATCGCCGAGCAATCGGTCGCATTTGGTCCAAACAACCGCCGTGCCGGTCTCCGCCCGGATCCGTTCGACGTACCGCTCCGCCTGTGGGGAGGCCGTGCGTAACAGCCGCCACTGTCCACTTCGCGCCACCAGATCGAGGTCCCAGCGTCGGATCTGCACCTCACGATCGCCAGCTGCGCGCGTGATCACGGTGAGCTCCCGGCTCTGGGAGAAGGACGCGGTCTTCATGCCCAGCCCGAACCTGCCCAAGTCCTCGGGACGTCGCGTGACGAGCGGGCCGAGGCTGCCTGGCCGCATCGCCTCCAGCAGTCTGTCAACCGTCATGCCGTCTCCGTCGTCGACGACCGCAACGTGCGACTCGAGTTGCTCCCACACAAAGTGAAGGTCCATGGTCGATGCACGAGCGCCGATGCTGTTGTCGAGGAGATCCGCCAGTGCAGTCTCCGGCGAGTATCCGAATGACCGCAGGCTCTCGACCAGAGCCTCAGGTCTCGGAGCAGCGTCGTCCCACTCTGCGTCGCTGTCGGTAGTCACACCGACCGTCCCCCCACGAGCAGCTCCTGCCTGGGCAGGGGCGGTGCCCTCCCTCGTCGTGGATCGACGGCCGGACCATATCGAGAACCGCCACGTTCCCTAGACGCATCTGTCACGTTCCGTACTCACCAGCTTACCTACTGTTCGACGACGTTGGGGCATCATCTGGGGGTGACCGCACCAGGCTTACCGTCCTCGCCACTGAACGTGGGGGTAAGCCTAAGGATGTCTCGGATGCCCCGACGGGACACGAAGCCCGAGCTGGAATTGCGTCGGGAGCTGCACCGCCGGGGCTTGCGGTTCCGCGTTCAAGCGGCTCTTCCTGGCCGGCCGGACATCGCGTTCACACGCGCCCGGCTGGCGGTGTTCGTCGACGGGTGCTTCTGGCACGCGTGCCCACAACACGGCACAGTCCCCAAGAACAATCGGGAGTGGTGGACCGCCAAGTTGGGCGCCAACGTGGCACGCGACCGAGCCAAGGACGAGCAACTCGCGGCCCTCGGGTGGCAGGTGCTGCACGTCTGGGAGCACGACGGCGTCGCCCTCGCCGCCGACCAAGTCGAGGCACGATGGAGATCACTCACAGTCCGCGCGCCTAGCCGCCGACTGTCTGACCGGTGTGAGAACCTGGTCATCGTCGAACCATGGAGCCAAAGCGAGGTGTCGAACGTGAGGTCGCGACGCAGCAGTCTTGCGCCGTCCGCAGCGCGGCTCACGACGTCGCTGCGGGACATCGGCTACAACTTCCCGGCCGCGGTAGCGGATCTCGTGGACAACAGCGTGAGCGCCGGCGCCCGACGGGTAGACGTGGAGATCGAGTTTGACAGCGAAGACTCGCGTGTCTTCGTTGCTGACGACGGCTGCGGGATGTCGACCTATGGCGTGCTAGAGGCCATGCGCTTCGGGTCACGCCGCGTCTATCACGACGAGAAGGACTTGGGCCGATATGGCCTCGGGCTGAAGACCGCTTCGCTTTCGCAGGCCCGTCGCCTCACAGTTGTTTCCCGTCGACAAGCGCTGACGCAACGCACGGCGGTGCGGACGCTTGACCTCGACCTCATCGTGGAGCTGGACGACTGGGTGGTGATCGATCCTGGTCGCACCGAGGTAGTCGAGCGCGCGAAAGGCATGCTCTCCGAGGACGAGGGCGGCACTGTCGTTGTTTGGGAGAACCTTGACCGCCTGCTGCCCGAGCGTAGCCCAGATGGCGGCTGGGCGCGACGAAGAATCGCGTCGATGACAGTCAAGACCAGCGAGCACCTCGCGATGGTCTTCCACCGTTTTCTGGCCGCAGACTCGGGCGAGCCGCTCGTGATTACCGTGAACGGCGAGAAGTTGATGCCGTGGGACCCCTTCGCAACCTCGGAAACAGCGACCCAAGCCCTGCCGCGCCGTACATTCGAGATCGTTGTCGGGACGCACCAGGGCCTCGTCACCTTGCAGCGATTTGTGCTGCCCTCCCGAGACGCCTTCAGCAGCGCGGCCGAGTTCGACCGCCACTCAGGACCGTTAAAATGGAACCGGCAGCAGGGTCTATACATCTATCGGGCCAACCGCTTGGTTCAATGGGGTGGCTGGGCCGGCATCCGCGGTATTGACGAGCACACGAAGCTCGGCAGGGCCGCGCTGGACTTCAGCACCGATCTTGACACTGTTTTCCAAGTGAACGTCGCAAAGATGCGCGTGACCATCCCATCGCAGCTTCGTCCCATGCTCGAACGGCCGGTAACCGAGTTGTGTTTGCGAGCAGACGACGCCTACCGGAAGACGTCCAAGAGCGTAGGCGCGGGTGTCGCCGCACCAAGGTCGGAGTCGTCGGCGGAACGGCAGTTGTACGGTCTCGCGCTCCGGACCGCAGCGGCGCAGTCCGGTGAGTATGCGGCCTTCAAGAAGATCGTTGATGTGCTGAGGCACACTGCGCCCGGGATCGTGACCGACCTGGGGCTTGGCTGACTGGTATGAGTACCCAGGTACAGCGGACGCGGAGAACGCCATTCAAGACTGTCCGCGGTCCCTTCGTGAGCCTCTCCCCGCACGCCGACTCGTGCGATGACCTGCGGTCTTTGACCGCGCTGGCCGAGCGTCTCCGCGCAGTCAAACCCGGTGTTCGTCTAGCGGCGGACCTGTTCAGCGGCGCGGGCGGTCTCAGTCTTGGACTGGATCAAGCTGGCTTCCGAACTGTGGTCGCCGTGGACCACTTCGCCGAGGCCATTGAGACACATCGGCACCACTTCCCTGGAATGAGCTTGGACTGGGACCTCGGCGACGTCGATCGGATCGAAGAGCTCGCCAGAACACTCCAAGCGATCAACGTCGATCTCATCGCGGGCGGACCTCCGTGCCAACCGTTCTCTAAAGCAGGTAGGTCCGGAATCCGTCATGCCGTGCGAAACGGGCTCCGAGACCCCCACGACCAGCGTCGAGACTTGTGGCGGTCGTTCCTCGAGGTCATCAGACTTGTCCGGCCGCCGGCGGTGCTCATGGAGAACGTGCCCGACATGGCGCTCGACCGAGAGATGTTCATCCTTCGGTCCATGGTCGAGGAGTTCGAGAGCCTCGGCTATTCCGTGGAGGAACGCGTTGTGGATACGTCGTTGTTTGGCGTGCCCCAGTTCCGGCAGAGACTCATCCTCGTTGCCCTGCAGGGCAACATCGCTTTCGCGTGGCCCCCCGAGGAGGAGTCCCAGGACATCCTCCTCAACGTCATCGGTGACATGCCGCCGGTCGAAGGCGGCTACCGACCACCCGGCGGAGCCGCAGGATGGATCCCGTACGCCGGCCCGCAGACGGCCTACCAGCGTTCGATGCGGGTTGGCGTGCCTCCCGGAGACGAAAACAAACTGTTCGACCACATCACACGCCCCGTGCGCCCAGACGACGAAATCGCCTTCGACCTCATGGACACCGACACCCGTTACTCGCAACTTCCGGAGGAGGTAAAGCGATACCGAGACGACATCTTCGATGACAAGTACAAGCGGCTCGACGCCAACAACTTGTCGCGGACGATCACTGCCCACATCGCGAAGGATGGCTACTGGTACATACACCCGCAGCAGAACCGCACGATCACGGTCCGCGAGGCGGCACGCATCCAGACCTTCCCCGACTGGTATCGGTTCGCTGGGCCACCTAGCGTGGCCTTTAAGCAGATCGGGAACGCAGTACCTCCCCGGCTCGCTGTCCGCCTCGGTGGGGCCTTGATGCAGGCGTTGACCGATGGGGCGCCCGCTCCCGCCACCTCTCGTGCGGTCGCGGAGGTCCTCGCCAAGTGGGACACCGAGAGGACCAACGCGCCCACGCGGTCCGTTCCCTGGCTTGATGCAACCACGCGGTGGCAGGTCGTAGCCGCGGAGACAATCCTGGACCGGGCCACACCTGCGGCGATGAATCTGGTCTGGAGTGTTCTGCGTCACCAGTTGACTCCCGCTGACACGCTCGCAACCCGTGACTACTTCGAAGACATCGCCCAATCTGACGCGTTGTCTCGTGAGGCGAAGGTCCGCCAAGTACTCGCCCTCGCGGAATGGCTAGAGGATCACCCCGATGCCCTCGAACGTCTCGAGGACGCTGACCTGAAGATCCCGACAGAGCTTCTGCAGCAGTCCGTTGCCGACCTTGCCACCTTGATCGTTCCCGTCGGCGACGAGGACACGAGCGAGGAACCCGTCCTCGCGACGAAGGGCATCGTGCGTGTCGCCGCCAGGTACGCCGACACAGAGCATGTCGAGAAGCGGAACAAGCTGACGGACGGCCGGCTCGCCGTGGCGCGGATGATCGGCGGCGGCGCGACGGCGCGGAGCGCCCACAGGGCGCTCATCGACATCGCTGCCGGCATTTGCCGCCCGATACCGCTTTGCGGAAACTGCCCACTTCGGCAGACCTGCGTGAGCGCGCGGATCTGACCGGCATGGCGTGTACACCGCGTCAGTCGGTGTGGTCTGGCTCTTGGCTCTCGACCGTCGGTCTAGGGTGCCGCCCCCGCCACGAAGCACTCAGCTGTCGGCCGGGTGCCGCCGCATCGAGGCCGCGGTGCCCGACACCGGGTAGGCCTTGGGTGGCAGCAGCGAACCGCCGCGTGATCACTACGTGTTGCCGCCGAGCGCCGACTCTGTGGCGGGCTCGTCGAGTCGGGAGTCGGACGTCGACTCCTTGCCGTGGCACTTGCTGTGGCGCGGCGGGGGCTGGCAACGCGATGGGTGGGCCTCCACCTGCGTCGATCAAGGTCTCACGCACGGTGCCCACAAGCACGATGAAACACCGGAACCTGTCAAGACGCGGCAGCTGTGCGTACGAGGCTCGGTGCAACGCGGGTCGCGGGCAACGCGATGGTTCCAGCGAATCAGTAGCTGCCTCCGTGGTTCGAACGGCGGTACGCGCGGCGGTGCCCCGAGGCGATCGGCATCGCTTCTGGGGACGCGCCGCCGACTTCGGCTATACGATCACGTCGCTCGGATGCATGGCTCAACGCCACTCTAAGGCAAGGGGCGGCTGTGGACGCGCTCGAGCGCTGGTACTGGCGAAGCATTTCCCTGCAAAGCTACACCCAGGGTGCTAATACCCAGGTACTAACTGATATCGATCAATTTGGCGTAGTCGCTAGCTCACCTCTATCTGCTTTAGCGACCCTGCGCTCTAGCCTCCGTGACCCGTTGCGTCGCAATAGGATACTGCGGCTCGGCGTTCGCGGCTTAGCGCTTAGGGAGGGGCTGCGGATCCGTTCACCGGTGCAACGATAGTCGGCCCGGTACAAGAGATTTCTCTCCCACGCCTGCTGTCGCGGCGCATAGGTATCGACGCTGAGGGCCCAGTTCTCGACCTAATCATCTGCTCAGCTGAATCGATCGAACTGTTCCACCAGGCGATCCGCGTCTCAGATCCAGCTACGGCCATCCACCCGGCTGCGCTATCGAGCCAGGGGTTCCCTGCTCGCGAGGGTCTGCCAGATCCGGACAATCGTAATCGTGCTCGCGACGCGAAGATCACGAGCTGGATCGAGTCGCGGATATGAAGCCTCGCTGGGTTGTCATTGGCGTGATCGGTGTCGACCTGGCCGACAGGCAGCGGACCCGCAGGCCATTCGTGATGCCGTCCGTGAATTCGGTAGGGAGAAGCTCAGCTCTCTCGGGCGACTTGGGATAAGGGGCATTTCAACATAACCCTCTCCATCGACGTCTCGCTGCACAACGCGACCGACGAGCCCGCGCTCAACATGGTCTTGGGTGCAAGCCTCTCATTCGCTGCGTCGGTGGCCGACGTTTCGCTTCGTGCGACGGTCAGTACTCCGGATCTGCCACTTAGCGCACATGATTCCGCGACGGCGAGTGTGCAGGTCGTCGAGGCGGGCCCTGATGCTCAACGCGTTCTCGTGGCTCTAATGAGGGGCGAACGGCTCAGGCTACCGATTAATGTGGGATACAATAGCTTGGATGGGACTAAGTGGTCCTCGCAGGTAACTTACCAGATAGTCTGTGAGCGAACTGTTGACCGAGACCTGTTGGAGAAGATCCTCGACGAGGCGAACGGAGAGGCTATCGAAGGCACTGGCGCCGCTGTCGCCGGTAGTGGTGGTGCTGTTCTCTTGAAGTGCGTCGCCATTCCGGGAACTTGGACACAGAGCGAAGCGTAACTATTGGACGCAGGTCTCGCGATGCAAAAGCGCCTTGGATGTGCATTGCATTACCTCATGCGGATGACCCCGACCCATCCAGGGATGCCTGGCTTCGCGCGCGTCCAAGTAGCACGACCAACGTGAACTCCTCGTCCACTCGCAGTCCAGAGCCAAGAGGTGCGAAACCCGTAGGACAGGCGGGACGCCTTAGGTGCGCGAGGGGGGAGTTGAACCCCCACACCCTTTCGGGCACACGGACCTGAACCGTGCGCGTCTGCCTATTCCGCCACTCGCGCGTGGACCCCAGCCAGCCCTCGCGGCCCGGCAGGAAGCCGTACGAGGCTAGCACCGCCAACGACGCCGCCCCACGAGCCGCCAGACCCACCCTGACCTGCGGCGGAGCCTTCGACCGCGCACGATCGTTACGATCGTGGGGCACCACGGGCTGGACCTACGCGTCTGAAGCGACGTACCAACAGCTGGCACTACCCGATCGCCACCCGGCCACCACCACGACCGGACAACGACGACGCCCGGCCGATGCGGCGTGACGCACGAGGAGAGGAGGTGCCGTGGGCATCCTGGACCGCTTCGAGAAGAAGCTGGAGGGCGTGGTCAACGGCGCCTTCGCCAAGGCGTTCCGCGCCAACGTCGAGCCGGTGGAGATCGCCAGCCACCTCGAGCGCGAGCTGGACCAGAGCGCCGCCATCGTCACCCGGGGGCGCACGGTCGTCCCGAACGACTTCCACGTCGAGCTCAGCGAGCACGACTACGACCGCCTGGTCGGCCTCAACGTCAGCCTGGCCGGCGAGTTCGCCGACGTCGTACGCAAGCACGCCGAGCACCAGCGCTACTCCTTCACCGGCCCCGTACGGGTCGAGCTCGAGCGCCACGACGACCTGGCCACCGGCGTGTTCCGGCTGCGCGGCGAGGTCCAGGCGAACGTCACGACCTACTCCGGGCACGAGGCGCCGCCCAAGGCCGTCGCGCAGGCTGCGGCGTTTCTCGAGGTCAACGGCACGCGGCACCCGATCAACGCCCCGGGCCTCTTGATCGGGCGCGGCCAGGACTGCGACCTGCGCATCGAGGACCCGGGCGTGAGCCGGCGCCACGCGGAGGTCCGGGTCAACTTCGTCACCGGCGTCCCCGAGCTGACCGTCGTCGACCTCGGCTCCACGAACGGGATCAAGGTCGGCGGGCACCGGGTCGACAGCGCGGTGGTCGGGCCGGGCTCGCGCATCACGATCGGCAACACCACCATGACCGTCGTCTTCGGGGACCGGTGACGAGCGCGTGTCAGAGCTCACGCTCAAGCTGATCCAGCTCGGCTTCCTGGCCGTGCTGTGGGTGTTCGTCCTGGTCGCCGTCTCGGTCATGCGCTCTGACCTGTTCGGGGTCAAGCAGCGCCGGGCCGCGGCCGCCGCCGTCCCGCGGCCGGCCCGCCAGTCCAACCAGCCCCGGCCGCCCAAGCCGATCAAGCCAGCCCGACCGAGCAAGCCCGGTCGCGGCACCCCGCACGCCCTCGCCGTCCTCGAGGGCCCGCTGGCCGGCCAGACGATCCCCCTGGGCGGCGAGCCGCTCGTCGTCGGCCGCGCACCGGACAACGCGGTCGTGCTGCAGGACGACTACGTCTCGAGCCGCCACGCGCGCTTCTTCGCCCAGGACGGCCGCTGGTACGTCGAGGACCTCGGCTCCACCAACGGCACCCAGGTGGGTGGCAACCGGATCACCAACCAGGTGCCCCTGCACGTCGGCACGACCGTACGGCTCGGCAAGACGCTCCTCGAAGTGAGGAAGTGAGCCGGTATGCCCCTGACACTGCGCTTCACCGCGCGCTCCCACGTAGGACAGGTGCGCGAGGGCAACGAGGACTCCGGGTACGCCGGCGCCCGCCTGCTCGTCATCGCCGACGGCATGGGCGGGCACGCGGCCGGTGAGGTCGCCAGCGCCGCGGCGATCAGCGCGCTCGTCGAGCTCGACGCCGCCGACGTCGCCGACCCCCGTGCGGCCTTGGCCGAGGCGCTCGTGGAAGCCGACCGGCGCCTGCGGATCCTGGTCGAGGACGACTCGGCCCGAGAGGGCATGGGGACGACTCTCACGGCCCTGTTCTGGGACGGCAAGGCGTTCACCCTCGCCCACGTCGGCGACTCCCGGGCGTACTTCCTCCGCGACGGCCAGCTGGGCCAGATCACCCATGACCACACGTTCGTGCAGACGCTGGTCGACGAGGGTCGGATCTCCGCCGACGAGGCCGAGACGCACCCGCAGCGCTCGCTGATCCTGCGCACGCTCGACGGCCGTGGCCGGGGCGAGCCGGACCTCGACGTGATCGAGGCGTACGACGGTGATCGTTTCCTGGTCTGCAGCGACGGCCTCTCCGGCTTCGTGTCGGTCGAGGACATGACCGCCGCGACCGGTCTCGCCGACCTCGACACCGCCGCGGACCGGCTGATCGAGCTCGCGCTCGACGCGGGCGCTCCCGACAACGTCACGCTCGTCCTCGCCCAGGTCTACGACAGCGACGACACCGGCGTGCTCCCGCCGCTGGCGGCCGACGGCCAGCCGGACCTCACCGGCATGCTGGTCGGTGCGGCGGCCGAGCCGGACGCGCCCTGGTCGGCGGCGGCCAGCAAGATCACCCCCGAGCAGCCCGACCGCCGTCTCCTGGACCCGGAGGAGGATTCGGCCGAGAACGAGGCCGAGGTCGCCCGTTATGCGCCGCAGGCGCCGTCCCGGTTCCGCTGGGCCCGCCAGGCGGGGCTCCTGCTGGTCGCGGTCGCGGTGCTTGCCGGGCTGGCCTTCGCCGGGCAGCAGTGGACCCGCACGCAGTACTACGTGGGCGTCGAGGGCGACCAGGTCGCGATCTACCAGGGCATCAACCAGCGTGTGCTCGGCGTGAAGTTCTCCGAGGTGCACGAAGTCCTCGACGTGCCGGTCTCGACCCTGCCCACGTTCGACCAGACCGAGATCGCCAAAGCGATCTCCGCCGACAGCCTCGACGACGCGCGCAGCATCGCCAACCGACTCGGCGAGCGGGCGGCTGCCTGCGAGCGGTTCCGCGGCGACTCGGCCGGGTTGGACCCCACCCCCACCGAGGCTCCGGCGGCGAGCCCGGACTCCACGGTCGCCACGAGCCCGTCACCGGATCCGAGCGGCGGCACCTCCGGGCCTGGCACGCCGGCCACCACCCAGCCCACCGACCAACCCACCTCGGCGCCGACCAGCAGGGGCCAGACGTCGAGCCCGGACCCCGGCCCGAGCGAGTCCGGTGAACCCAGCTTCGACGACCCCGTGACCCGCGAGGAGTGCGGGGTGAACGGCTCGTGACCGCGACCGTCGAGACCGGGCGCACCGGCGGGTCGCCGAGCGCGAGTGGCGCCGGGCCGCAGGAGCGCCGACGCCGCACCACCGAGCTCGTCCTGATCGTGCTCGCGGTCGCCATCGCGATGGCCGCGTACGCGATGGTCCACATCGCGCGCGACGGCGCACTGCCCGCGTCGCTCCCCCGGTACGCCGGTGGTCTGCTGCTGCTCGCTCTGGTGGCGCACGTCGCGATCCGTCGCTTCGCGCCGTACGCGGACCCGGTGATCCTGCCCGCGGTCGTCCTCTTGAACGGGCTGGGTCTGGTCCTCATCCACCGGCTCGACCTCGGCGCCGCGGACAACGCGATCACCCGGGGCAACTCGATCCCGAGCCCGGACGCGCCGCTCCAGCTCACCTGGACCGCGGTCGGCGTCGCGCTGTTCGTCCTCGTCCTGCTGGTGATCCGCGACCACCGGCTGCTCCAGCGCGCCACGTTCATCATCGGCACCATCGGGATCTTGTTCCTGCTGCTGCCGCTCCTCCCCGGGCTGGGCCAGGAGATCAACGGGTCCCGGCTCTGGATCCGGGCGGCCGGTCTGACCTTTCAGCCCGGCGAGATCGCGAAGCTCGCGCTGATCATCTTCTTCGCCGGCTACCTCGTCGTGCACCGGGACGCGCTCGCCCTCGCAGGCAAGCGGTTCGCCGGGCTCGACCTGCCGCGCGCCCGCGACCTGGGGCCGATCCTGCTGGCCTGGGCGGCCAGCCTCGGGGTGCTCGTGTTCCAGCGCGACCTCGGCAGCTCGCTGCTCTTCTTCGGGGTGTTCGTGGTCCTGCTCTACGTCGCGACCGAGCGGGCGTCCTGGCTGCTGTACGGCTTCGTGCTCTTCTTCGGCGGCGCCTACTTCGCGTACACGCAGTTCGGTCACGTCCAGAACCGGGTCGAGCTCTGGCTCAACCCGTTCCCGGCCGACCCCGAGCAGATCAGCGAGTCCCTGTACGGCCTGGCCGCCGGTGGGATCCTCGGCACCGGCCTCACCGAGGGCTACCCCGAGCGGGTGCCGTTCGCCAGCACCGACTTCATCATCGCCACGCTCGGGGAGGAGCTCGGCCTGACCGGGCTGATGGCGGTGCTCGTCCTCTACGCGGTGATCGTCGAGCGCGGGCTGCGCACGGCGCTGCTGGTCCGGGACGGCTTCGGCAAGCTGCTCGCCACCGGTCTTTCGGTCGCCCTGGCGCTGCAGCTGTTCGTGGTGGTCGGTGGGGTCACCGACCTCATCCCCCTGACCGGGCTGACCACGCCGTTCCTCTCGTACGGCGGGTCGTCGCTGATCGCGAACTGGATCCTGGTCGCCCTGCTCCTGCGGGTGAGCCATGCCGCGCGCCGGCCAGCCCCCCCGGTCGCGCCGGCCGGCCCCGAAGAGATGACTCAGGTCGTGCGGCTGTGAACAAACCTCTGCGGCGCGTGGCACTGGCGTGCCTGTTGCTGTTCGGCATCCTGCTGCTCAACGCGAACGTGCAGCAGTTCGTGCTGGCCGAGGAACGGCGTAGCGACCCGAACAACCGGCGGGTGCTGCTCGACGAGTACTCCCGCGAGCGCGGGCCGATCCTGGTCGGCACCCAGCAGATCGCGTTCTCGACGAAGACCGACGACGAGCTGGAGTACCTGCGGGAGTACGCCGCCGGGCCGATCTACGCACCGATCACCGGCTACTACTCCTTCATCTTCGGCGCCGAGGGGATCGAGCGGTCCGAGCGCGAGGTGCTCGCCGGCACCGACGACCGGCTCTTCGTCCGGCAGATCGCCGACCTCCTGACCGGTGAGGACCAGGGTGGCGGCAGCGTGCTGCTCACCCTCAACCCGGCCGCGCAGCAGGCGGCGTGGGACGGGTTGCAGGGCCAGAAGGGCGCCGTCGTCGCGCTCAACCCGCAGACCGGCGCGATCCTCGCCATGACGTCCACCCCGTCGTACGACCCGGCCGCGCTCGCCACCCACGACGGGGACCTGCTGCAGACCAACTGGGACCTGCTCAACGCCGACCCGGAGAAGCCGCTGCTCAACCGGGCCCTGCGCGAGACCTACCCCCCGGGCTCCACCTTCAAGATCATCACTGCCGCAGCAGCGCTGTCCAGCGGCAACTACGACCCCGACGAGCCCGACATCCCGGCCCCCGACGTGCTGGACCTGCCCCTCACCGACGCCGTTCTGCCGAACCAGGGCGGGGCGTCGTGCTCCGCCGACGAGCAGATCACCCTGCGCGACGCGCTGCGGATCTCCTGCAACACGGCGTTCGGCCAGCTCGGCATGGACCTCGGCGCGGAGGCTCTGCTGGCGCAGGCAGAACGGTTCGGCTTCAACTCGACGTTCGAGGTGCCGATGACCTCCGCCGAGAGCGTCTTCCCGACCGGCATCAACGAGCCGCAGACCGCGCAGTCCGCGATCGGCCAGTTCGACGTCCGGGCCACCCCGCTGCAGATGGCGATGATGATCGGTGCGATCGCCAACGAGGGCGTGGTGATGGCTCCGTACCTCGTCCAGGAGGTGCGAGCACCGGACCTCAAGCCGATCGACACCGCCCAGCCGGAGGAGCTCTCCGAGGCGGTCAGCCCCGACGTCGCCGCCGCGCTCGTGTCCATGCTCGTCACCGTCGTCGACGAGGGCACCGGCGAGAACGCCCAGATCGACGGGATCTCGGTCGGCGGCAAGACCGGGACCGCGCAGACGGCGCCGGACCGCCCGCCGTACGCGTGGTTCGTCTCGTTCGCGCCGGCGGACAACCCGACCGTCGCGGTCGCCGTCCTGATCGAGGAGGCCAACGTCGCACCGGACGACATCAGCGGTGGCCGGCTGGCCGCGCCGATCGCCAAGGCCGTCATGGAAGCGGTGATCGGCCGGTGACCGGAACGAGACCCGCCGACGCACATCGTGGCCGCGGCTCGCGGGCACTGGACGTCCGCGCAGCCACACCGTTGCCAGCACAGAGAGCGAGGACGCGGCGATGACCGAGCCGCATCTCATCGGGGGACGCTACGAGCTGGGTGACCTGCTCGGGCGGGGTGGCATGGCCGAGGTCCGCAAGGGCCGCGACATCCGGCTCGGGCGCACGGTGGCGATCAAGCGCCTGCGCACCGACCTGGCCAGCGACCAGACGTTCCAGGCCCGGTTCCGCCGCGAGGCGCAGTCCGCGGCCTCGCTCAACCACCCGACGATCGTGTCCGTGTACGACACCGGCGAGGAGGTCGTCGGCGACGACCACCACGTCCCGTACATCGTGATGGAGTACGTCGAGGGCCTGACGCTGCGCGACGTGATCCGGTCCGGCGAGACGCTTCTGCCGGAGCGGTCGCTGGAGATCGTCGCCGGTGTGCTGCGCGCACTCGCCTACAGCCACCACGCCGGCATCGTGCACCGCGACATCAAGCCGGCCAACGTCATGCTCACCCCCGCCGGCGAGGTCAAGGTCATGGACTTCGGCATCGCGCGGGCGATCGCGGACACCTCGGCCACGATGACGCAGACGGCCGCCGTGATCGGCACCGCGCAGTACCTCTCGCCCGAGCAGGCGCGCGGCGCCCAGGTCGACGCGCGGAGCGACCTCTACTCGACCGGCTGCCTGCTCTACGAGCTCCTCACCTCGCGCGCGCCGTTCGTCGGCGACTCCCCGGTGAGCGTCGCCTACCAGCACGTACGGGAGCACCCGCAGCCGCCGTCGGTTCACCAGCCCGGGCTGTCGCCGGAGATCGACGCGATCGTCATGCGCGCGCTGGAGAAGAACCCGGACGACCGCTACCAGTCGGCCGAGGACATGCGGGCCGACGCCGAGCGGGCGATGCGCGGCGAGCAGGTCGAGGCGACCGCCACCCAGATGATGCCGCAGCCGACCCAGATGATGCCGCAGGTCAACCGGCCGGTGTCGCAGGTCGGCTATGCCGGCGCGGGGTTCGCCGGTGGCGGCGCAGCCACCTCGGTCGTCCGCGAGGAGTACGCCGACCCTGAGCCGCCGCGCGGTGGCCGCGGCACCGCCTGGGCCATCGGCATCCTCACCGTTATTCTGCTGGCGGCGCTCGGGTTCATCATCTTCCAGGTGCTCGGGAACGGCGACGATCCGACGACGGCGCAGAGCGAGGTGCCCCCGATCACCGGGCTGGACGAGCCGGCCGCCCAGATTCTGGTCGAGACCGTACCGACGGGTGCGACGGAGGCGCCGTTCACGCTCGCGGCGTGCGCGCCGGCCTCGGACGGTGCGATCGAGGCCGGGCTGATCGTGTCCCAGGTTCCCGATGCGGGCGTGCTCGCCGACGACGGGACCGAGATCACCTGCGTGGTGTCCACCGGCGTGGCCGAGACGACCGTGCCGCAGCTGGTCGGGCTGACCCAGGACCAGGCCGAGGCGCAGCTCACCCAGGCCGGGCTCGACCTGGGCCAGGTCACCCCGCAGGACGGGACGACCGCCGCCGGAGAGGTGCTGAGCTCGGAACCTCAGCAGGGTGCTGGGATCGCGGAGGGTGGCGAGGTCAACCTCGTCGTCGCGTCCGGCCGGAACGCGGTGCCGAGCATCGTGGACCTGAGTCAGGCTGACGCCGAGGTGGTGATCCGGGAGGCCGGCTTCGTGGTGGGCACGCCCACCGAGGAGGAGAACGGTGACGTCGAGCCCGGCACCGTCCTGCGGCAGGACCCCGCCGCGGACGTGGTCGTCGACCTCGGCACCACGATCAACTTCGTGACCGCGATCGCGCCGCCGGTCGAGACCACGCCGGTCCCCGACGTCAGCTCGGACGGGCCCACGTTCGATGAGGCCGAGACCGAGCTGAACGATGCCGGTTTCACGAACGTGACGATCTCCGCGGAGTCCGACCAGGCCTGCCAGAACAACCCGAACGACCAGTGCATCGTGATCGAGCAGGATCCGGCCGCCGGTACCGAGGTCGAAGACCCGGCCGCCCAGGAAGTCGTTCTCCTGCTGCAGCAGGAGAACGGCGGCGGTCGCGTCGCCGGCACCGCCCTCGCGGCCTTCTTCAGGCTGGCTGCCAGGGCGGGGTGATCTGGGCGGCGCGGGCTGGCGCGTCCGCGTCGCCGCAGCTGACCAGCCAGTTCGCCAGCAGGTGGTGCCCGCCCTCGGTGAGCACCGACTCAGGGTGGAACTGCACGCCCTCCACCGGGAGGTCGCGGTGGCGCAGCGCCATGATCACCCCGGAGGCCGTACGGGCGGTGACCTCGAGCTCGTCGGGCACGGTCGCCGGATCGACGGCGAGCGAGTGGTAGCGGGTCGCGGTGAACGGCTCGGGCAACCCGTTGAGCACGCCGGCGCCGGTGTGGTGCACCTCGCTGGTCTTGCCGTGCAACAGCTCAGGCGCCCGGTCGACCGAACCGCCGTACGCGACCGCGATCGCCTGGTGGCCCAGGCACACGCCGAGCAGCGGTGTGCGACCGGCGCAATGCTGCACCATCTCCACACACACACCGGCCTTTTCCGGCGTGCCCGGCCCGGGTGAGAGCAGGACGCCGTCGTACGCGTCCGCGTCGCGCGCGTCGACCTCGTCGTTGCGCCGGACGTCGACCTCGGCGCCGAGCTGGGCGAGGTACTGCACGAGGTTGAACACGAAGCTGTCGTAGTTGTCGACGACGAGCACGCGCGCGGTCACCGGCCCATCATCCCCGACCCCAATGATCCGTGGTCATTGGGAACGGCTACTCCTCGACGGTGACCTCGAGGAAGGGGAGCGCCTGCTCGGCCCAGGGGAACACGAACTGCACGAGCGCCCCGACGACGATCACCAGCAGCGCGAGCGTGAGCAGCGTCTTGACCGGCCAGGGACCGGGGAGGGCGCGCCAGATCCAGGGGTACACCGGGGGTCAGCTCTCGAACGCCGCGAGCGCGGGCGGGAGCTGGTCCGCGCCACCTGCGTCGAGCTTGGGGGTCGTGTTCACGAGCTCGCTGAACACCAGGAAGCGGAACGTCGAGGCCCAGCGGGGATGGCAGGTGGTCAGCGTCATCATCTGCTTGGTGGGCGGGTTCCCGAGGTCGAGCGGGTTCGGGTCCAGCGCCCAGCCGGAGCTGATCGGCACCGGATATCTGATGCCGTCGTCGACGATCTCGTACGTGTACCACTGCGTCGCGGTCTCGACCACGACCGGGTCGCCCGTCTCGAGCTCCTCGAACTGCGCGAACGGCTCGCCGTGGGTCGCGCGGTGGCCGGCGACGGCGAAGTTGCCGACCTCGCCGGGCAGCGCGGTTTCCGGGTAGTGGCCCGGCCCCCGTGTGAGGTTGTCCTCGTCGATGCCCTCAACGACCGCCCAGGCATAGCTCGGGCCGAAGCGCGGGATGCGGAGGATCGCGACGCCGTCCCCGATCTCGACGTCGGCCAGCCCTGGCGGCTCCTCGGGCGCGCCCGGCGTCGACGGGGCACCCGGTGCGCCGGTCGCGCCCGGCTGACCAGGCTGCAGCGGTTGCTGCTCCCACTGGTTGGCGAGCTCGTCCTTGAGCGCGGCCTGCTGGTTGCCCGTCTCCACCCCGGTCCACCAGAGCGTGTACGCCACGAACAGCAGCAGCAGCGCACCGACCGTGAGCAGGAGCTCGCCGAACGCGTGGGTCACCCGGGCGAGCACGCGCGGGCGGCGTCGATGGTTCGACCTGGGCGGGACAGCGGAGGTCGAGCGCCCCGCGGTTGCCCGGCCCGCGGCCACGTCCTCGCTCGAAGCGAGGTACTCCGGCCACCGGTCGTCGTCGGTCACGCTGTCACCTGAGCTTCTCCGGTCCGGTCGTCGGTCTGCGGTCGTACCCGCCTGGGTTGGTCGCCGGCTGCCCCCGTCAGCTGGGCCCGTCGACCTGTGCCGGTCAGCCGGTCGCCGCCCACCGCAGCGACAACGATCCCTCGTACGGAGGCATCGTGGTGTCCGGCTGCTCGGTCACGTCGTAGCCGAGGCCGAGCTCGCGGACGTACTCGCGGTAGATGGTAACCGCCGCCGATGAGTCCAACGCGTCCTGCAGCGCGTCGGGGTCGCCGACGGCCGCGATCGAGTACGGCGGCGAGTAGGTCCGGCCGTGCAGGCTCAGCACGCTGCCGACGCACCGGACGGCGCTGGTCCCGATCACGCGCTGGCCCATGATCGTCATGGCCTCGGCGCCGCCCGCCCACAGCGCGTTGACGACCGCCTCGATGTCTTGCTGGTGCACCACGAAGTCGTCGAGCGACAGCCCGTCCAGCGCGGCGGTGTCCTCCGGCGCGTCGGGTGAGTCGTCGAGCATGATCGTGAGCCCCGGGCCCCGCACGCCGGTGAGCCCGGCGCCGGCTGCCAGCCGCTCGGTCTCGGCCCGCACGGTCTCCAGCTCGGCCGAGGTCTGGTCCCCGGTCGCAGCGGCCAGCTGGTCGCGCAGGTCCCCGACCTCGCCCTCGAGCGTGCGCACGGTGCGCTCGCGGTCGCGGATGAGGTCCGCGAGCTCGGTGCGGCCAGTGGCGCGCAGGTCGGTCCCGTTGGCGGTGATCGCAGAGGTGGAGAAGAGCAGCCCGGCCAGGACGAACACGACCAGCGCGGCGCCGCGGCCCGTACGGAGGCCGGACCGGTCGTCGTCCACCGTGCCTCCCCGCGTTCGTCGGCCCCAACGGGGACCCCGACTACGATAGGCCGCTGCGCGCGTTCGTACGCGCCTCCGCGACCCAACCGGACGATCCCAGCCCCGAAGCCCGAAGCCAGGAGACCCGATGCCCGAGCCGAGCAGCCGGAAGCAGTTCACGTACACGCCACCGCCGAAGAAGGCACCCGGCCCGCCGCGGCTGCAGACGTGGGTGGCGCCGACGATGGTCGTGCTGCTCGTGCTCGGCCTCGTCTGGGTCGTCGTCTACTACGTGACCCAGGCCGCGTACCCGGTCGCCGCGCTCGACGACTGGAACCTCCTGGTCGGCCTGGGCCTGATCGCCGCTGGTTGCGTCACCGCCACGAAGTGGCGCTGAGCACCACCTGCACGACCTGGGAAAGTTATCCCCACTGTGGACAGAGCCTGTGGAGAACTACAGCGGTGTGATTCGGTGCGCGTATCAGCCAGTCAGCTGGCCGGTGCGCACCACGACCACCACCGCGATGATCGCGAGCGCGACGACGAATCCCGCCACCTGGATCTGCGTACGCCGCTCGCGCGGCGCGTAGGCGAGCCCGGCGCCGACGAGCATCCCGATCAGCAGGCCACCGAGGTGCGCCTTCCAGTCGATGCCGGCGAACTGGAAGCCGATGAAGGCGTTGATCGCCAGCAGGACGAACAGCGGCCGGAGGTCGTACTGCAACCGCCGCATCACCGGGAGCAGCGCTCCGAGCAGGGCGAAGATCGCCCCGGACGCACCGACCGACGAGAAGATGAACCGTCCGTCGATCAGCGGGGCGTTCAACGCGTACGAGGCCGCGCTGCCGCCGAGCGCACCGACGACGTAGAGCGCGAGGAACCGGGACCGGCCCAGCACGGGTTCGAGCTGCCGCCCGATCACCCACAACGAGTACATGTTCACCGCGAGGTGGATCACGTTCCCGTGCACGAGCGCAGCCGAGAGCAGCCGGTAGTACTCACCGTGGACGATGCCACCGAAGCGGGGGATGCCCGGGATGCCCGGCAGCATGGACAGCTCGTTGCCGACCGCACCGATCCCGAGCAGGTCCACGCCCGACACCAGGACCGTGATCGCGAGCAGCGCGATGGTGACCGGGGTCCCCTCGGCATGGGCGATGCCGCCGAGCGTGGTCCGGGGCGCCCGGATGCTCCGGTTGCCATCGCGGACGCACTCCGGGCACTGGACCCCGACCGAGGCCGGGATCTGGCACTCCGGGCAGATCGGTCGGTTGCAGCGCTGGCAGCGTACGTAGGTCTCGCGACCGGGGTGCCGGTAGCAGGTCGGGACCGTCTCCTCGGGGGCGGCCGGACCCGCTCCCGGAAGGTTCGGTGGTTCGGTCATCGCTCGACGCTCAGGCGGGCCGGGCCCGCCTAGGAGTCGCGCCGCTCGATCGTGACGGACTTCAGCACGACCGGCTCGAGCGGGCGGTCACCCCGGGCGGTGGGCACGCTCGCGATCGCATCGACGACCTTGCGGCTGGCGTCGTCGGCGACCTCGCCGAAGATCGTGTGCTTGCGGTTGAGGTGCGCCGGCGTGCCGACCGTGATGAAGAACTGGGAGCCGTTCGTGCCTCGCCCGCCTTGCGAGCCGGCGTTCGCCATGGCGAGGAGGTATGGCCGGTCGAAGACGAGCTCGGGGTGGATCTCGTCGTCGAACTTGTAGCCGGGGCCGCCCATGCCGGAACCGAGCGGGTCACCGCCCTGGATCATGAAGCCGGAGATCACGCGGTGGAAGACCAGCCCGTCGTACAGCTTGGCGCTCGTCTTCTGCCGCGTGCTCGGGTCGGTCCACTCCCGCGTGCCCTCGGCGAGCTCGACGAAGTTCCGGACCGTCTTCGGGGCGTGGTTCTGGAACAGCTGGATCTTGATCTGACCCTTGGAGGTGTCCAGGGTCGCGTAGAGCTCTTCGGCCACGGTGAGGCTCATCTCAACTCGTCGGTCGACACATCGGTCAACGCATCGGGGTGGTTGGGCGGTGCGGATCTGGGTACCGGGTGCGATGGCCCCTCAGCCGGCGCAGGTCCTCGATCCTCGCACAGGCCGGTACGGCAGGATGGGGCCCGACCGGTCGACCGGTTGGCCGGCAGACGACGGCACCACCCCCAAGGAGGTTCCGGTGCGCTGGAACAGGTTCGGCAAGCAGTCCGACGACGCCAAGGCCGCGGTTCTCGACGCAGCCCATCGCCAGGCACAGGTGGCTGCCGACGTCAAAGAGCGCCTGGCTCCGGCCGCCGAGGACGTCCGCGCCCGTGTCGCCGACGCCCGTGACCGGGTCACCCCGGTCGTCGCCGACGCCCGGGAGCGGGTCGCCCCGATGGTGGCCGAGGCCCGCGAGCGCGGCAGCGTGTACGTCGAGCAGGCCCGGGACTGGGCCGCGCCGCGCCTCGACGAGGCCAAGCACCGCGCCGCGCCGCTCGTCGCGGGCGCGATGGCAACCGTCGTGCCGAGGCTCGAGCACGCGCTCGAAGACGCCTCGAGCCGGATCGCGGCCGCCCTCGAGTCCACCTCGCCGGCCCGCGACGAGCTGAGCCGCCGGGGCACTGCGGCGGTCGCCGCGCTCAAGGGTGAGCTCGCCGTGCCCGAGTCCAAGCCCCGGTGGGGCCGTCGACTGCTGCTCGTCGGCCTGCTGGCCGGGATCGGCGCCGCGGTGTTCGCGTTCTTCCGGCGCAAGGACGACGACGACTCGTGGATCACCGCCGAGTCCACCTACGCCACCACCAACGGCGCGTCCTCCGCCTCGACCGGAGCGACCTCCGACCCCGACGCCGCGGATGGACCGCTTCGCGACAAGCGCCGGCACGACCGGCATGACATCGAGGGCACCAAGGCGAGCGAGGTCAGCGGCGGGACGTACGAGCCGGCCGACAACCTCGAGGACCATGCTGTCGACGAGACCGACGACCCGGGCGGCGCCGGTTTCGACGAGGCGGCAGCTGACGCCACCGAGGAGCCCAAGGCGCCGACGACACCGGACCACCCGGCCGAGCGCACGACTCCCAAGGACGCCTGACCGCCGAAATCCAGTGGCCGGGGGACCGCCCGGGCTGGACGCTGGCGCACATGGGAACCGACGCTTCACTTCCGCCCGGGCACGTGCTGCAGCGCCCGCGCGTGGCCGAGGTGGACGACATGCTCGCGCTGGTCCACGCCTGCGACATCGCGGCAGTCGGCTTCGCGGACTCCTCCGCCGACGACGTACGGGAGTGGTTCGAGGCGCCGTTCACCCGGCCCGACGCCGACGGCTGGACCGTGCGCGACGGCCACGGCCGGCTAGCGGCCTGGGTGTACGTGGAGAGCTCGTACGGCGAGCGGGGCGAGAACGGCACGACCTACATCCACCCCGCGGCCGACGCGGGGCTGCACCGTCCGCTCGTGGACCTGCTGGTAGCGCGGTGCGGCGAGCGGGCCGCGGAAGCCGGCCGGCCAGACCACGAGCTCGTGTTCTGGTGCACGAACGAGCCGTTGCTCGTCGCAGCGGTCGTTGCCGCCGGCGGGCACAAGGCCCGTACCTTCGCCCGGATGCGGCGCGACCTCGACGGCACCGAGGGCGGGTTGCCGGTCCCGGACGGGGTGCGCATCGGCGGCGTCGACCCGGACGACGGGGCGCAGATGCGTGCGTTCCACGCTGTCTACGTCGACTCGTTCACCGGGCACTACGGCGTCGACCCGAGCACGTACGAGGCCTGGCGGGCGAACGTCGCCGCGGCAGCCGGCACGCCGTACGAGCAGTGGCTGGTCGCCCGGGTGGACGGCGCGGTCGTCGGTGTCCTGCAGGCCGCGGACCGGTCCGCAGACGGTGGCGGATGGGTCCGCAATCTCGGTGTGCTGACCGCGCACCGCGGCCGCGGCATCGCCCGCGTGCTGCTCGACCGTGCCTTTGCCACGTTCCACGCCCGGGGCTTCACCTGGGCCGGGCTCGGCGTGGACCGGGCGAACGAGACCGGCGCCCACCGCCTGTACGAGTCCGCCGGCATGCGCCTTCTGTTCCAGGCCGACGCCTGGGAGCTCATCGTCCCGGCTGCGACGACCACCACCCCCGCCGTCGGAGGCCCACGGTAGGCATGACGGGCCGGCGCCGGATGCCGGCGCGAGAGGAGCTCCCATGCGGTGGGACGACCTGGTCCGCCGCCAGCCGGCGCTGGCCGAGATAGCGCGGGAGCGCCTGGTCGCACCTGGGGTGGTGCTGGTGGCCACGATCCGACGCGACGGCACCCCGCGGCTGAGCCCGGTCGAGCCGCTCGTCCTCGACGGCGACCTGTGGTTGGCGATGCTCCGGGGTTCGGTCAAGGCCGCCGACCTCGCCCGTGACTCCCGGGTGCTCGTGCACAGCATCGTCACCAGCCGGGACGGAAGACTCGGCGAAGTCAAGTTGCGCGGGACGGCCGTGCCCGTCGACGACGAGCAGGTGCAGCGCCGGTACGCGGAGGCGGTGACCGCCGAGCTCGGCTGGCAACCGGAGGTCGGCCGGTTCCACCTGTTTCGGGTGGAGCTCGACGACGTGACGTACCTGCGCTACGACGACGCGAACGGGGACCAGTACCTCGTCCGGTGGCCGCAGAATCGCGAGGTCGTCCGGCGCGGGACTTCCGCGACGACTCTCGGCCCGCCCGAGCCCGCTTATGACGTGCTCGTTCCGGAGCCGCCACCCACCAGTTCGTCAACGGGCAAAAGTCGTTGACGATCGGGCGGCATCGTCAAATTCATCGTCAAAGGCGGGTTGATCAGCTCGGCAGGGCGACGACCGCGTCCACCTCGACGAGGAACTCCGGCCGGAACAGCGCGGCCACCTGCACGAGCGTGCTGGCCGGGTTCGGGACCTCCCCGAGGGCGGGGCGGAGCACCTCGTCACGCGCGTCCCGGATCGCCTGGACCTGCGTGACGTCGACGACGTACCAGCCGAGCTTGGCGACGTCCTGCCAGCTCGCGCCCAGGGCGTCGAGGACCAGTTCGAGGTTTGCCAGTGCCTGCCGGGTCTGGGCGCCGAGGTCGCCGGCACCGACGAGATTCCCGTCGGCGTCGACGGCAACCTGACCAGCCAGAAACGCCGTCCGGCCCATCGTCACCACGGCGTGTGAGTACCCGGGCCCGGGCGCGAGCCCGTCAGCCTCGGTGATGCGGTCGAATGTCGGCACGTGTGGCCCCCAAGCTCGTTCGGCGTCGCGGTGGGCGGTGCGGTCCCGGGCACGGTAACCCGTCGGCGCGTTTCGGGAATGGTCCGGTCACCCTGCCCGGTTGCCGGTACACCTTCGATCCCAAAGGAGCGACGACGTGCCCATCACCAGGCTCAACCACGCGGTGCTCTACGTCCGTGACCTCGAGCGCAGCGTCGCGTTCTACCGAGACGTCCTGGGCTTCCGTCCCCTCGCTGATATGGCCCCGCTCAAGGGTGCGGCGTTCCTGCAGGCGTCGGGTTCGACGAACGACCATGACCTCGGGCTGTTCGAGGTCGGGCCGGCGGCCGGGCCGTCCGGCGCCGGGCGGTCCACAGTCGGGCTCTACCACCTCGCCTGGGAGGTCGAGACCCTCGACGACCTCGCCGCCATCGCGGCCCGGCTCCAGGCCGCCGGCGCCCTCGGCGGAGCGTCGGACCACGCGACGACCAAGGCGCTCTACGCGAAGGACCCGGACGGGATCGAGTTCGAGGTGTCCTGGCTCGTACCGGCCGCGCTCGTGGACGACGGAGTGCTCGCCGGCCGGACGTCGATCAAGCCGCTCGACCTCGACCGGGAGATCGAACGGTACGGCGGCCAGACCCGAGGCGGTGTCGGCGTCAGCCACGCGATCGCGCGATGATCACAGTCCCGCCGAGCCCAGTGTGACCGTGGTGGAGACGAGGGGACTTGAACCCCTAACCCCTGCCTTGCAAAGGCAGTGCTCTGCCAGTTGAGCTACGCCCCCAGGTGGGGCTTCACCGTACGGGGTCGGTCGCCTCGGCCCAGAGGTCCTGCTCCGCGCGGGAGGCCTGCACGCGGCGGTAGGCGAAGAGCCCGCCGAGGGCGGCGAGCACGACGGCCAGCAGCTTCTTCACGGTCTCAGGACCTCTCCGTCGGACTTGGCGGTGCCGCCGGGACCCAGTGGATCTCGGCAGGTCGTACGGGTGCGGGGTGGGCCTAAGTGGACTTGAACCACTGACCTCTGCCTTATCAGGGCAGCGCTCTAACCGGCTGAGCTATAGGCCCCGGCCTTTCGTGCCCGGCCCATCGATGATGTCTGGGCGAGCGGCAAAGGTTACCCCACGGTCACGAAGGTCCCAACGGGGATACCAGCCGCGCCAGAGGTCAGCGCTGGTCCTCGACGAGAGTCACCTCGACGCCGCCGAGCAGGGTCGATGCGAGGTTGTACAGGAACGCACCGAGCGTCGACAGGGCGGTGATCAGCACGATGTCGACGACGGCGAGCAACGTGGCGAACCCGAGCACTCGGTCCAGGGCGACCCACGACATGATGTCGACCCCGCCGTCGCCCGTGTCGCCGGTGACACTGTTGACGCTCTCGGAGATCGCCGTGAAGACGCCCGCGCTGTCGAGCATCGACCAGATCACGAAGACCGAGACGACGGTCATGATCCCGAACGCGATGGCGAGCATGAACGAGATCTTCATGACGGTCCATGGGTCGATCCTGGTCAGCTTGAGGTGCGCCCGGCGGAGGCCACCGGCTGCCGCTGACCGATTCGGTGCCTTCTCCCGCCGCGGCGAGCGAGGCCGGCCGGCCGGCTTGGGCTGACGTCTGACCGGAGGCTGTCCGCCCGCGGGCACCGGGGCGAGCACCGTGGTCGGCGCCCCACCGATGGTCGCGCTCGGGCTGGTCACCGTTCCGGACGACGCCGTCGCGACGCCGGCCGCGGCCATGCCGGTGGCTGCGCCGGCGACCGCCGGTGCACCCTGGCCGACCAGCCCGGCTGGGCCAAGACCTGGCGGCCCCACGACCTGAGGCGGGCCGCCGGGACCGGGTGGCGGACCGGTGAACGGCGCAAGCGGCGGCTGTCCCGGGCCGGGCAGCACGCTCCCGGGCTGGCCGTTCGGCCCGGCTGACCCGCGGCCGGTGACTCCGGCAGCGCCGGGCGAGCCGCCAGCTACCGGGCTGACCGCTGCCGGCCTGAGGGGCGCGGTCGATCCGTTGCGGTCGGCACCGGGCACGGGCACCGCGATGGTGGTCGCGCCGGCATCCGGGCGGGCTTGGCTGGTCATCGACTTCGCTTTCGTGAGTCGGTCGGCGATCGCGGCCCGGAGACCGCCGCCGGACGGGGACCCGTCGGTCGGGACCGGCTGGGGACCGGTTGACGGTCCGCCCGGCAACGCAGCCCCGACGGCCATGGCCGGTGCGGTGGCACTCGGGTCGGTGCCCGGCAGCGCCGGGCGGCCAGGGGTGGACTCGTGCACCGGGACCGGAGAGCCGTGGCCGGAGGGCATCCAGTGGGACGGGTCGCCGGCCCGGCTCCGCGGTCGTGGCGCTCGCGACGTCGGTACCGCGGATGGAGCGGGAGCCCGCGGGTCCGGCGGCCGGGTCACCGGTGCAGCGGGCGGGGCCGCACCGCCGGCGCTCGGGTGCCGCTGCGCCGAGGGTCCGGACGGCATCCCAGCCGGCGGCTCACCGGTGGGCCGTACGGTCGAGCTCGCGGGCGACCAGGGCGACGCCGACGGGGACACGGCGGCCCCGTGGGTCTCGCGCGCGGCCCGCCACGCCTCTCGCCAGTCGCGGGCGGTCGGCGGACGGCTGTCAGCGGTCCCGTCGGCCACGGGTGCGCCGTCGTTGTCGCGCTGGTCGCTCATCGGATCGACCGGCGTTCGCCGAGCCCGCGCCCAGGGATGCCGACGTGGGTGACCCCTCGTCCGGGCTGCTGCGATCGGCTCACGGCTGCTCCTCCTGCGGCGTCACCGGCTGCTCCTCGGCGAGGTCGGCTGCCTCGTCGACGGCTTCCTCGCTGGCCTGCTCGGCGTTGCGGGCGATCGCGACGACCGCGCCGCCGTCGGGCACGTTGATGAGCCGTACGCCCATTGTGGCCCTTCCGGTCCGCCTGACGTCATCGACGCGGGTCCGGATCACCCCACCGCTCGACGTGATGGCGAGGATCTCGTCGTTCGCGTGGACGACCAGGGCACCGACCAGCGATCCACGTTGGTCGACGACTTTCGCTGCCAGGATGCCCAGACCACCGCGTCCTTGGACCCGGTGGTCGGCCACCGGTGTGCGCTTGCCCCAGCCGCCGTCGGTCACCACGAACACGTCGAGATCGGCCGACAGGTCGCCGTTGACGACGCTCATCGAGAGCAGCTCGTCGGCGCCGACGAACCGCATGCCAAGCACACCCGCGGTCGACCGGCCCATCGGGCGCAACGCCTCGTCGCCGGCGGTGAAACGCACGGACCGGGCCTTGCGGGACACGAGCAGCAGGTCGTCGTCCGACGACGCGAGCTCGGCCGCGATCAGCTCGTCCGCCTCGTTCAGCACGACCGCGATCAGGCCGCGGCTGCGGGGCGAGTCGTACTCCGGCAGGCGGGTCTTCTTCACCCGGCCGAACTTGGTGGCCAGGACGAGGTACGGCGCCGCGTCGTAGTTCGGGATCGCGAGGACCTGCGCGATCTTCTCGTCCGCGGCGAACTCGAGCAGGTTGGCCACGTGCTGACCGCGGGAGTCTCGGGCCAGCTCGGGCAGCTCGTAGGCCTTGGCGCGGTAGACCCGGCCCTGGTTGGTGAAGAACAGCAGCCAGTCATGCGTCGACGTGACGAAGAAGTGCCCGACGATGTCGTCCTGGCGCAGCTGGGCACCGCGGACGCCCTTGCCCCCACGCCGCTGCGCGCGGTACAGGTCGGCCCGGGTGCGCTTCGCGTACCCGCCGGTCGTGATCGTGACGACCACGTCCTCCCGCGGGATGAAGTCCTCGGCAGTGAGATCACCGTCGGCGGCGATCAGGCGCGTACGGCGCTCGTCACCGAACCGTCCGACGATCTCGGCAAGCTCCTCGCTCACGATCTCGCGCTGACGCGGCTCGCTGGCAAGGATCGCCTCGTACCCGGCGATCTCCTGCTCGATCAGGGCGAGCTCGTCGACGATCTTCTGGCGCTCCAGCGCCGCCAGCCGCCGCAGCTGCATGTCGAGGATCGCGTTGGCCTGCAGCTCGTCGACGTCGAGCAGCTCGATCAGCCCGACCCGAGCGTCCTCGACCGCGGGGCTGCGGCGGATCAGCGCGATCACCTCGTCCAGCGCGTCCAGCGCCCGCACGAGCCCTCGAAGGATGTGGGCCCGCTCCTCGGCCTTGCGCAGCCGGTAGCTGGTCCGGCGCTGGATGACCTCGATCTGGTGGTTGACCCAGTTGCGCACGAACGCGTCGAGCGGGAGCGTCCGCGGGATGCCGTCGACGAGGGCGAGCATGTTGCAGCCGAACGTGTCCTGCAGCTGGGTGTGCTTGTAGAGGTTGTTGCGGACCACGCTGGCCACTGCGTCGCGCTTGAGCACAACGACGATGCGCATGCCGGTGCGGCTCGACGAGTCGTCACGCAGGTCGGCGATGCCCGCGACCTTGCCCCGGTCGGCGAGCTCGGCGATCTTGCGGGCCAGCGCGTCCGGGTTGACCTGGTAGGGCAGCTCGGAGATCACCAGGCACGTACGGCCCTTGGCGTCCTCCTCGACCTCGACGACGGCCCGCATCGTCACTGACCCGCGCCCTGTGCGGTACGCCTCCTCGATGCCCGTACGCCCGACGATCAGTCCCTTGGTCGGGAAGTCGGGCCCGTGGATCCGCTCGATCAGAGCCGCGAGCAGCTCCTCGTTGGTCGCCTCCGGGTGGTCCAGGAGCCACTGCACACCGGTGGCCACCTCGCGCAGGTTGTGCGGCGGGATGTTCGTCGCCATGCCGACGGCGATGCCACCCGAGCCGTTCACCAGCAGGTTCGGGAACCGGGCCGGGAGCACGTCCGGCTGCGTCTGCCGCCCGTCGTAGTTGGGTGAGAAGTTGACGGTGTCCTCGTCGATGTCCCGCACCATCTCCATCGCGAGCGGCGCGAGCCGGCACTCCGTGTAGCGCATAGCTGCCTGCCGGTCGTCACCGGGGGAGCCGAAGTTGCCCTGGGACTGGACCAGTGGGTAGCGCAGCGCCCAGGGCTGGCCGAGGCGGACGAGGGTGTCGTAGATCGCGGTGTCGCTGTGCGGGTGGTACTGGCCCATGACGTCACCGACCACGCGCGAGCTCTTGGAGAACCCACGGTCGGGCCGGTAGCCGCCGTCGTACATCGCGTAGAGCACGCGCCGGTGCACGGGCTTGAGACCATCCCGTACGTCGGGCAGCGCCCGGCTCACGATCACGCTCATCGCGTAGTCGAGGTACGAGCGCTCCATCTCTTTCTGGAGGTCGACCGGTTCGATCCGCCCACCAGGCGGCACGGCGGTCGGCTCGGTGTCGATGTCGATGTCGTCAGGCACGCAGGGTTTCCTTCGTCAGTCCGTACGGGCAGCGGGCGCGCATGTGCGCGGCTAGATGTCGAGGAAGCGGACGTCTCGAGCGTTGCGCTGGATGAACTGCCGGCGCGAGAGGACGTCCTCGCCCATGAGCGTCGTGAACATCTCGTCGGCCTGGGCGGCGTCGTCGAGCGTGACTTGGAGCAGGACGCGCTGCTCGGGATCCATCGTGGTCTCCCAGAGCTGGTCGGTGTTCATCTCGCCGAGCCCCTTGTAGCGCTGGACGCCGTCCTTCGGCAGCCGCTTCCCGGCGGCCTCGCCGGCGGCGATCACCACGTCCTTCTCCCGCTCGGAGAACGCGTACTCCGCGGCTACACCGCGGCCGGACCACTTGAGCTGGAACAGCGGGGGCTGGGCGAGGAAGACGAAGCCCTGCTCGATCACCGGGCGCATGAAGCGGAACAGCAGAGTGAGCAGGAGCGTACGGATGTGCTGGCCGTCGACATCGGCGTCGGCCATCAGCACGACCTTGTGGTAGCGCAGCCGCTCGATCTCGAAGTCCTCGTGGATGCCCGTCCCCAGCGCGGAGATGATCGCCTGCACTTCCTGGTTCTGCAGGATGCGGTCGATGCGGGCCTTCTCGACGTTGAGGATCTTGCCGCGGATCGGCAGGATCGCCTGCACGCGGGCGTCTCGCCCCTGCTTCGCCGGACCACCGGCGGAGTCACCCTCGACGATGAAGAGCTCGCACTCGCTCGGCTCGGTGGACTGGCAGTCGGCCAGCTTGCCGGGTAGGCCGCCACCGCCCATCAGGCCCTTGCGGGAGCGGGCGGCGTCGCGGGCCTTGCGGGCGGCGAGCCGGGCGACCGACGCGCTCTGCGCCTTGCGGGCGATCTCGCGGCCCTCGGTCGGGTTCTGCTCGAACCAGGCACCGAGCTGCTCGTTCACGAGCTTCTGCACGAACGACTTCGCCTCTGTGTTGCCGAGCTTGGTCTTCGTCTGGCCCTCAAACTGGGGCTCGGCCATCTTGAGGCTGACGATGGCCGTGAGGCCCTCGCGAACGTCGTCGCCGGAGAGGTTGACGTCCTTTTCCTTCAGCACGTTCCACTCGCGGGCGAACCGGTTCACGAGCGTGGTGAGCGCGGCCCGGAAGCCCTCTTCGTGCGTCCCGCCCTCGTGCGTGTTGATCGTGTTGGCGAACGTGTGCACGGACTCGCTGAACTGCGCGTTCCACTGCAAGGCCATCTCCAGGCTCATCGCCTGGCCGACGCCGTCGATGGACTCGGCCTCGAACCCGATGATCGTCCGGTGGATCGCGGTCTTGCCGCGGTTGAGGTGGGTCACGTAGTCGACCAGTCCGTTGTCGAACCGGTACGTCACCGAGCGGACGCCGCCGTCGACGACGACGGGGTCGCTCTCGGTGATGTCGAGATCGCCCTCGATCTCGGCGTCGCTCACCTCCGGCCGCTCGTCGCGCAGCACCAGGGTCAGCCCCTTGTTCAGAAAGGCCATCTCACGGATGCGGTTGGACAGCGTCTCGAAGTCGAAGTGGGTGGTCTCGAAGATCTCCGCGCTTGGCCAGAACGTCACGGTTGTTCCGGTTTCGGTGCTGGTGCCCTCGTGGCGCAGCGGTGCGACCGGGCGACCGACCGCGTACTCCTGGAAGTAGCGCGTGCCGTCGCGGCGGACCTCGACCGCGAGCCGGGCGGACAGTGCGTTCACCACCGAGATTCCGACGCCGTGCAGACCACCGGACACCTTGTAGCCGTCGCCACCGAACTTGCCGCCGGCGTGCAGGGTGGTGAGGACGACCTCGAGCGCCGGACGCCCCTCGCTCGCGACGTCGTCGACGGGGATGCCCCGACCGTTGTCCACGACTCTCACCGCACCGTCGGCGAGGAGGTCGATCTCGATCCGGTCGCAGTACCCGGCCAGCGCCTCGTCGACCGCGTTGTCGATGACCTCGGTGACGAGGTGGTGCAGCCCGCGCTCCCCGGTGGAGCCGATGTACATCCCGGGCCGTTTGCGGACGGCGTCGAGGCCTTCCAGGACGGTGATCGACGTGGCGTCGTAGGACAAGGGGGCGCGTCTCCTCGCTCTGCGGTTCGCGGTCAGGGCCGGACCGGGTCGCGGTCGGCCCGGTGGGGCTCGGCGAGCCGGCCGGGCGCCGCGAGCTCGGCCAACAGGTCGCCCCGGGCACAGGACGACCCGCACCGCGCATGAGCGCTGGGACGAACCGCGCGCTCGGGCGGCGTGGGGACCTGTTGGGAACTGCTCCGATCCTACCGCCTGAAGGGCTTGAGACGGGCATCGGCAGCCCACCTGTGCACGAAGCAGGCCGATTTCGGGCCTGGTCGTGGGTCCCCCTACCCGGAACGCGGCCAGACGGGCAGACAGGCGCAGCGCCAGCCCGTCGTACACAGGCTGTTGATCTTGCTGTGGACAGCGTGCACCGAGCGTGACCGGCCTCGGCCGATCGCGTCAGCCGTAGGTGTCGCGCGGGCCTCGACCGCGTACGGACCGCGAGCCATGCGACCAGTGCGGGGCATCGGGGCCGCGGACGTTGATCTGGGCGACGGTGCCGGCGCCGACCTGGGTGTTGAGCCGGGCGGCGAGCTGCGGTGCGAGGAGGCGCAGCTGGGTGGCCCAGGCGCTGGACTCCGCCCGGATGGTGAGCACGCCGGCGGTGAAGCCCTCCGGCTGGCAGTGCGCCGCCAGCTCGGCGCCGACGAGCTCGGGCCAGCGGGCCAGCACCGCGTGCACCGAGAGATCGAGCTCCCACCCGTGCTCCTCGCTGAGCCGGCCCAGGGCGGTGGCGAACGGCTGCGGGTCGCGCTCGTCCGGGCCGGAGCCGCTGCGCGAACCGAGGTCCCCGGGGCGGCGGCGCCGGCGGGCCCCCGGGCGGGGCGGTGTACGCGCGGCAGCGCGGGACCGGGCCAGGAGTGCCCGGGCCGGGTCCGCGCCGCTGCCCGGCGGACCGGAGTTCGCTCGCGCTGAGCCCTGCTGCGATCCCGCTTCGGGCCCGGAGCCCGGCGGCCCAGCCGGGGCTACGTCACGGGCTGCGTCACGGGCTGCGTCACGGGCTGCGTCCTGGACTGCGTCCTGCGTCGGGTCAGCCTCGCGGTCGTCACCTCGACCCGGACGCGTCTGCTTCCGGCTCATGGCACCCGGTCGACCCGCCCGAACGACACGACGAACCTGGCGCCGCTGAGCACCGACGGGACGTCCTCGGCCACCGCGGCGGTGACCAGGACCTGGTCGGCCCGTGCGGCCCGCGCCGCCAGCTGGGCCCGGCGCTCGGTGTCGAGCTCGGCAAAGACGTCGTCCAGGACCAGCACCGGCTCGGTCCCGTCGCCGGCGAGCAGGTCGTGCGCGGCCAGTCGCAGCGCGAGCGCGTACGACCAGGACTCGCCGTGGCTCGCGTACCCCTTCGCCTGGAGCCCGCCGAGCTCGAGCACGAGCTCGTCCCGGTGCGGGCCGACCAGCGAGACTCCCCGCTCGAGCTCCGACCGGCGCAGCCGGGTCATCGCCTCGCGCAGGCCCACCGCCAAGGCCTCGGCATCGCTCGGCCCACCGTCGAGCGCGGTGATGCCGTCCGATGTCTCGCCCTGCGTGGCCTCCACGGACGACCGGTACGCCAGCGTCACCGGACCGGACTCCGGCGCCAGCTCGGCGTAGGCCTTGGCGACGAGCGGGGCGAGGTCAGCCACGAGGTCCAGCCGCGCGGCCAGGAGCAGGCTCCCGGCCTCGGCGAGGTGGGCATCCCAGACGTCGAGGGTCGGCGGCGCCTGGCCCTGCGCCGCCCGGGAGCGGATCGCGGCGCCGGCGGATCGCAGCAGCGCGTTGCGCTGCTTGAGCACGCGGTCGTAGTCCTGCCGGACACCGGCCATCCGCGGCGCCCGGGCGACCAGGAGCTCGTCGAGGAAGCGGCGCCGCTCGCCGGGGTCGCCCTTCACCAGCGCAAGGTCCTCCGGTGCGAACACGACAGCGGTGAGCACGCCGAGCGCGTCCCGGGCGCGCGGGAGCGGTGAGCGGTTCAGCCGGGCCCGGTTCGAGCGTCCGGGCACGATCTCGAGCTCTACGAGCGTGCTGCGTTCGTCTCGTACGACGCGCGCGCGAACCACCGCCCGATCGGTGCCGGACCGGACCAGTGGGGCGTCGCTGGCCACCCGGTGGCT
>JBBJMF010000141.1:0-5080 GCA_037719575.1 Nocardioidaceae bacterium
GTGTCGGGTCTGCGTCCGGTCAGCCAGTTCCCGCTGTGGGAGAACGGCGGGTTCTTCGTCTTCCGCAAGGAGGTCTTCGACGCGCTGCACCCAGGTGAAGACCTCGTCGATGGTGCGCTTGTCCGCCTGGCCGAGCGCGGACAGCTGATCGCCTACCGACACAAGGGCTTCTGGGTGCCTGCTGACACCGTCAAGGAGCGCGCGCTGCTGGAGGCGCTCTACCAGTCCGGCAAGCGGCCCTGGGCGGTCTGGGAGAAGGGGGGTGACGGTCCCGCCCCCCACGTAGCGCCCGCCGAGGACCTGATGATGAGCACCCTCGACGAACGCGCACCCTCGGCAGTGGCCGCAGCCGTGGTCGCCGGAGCTTGACCATGCTGCAGCTCCTTCCGCGCGACATCGGTCGACCGCTGCGGGTGCTGGCCGTCGGCGCGCACCCTGACGACGTGGAGATCGGAGCCGGTGGCACGCTCCTGGAGTTGGTGCGCTCAGTCCCCGACGTGCGGGTCGACGTCCTCGTCCTCACTGGGTCCTCGGAGCGGGCGCAGGAGTCCCGGGCGAGCGCGGCGGCATTCCTGGCCGGAGCTGAGCGCACCGTCGAGGTGCACGATCTACCCGACGGACGACTGCCTGCGGCATGGCTGCAGGCGAAGGACCTCCTCGAGACGGTCGCCGCGAGCAGGCCGCGGCCAGACCTCCTCCTCGCCCCCAGCCGCGACGAGTCCCACCAGGACCACCGAACGGTGGCGGAGCTGCTACCGACCGTTTTTCGAGGCGTTCTGACCCTCGGGTATGAGATCGCCAAGTGGGATGGGGACCTAATACGCCGGCCGGTCTATGTGCCGCTGACAACAGAGGTCGCGGCGCGCAAGGCCGATCTCCTGCTCGAGCATTTCCCGTCACAGCACCACCGCGACTGGTACGACCGCGAGGTATTTCTCGGCTTAGCCCGCCTGCGCGGGATCGAGTGTGAGTCGCGGTATGCAGAGGCGTTCACCTGCGATAAGGTCACGCTCGGATTCGCTCCTTGAGAAGGAAATAATGATGCATACTGATTTCCCGCCCGCCGCGCGGCAGTTTGGCGTCGGCGACATCGTCGATGTGCGCGGGAGGCCGAGATCCTCGCCACTCTAGACAACGACGGCACCCTCGACAGACTCCTCTTCATGGCTGGAGATGCTGGCCAGCTGCGGCCGAGGGTTCACCGTCGACTACCGGCGGCACGAGTTGCCGCCGTGGCTGCGCGTCCGCGGCGGACCGGCGATCCCCGCCCTTCACGGCCGACGGACCAAGACGCCGCTCTGGCTGAAGCCCGAGGCGGAGCTCGCGGTTGGTCCGGAAGGGAGACGTGGAGGCATGAGTCCTTCTATGGAAGACCTGTCCGTCGCCGTCCTCGGCTCGGGTATGGCGGCAATGGGCGCGGCGCACACGCTGCGCGAGGCCGGCCAGACGCCGGTGTGCTTCGACTCGCGGGACTACGGAACCTGTCAACCTCGTTGGGTCAGTTGTTCGATCGGGTCGTTGAGTCTGCTCGCTCGGGTCGGTTGATCCAGGCGACGCCGGGCAGGGTCGGCGGCTCGGGGTGCTTGCGGACGAACCTGTTGGGGGTCGCCGCGTAGGCCAGGGACAGGGTTGCCGCGCGGGCCTCTCGGACGACAGCTGCGTGGCCGTGGTGGACATCGGCGGGGGTGTGCATCCCAATCCCGGAGTGCCGATGGTCGTGGTTGTACCAGCGGTAGAACGTGGCGCAGAATGCCCTGGCGTCCTCGAGAGAGCCGAACTGGGCGGGGAAGTCGGGTCGGTACTTCAAGGTCTTGAACTGGGCCTCGGAGAACGGGTTGTCATTGCTGCAGTGCGGCCTTGAGTGGGACTTGGTGACGCCGAGATCGGCGAGCAGGAACGCCACTGGTTTCGAGGCCATCGAGGAGCCCCGGTCGGCGTGGATGGTCAGCTGGTCACGGTCGATGTTCTGCTTGGCGATGGTGTCGCCGAGCAGCCGTTCGGCGAGCTCTTTGGACTCCCGGGTCGCGACCATCCAGCCGACGGTGTAGCGGGAGTAGATGTCGATGATTGAGTACAGGTAGTAGTAGGTCCACTTCGCCGGGCCGACCAGCTTGGTGATGTCCCAGGACCAGCACTGGTTCGGCCCGTGGGCGACCAGCTCGGGCTTCACCCTCGGCGGGTGGACCGCCTGCCTGCGCCGCTCAAGGACCCCGCCGTGGGTCTCGCGCAGCAGCCGATACATCGTGGACTCCGAACACAGGTAGCGGCCCTCGTCGAGCAGGATCGTGTGCACCTCACCCGGTGCGAGATCCACGAAACGTTCGCAGTGCAGGACCTCGAGTACCTCGGCTCGCTCGGCCGCCGAGAGCGCCCGCGGCTGTGGCTTGGGCTCGCGTTGCGGCCGTTCCGATGCTGGGCTCTTGCGGTGCCAGCGGTAGTGGGTCGCGCGCGGCCGGCCCACCGCCGCGCACGCTGCCTTGGTGCCCACCACGGGGGTGAGCTCGGTGACCGCCTCGTCGGTCATCGCTCGCTGTCGTTCCTGCTGCTGTCGGTCGCAAGCGTGTCCAACAGAGCCGAGAGTTTTGACTGCACCTCGATCACCTTGCGGGCCTTGTCCAGCTCGGTCGCAAGACGCTCGTTCTCCCTCCGTAGCCGGGCGGCCTCGCGTTGGGCCGGGTCGGCCGGAACCGGGCCCGAGGTTCTGCCCAGCGCCTGCAGGGCGCCGGAGTCGCGCTGGTCGCGCCAGGCGCTGATCAACGAGGAGTACAAGCCCTCGCGGCGCAACAGCGCACCCTTGCCGGCCCGGTCGGTCGCCTCGTACTCGGCGAGCACATCACGCTTGTACTTCGCGGTGTAGGTCCGCCGACGCGCCCGCTCGGGCACCTCGGGATCGGGAACATCGCTCACGCGTCCAGACTGCCTCGCAGGCACGGACCGCGTCACTGTCGTAGTCATCAGGGGAACTCCTTCCCCGCCCTCCGAGACACTAATCAGGACGATCCTGGTGCCTCATCCAAGGTTGACAGAGAGGGCTACGCTGGCGGGCATACCGCCACCTTCCACGCGGGCGACGGCTTCTTGTTCGACGACGGGCTGCACGTGTCGTTCACCGAGGACGAGCGAATCGCCCAGCTGCTGGCCGACGCCGTTGACGGCCGCTACCGCACCGTGCCGATCGTCCTCGACAACGTATGGCACGGTCACAGGCTGCGCCACCCGGTGCAGCTGAACCCTGCAAGGTCTGCCACCAGAGCCGGTCGTCTCGATACTCGAGGACTTCGTTGTCGAGAGCGCATCGCCCGCCCGAGAAATCCGGCACTGCGCGGACTGGCTGGTCGCCTCCTACGGACGCACATTCGCCGAAACCTTCCCAATGGTTTACGGCCGCAAGTACCACACGGTCGAGCCCGAGAACGTCACGACCGAGTGGCTGGGTCCGCGCATGTACCGGCCGGACCTTCACGAGATGCTGCAGGGCGCGCTCGACGCTCCGCGTGAGCACAAGCACTACGTGACGGAATTCCGCTACCCGGAGCACGGCGGTTTCGGCGCCTATCTGGCTGGCTTGCGCCGCGGGATCGACGTCCGACTCGGGCACGGGTTGATCGGACTTGACCCCATCGGCCGGACGCTGCGCTTCGTCGGAGGTCGGGAAGTGAGCGCCGAAGCCGTGATCTCGTCGATCCCACTGCCCGAGTTGGTCCCCCTCATCGATGGTCTGCCGGACGCCGTGCGGGCCGCCGCTGAGGCGCTGTCCTTCAGTTCGACGATGCTCGTGAACATCGGCGTGGGCCGGGCGACCTCTCGCCGGCGCACGTGACCTACTACTACGACGAGACTTGTCTTTCCCGGTTGAGCTTCCCGCACATGCTGTCGCCACACGTGGTGCCGACTGGAGCAGGGGCGATTCAGGCGGAGGTCCACCACTCCGACCGCTACCGACCACTCGCGATGACAGCGGATGAAACCGTCGACCGGGTGGTGTCGGACCTGCGTCGGTGCGGTGTCTTGCGGGACGACGACCAGCTGCTCGTTGCGGAGACGCGCAACATCCGATACGCCAAACGTCATCTGGGACCACCAGCGAGCCGCAGCCGTCTCAACCGTTCACTCATACCTGGCCGAGACGGCGTGGTTCGCTGCGGTCGATACGGCGACTGGGACCACGCATGGACCGACGAAGCATTCCTCAGCGGCGAGCGAGCTGGCCGAGAGGTTCTCGCCGGCGCGCGGCTGGGCTCGGCGGCGTGAGCGGTCGCCGGCGGACCCGTCATGTCCCAGAGAGCCGGGATACGAGAGGGGCGAGCGACTCGACGTCGGCGCCCAGGTTCAGGTAGCTGAACCCGTAGCGCTCTCGACGTTCCTGCAGCAGGTCGACGCATCGCTCCACGTCGCCTACGAGCACGGCAGGGGAGTCGGCCAGTGCTTCGTGGGCGGCCGCCATGAGCGCGGCGAAGCTGGAGGCGTTGGGGGCCGGCGTGTGCCCCGGTCGGCTCACCTGACAGTGGTAGACGCTGAACTGCAGTTCGATGTCGTCTACCGAACGCCCAGCATCAAGAGCTGCTTGGTGGACCCAGCGCACTTTCTCGGTGAGCCGTTCGGCGGCGAGGTCCGCCACGGCGTCAGCGTCCTGCACTCCCGACCGCAGGCTGCAGTGGACACCCACGACGTCGGCGACGCGGGCGGCCAGCGCGAGCATCCGTCGCCCGCCACCCCCGACGATCAGCGGAGGGCGCGGCCGCTGTACGGGCTCGGGCAGGCCGTCGAGGGCCTCCACCCGGTAGTGCTCGCCGGTGAAGCTGAACGGGCCGGGCGCGAACAGCCCAGTCAAGACTGCAAGCGACTCCTCCAGCCGCTCAATGCGACGACCAGGCGGATCCATCGGGATGCCTGCGGCGCCGTAGTCCGAGGCCATCCATCCGGCGCCGATCCCCACCTCGACCCGCCCGCCGCTGAAAACGTCCAGTGTGGCCAGCGCCTTGTGCAGCAGTATCGGGTGCCGAAAGTCGTTGGCGAGCACCAAGGGGAGGACGCGGAGGCTGGTGGTGGCCTCAGCGGCAACCGTCATCGCGGTGACCGG
>JBBJMF010000059.1:0-17173 GCA_037719575.1 Nocardioidaceae bacterium
GAGATGAAGGCTGGCATGGTCGGTTGGCTGCCGGCGCAGCAACATCACGGCGAGAACATCGGAGACACTCCAACCCACGTCATCTTCGTGGAACTGAAGGACTCACGCGCAGACCAAACTGGAATCGACGCCAACCACCGAGATGGTCCGCAGGCTTGACCTTCGTTTGGCCAAGCTCGCAGGTCACCGTCTGGATCTAGCCGCGATGCGGGCGTTGGAACCCGGCGCTCGTAGGTGCGTCACACCGCCGCGTGTGCCCGCTAGTGACTGGTCCGACGGTGCGGCCGGTCTGGTGATGATTCGGGAGGTCTGCGGAGACCGCGATCGCGCCAGGTGGAACGGTTGGTGTTGCTAGCGTCCGTGGACATGGAATCGCACATGATCCAGATCGAGGGCGTCGCGTTGTACGTCGGCGTGACGGGCGATGGGCCCGACTTGGTCGTCCTGACTGGCGGACCTGGTTGCGTACAGTACCTGGAGCGAGACGAGATCTCACCGCCCCATCACCGCGCCTGGTACCCCGAACCACGCGGCGTCGGCCGCTCGGAGGGAGGTCCGCACACCATGGAACGCGCGATCGCTGATCTCGAAGGCATCCGTGAGGCTGTCGGAGTCGACAGCTGGATCGTGGTTGGCCACTCCTGGGGTTGTGATCTGGCTGTCCGCTACGCGGTCGAACATCCGGAGGCGGTGGCGGCGGTGGTCGGTATCGCCGGTAAAGGTCCCCAACGCGATCGCACCTGGTCCATGGCCTACGAAGCCGGGAAAGCCGCGGAGCCCGTGGTCGACATCGACTGGGTGCCGGAGGTGCATGCGTCGCTCAGCAACTCGTTCACCGACTGGATTCATCGACCCGACCTATGGGGGCGACTGGCCGACTGCGAGGTGCCCATGCGCTTCATCGCCGCCGGAGACGACATTCGCCCTTCGTGGCCACTGGCGCAGCTTGCCGCGCTCGTTCTGCACGGCGAGTTCGCCACCGTCCCTGGTGTACCGCACGACTTCTGGTTCACGCACCCCGAGATATGGATCGAGACCGTCACCAACGCATGCGCCGCATTGTGACCCCGCCCGTCGGCACGCTCTGACTCCGGCCACGAACCAGCGAACCAGTCCCGCGTCGACGACTACTACTTGGCCGAGGGGACCGGGGCTCGAGACCTGATATCTCGCCTCGGTACGAGATCGAGACCGGCATGTCGAAGGGCCGACTGCGGACGGACGGCCAGGCGGTGCGGTTCGTCGAGGGTTGTGGTCAACGGCCCCAAGACCTGGTCGCTGGCGGCCGACCCGAAACCTCGAACGAGTGAAGATGGGGCCGGCTGAACAGTCGGGAAGGCGCGACCCATGGCCATGAGGTCGGTCTGCCTGCCGCCGCGGCGCAACCACCTCCGGAGTGCCCTCGTTGGCGACGTCGGCGCCCATGTGGTGGCGCAGGCGAAAGGTGTCGATGATCGTGCGTGGTGCGTCGTAGGGGCCGATCGAGTGGTCGTCCGCGGTCGGGATGGTTCTGCGACCGACGTCGAGGGTCGCATCGGCGAAGGTGTGCCAACCGACCTCGGCTGTGGTGACGGGCTGCCGTGCCTTTCACATGCCGATGCCGTGGGTTGGGGAGTTGGCTGACTCGAGCAACGGTCGCAAGTCAGGTGTGTTACGACTCTTCGCCATGTTGGCGCGGCACGAGAAGCTCGACGCGAGGGAAATAAGTCCGATAACGCCGAGCGTCGCGGGTGAGCAACCGGTACCCCGCAACCGCGGCGTGTGCGCCGATATAGAAGTCCGGGAGAGGAGAGCCCTTGGCCCCGCCACTGCGGCGATAGGTGAGGAAGACCTTTCCAGCGAGAAACCCGGCTGGATAGGGCAGTGGCTCCCGGACGAACGCGGCCTCAGGCAGGAGCGCGTCCAGTTCCTCGATCCGGTCGAAGCCGACCGAGACCTCGGCGTACACGATCGGATTGACGACGACCGTGCCCTCGTTGAAGGCGCGCGCCAATGTTCCGCTCGACCAGCCGGCCCATGCTGGGTCATCGGTGAGGACGTCGAGCAGCACGTTGGAGTCGACCAGCGTCACCGTCGACGGCACATCACTCGCCACGCAGGAGGTCCATCAGCTCGTCGGTGGACAGCGTGGTCGTCGCGCGTCCACGCATCCGGCTGACGATCCGTGCCCCGCGGCTCTCGCTGGGAGCGCGGTGCACGATGCGCAAGGAGTTGCCGTCCTCGACGACGTCGACCTCGTCGCCCTCGGCGAGCCCATGTCGGTGCCGAAGGTCAGCGGGGATGGTCACCTGGCCCTTGCTGTTGAGTTTCATCGTGGCTCCTGACACGTATCGGACGTAGTACAGGATACAAGGTAAGGACGTGCGCTGTGCGGAGGTCGGCTCTGGTTCCCAGGAGGAGCGAAGTCGGTAACGCCCGCCGGCCAAACCTGTCGGGCATGACCACGGACCACCGTCGGCGGCCATGATGACGATGGACACCCAAGTTCACGTTTTCGAGAACCGCCTCGACGAGGTCGCCGACGCCCTTGACTTGGCCCGGACCACCGCGAAGGTTCCGATACGCCCGCGACCGGTGACCGAGGAGGCGGATGCGGAGGTTTCGTTCCCTGCTGTTGCCCAAACGTTGCCCAACGGACAGGTGGTCGACCTTGCGGTTCGCAGGGCGCAAGGCAACACCGCAGGTCATCGGCCAGATTCAGACGGCGCCCCCGGCAGGATTCGAACCTGCGCCACCGCCTCCGGAGGGCGGTGCTCTATCCCCTGAGCTACGGGGGCTCGCGGCGCACAAGGGTAGCAGTCCGGGGCCCGCGGGCTGATCGCGACGGCCGGCGACGAGCCGCGTCGATAGGATGAGCCGGGTGACCCCCGAAGAGCTCTCGTCGACGATCGCCGACGCCCTGCGGGCGCTCGAGCGGCGCGGCGCGATCTCGATTGACGGCCACCTCCCGACCCGGGTGGGGGTCGAACGGCCCAAGAACAAGGATCACGGCGACTACGCGACAAATGTCGCGCTCCAGCTCGGCAGGCGGGTCGGGATGCCGCCACGCGAGCTCGCGGACCTCATCGCGACCGAGCTCAAGGGGCTCGCAGGCATCGCCGCGGTCACGATCGCGGGACCGGGGTTCATCAACATCACCGTCGAGGCCGCTGCCCAGGGCGAGGTTGCCCGGGCGATCGTGGCGGCCGGCACGTCGTACGGCGACGGCGACACCATCGCGGGACGCAGGGTCAACCTCGAGTTCGTCTCCGCCAACCCGACAGGTCCGGTCACCCTGGCCTCGGCCAGATGGGCAGCCATGGGCGACTCGTTGGCCAGGATGATGCAGGCCGAGGGTGCCGCTGTGACGCGCGAGTACTACTTCAACGACGCGGGGGCGCAGATCGACAGGTTCAGCGCGTCCCTGCTCGCCTCGGCGCGCGGTCAGCCGAGCCCCGACGACGGCTACGTCGGCGCCTACATCGGCGATCTCGCAGCCAGCATCCTCGAGACTCGACCGGACGTGCTGACGATGGCCGACGACGACGCCCAGGAGGTCTTCCGGGCCATGGGTGTCGAGGTGATGTTCGACGAGATCAAGAGCCGACTTCATGAGTTCGGCGTGGACTTCGACGTCTACTTCAGCGAGCGCGGGCTCCACGAGAGCGGGGCTGTCGACGTCGCGATCGAGCGGCTCCGCTCCGGCGGGCTCACCTACGAGGCGGAGGGCGCTGTCTGGCTGCGCTCGACCGACTACGGCGACGACAAGGACCGGGTGATCATTCGGTCGAACGGCCGGCCGACCTACATCTGTGCCGACGCCGGCTACTACCTCGACAAGCGGTCGCGGGGCAACGACCTGGTGATGATCGTGCTGGGAGCCGACCACCACGGCTACGTAGGCCGGTACCGGGCCATCGCGGCCGCGTTCGGCGACGACCCGGACCAGACCCTCGAGCTCGTCATCGGGCAGATGGTCAACCTGCTCCGCGATGGGGAGCCGCTGCGGATGAGCAAGCGGGCCGGCACCGTGCTGACGATCGACGACCTCGTCGACGCGGTCGGTATCGACGCCGGCCGCTACGCCCTGGTCCGCTACTCCAACGACTCCACGATCGACATCGACCTCGACCTGTGGGCGCGCCAGAACAGCGACAGCCCGGTGTACTACGTGCAGTACGCGCACGCCCGGCTGACCTCGATCGAGCGGAACGCGGCCCAGCTCGGCTTCGCCCCCGACCTCACCGCATTCGACCCTGCCTTGCTCGGTCACGAGCGGGAGGGTGATCTCCTGCGGGCACTCGCCGACTTTCCGTCGGTGGTCGCCGGTGCTGCCGAGTTGCGTGAGCCGCACCGGGTGGCCCGCTATCTCGAGGCGACAGCGTCGACGTTCCACAGGTTCTACGACGAGTGCCGCGTGCTGCCTCAGGGCGACGAGCCGGTCGACGAGGTGCACCGGGCCCGGCTGGTGCTGGTCAGCGCGACCCGGTTGGTCTTCGAGCGCGGGCTCGGGCTGCTCGGCGTGTCGGCCCCCGAGCGGATGTAGTGGCGGCCTGGCTGCCGGCGCCGCCGGACCCCAACGCCCTGGTCCCCCGACTGTGGCCGTCCGGCGTGGCCAAGGACGCCGACGGCGTGCTGACCGTTGGTGGAGTGCGCGTCACGCAGATCGCGGACGAGTTCGGCACCGCGACGTACGTCGTGGACGAAGCCGACTTCCGCGGGCGGGCGCGCGCCTTTCGCGATGCCTTCTCGGGGGCCGACGTGTTCTACGCGGCGAAGGCGTTCCTGTCGGTCGAGGTGGCCCGCTGGGTCGCCGCCGACGGGCTCGGGCTCGACGTGTGCTCAGAGGGTGAGCTCGCCTGTGCCCTGCGTGCCGGCGTCGACCCGGCCCGGATCGGCTTCCACGGCAACAACAAGAGCGTCGCCGAGCTCACCCGGGCGGTGGCCACCGGCGTCGGGCGGGTGATCGTCGACTCGACATGGGAGCTCGACCGGCTCGCCCAGGTGGCGGCGCGGCACGACACGGTCCAAGACGTCCTCATCCGGGTAAAGCCCGGGGTCGAGGCCCACACCCACCACTACATCGCAACCGCCCACGAGGACCAGAAGTTCGGCTTCTCGCTCGCCGACGGCGACGCCTGGGAGGCGATGCGAGCTGTCGAGGCGACCGCCTCGCTCCGGCTGCGTGGCCTGCACTGCCACATCGGGTCGCAGATCTTCGACGCGGACGCCTTCGGCCTCGCCATTCGCCGGCTGCTCGCCTTGTACGCCGACGGGCTGAGCGCCGGCATGACCCTGGGCGAGCTCGACGTCGGAGGGGGCTTCGGCATCGCCTACACGACCCGTGACGACCCCGAGGAGCCCGCTGTTCTCGCGGCCTCGCTGCGCGCGAAGGTCTCCGAGGGCTGCGCGGTGCTGGGCATACCCGAGCCGCGGCTCGCGGTGGAGCCTGGCCGGGCGATCGCCGGGCCGTCGACGTTCACGATCTACGAGGTCGGCACGGTCAAGACCGTCAGTCTCGAGCAGGGCGCCAGCCGACTCTACGTGGCGGTCGACGGAGGCATGAGCGACAACATCCGGGCGGCGCTCTACGCCGCGGACTTCTCGTGCACACTGGCGTCGCGGCACTCCACGGCGCCGGCCGCCCTGGCGCGGGTTGTCGGCAAGCACTGCGAGTCCGGCGACATCGTGGTGCGGGACGAGTTCCTGCCGGCCGACGTGCGGCCCGGCGACCTGCTCGCGGTGCCCGGCACCGGCGCCTACTGCCGGTCGCTCGCCAACAACTACAACCATGTGCCGCGCCCGGCGGTCGTCGCCGTGGAGTCCGGTCGCACCAGGCTGATGCTGCGCCGCGAGACCGAGGACGACCTCTTGCGGCTGGACGTGTCGTGACCCGGCCGGTTCGGGTCGCCCTCCTCGGATGCGGGGTCGTCGGCAGTGAGGTCGCCCGTCTGCTCGGCGGCCGGTCGGCCGACCTCGCCCAGCGGGTGGGTGCGCCGGTCGAGCTGGTAGGGGTCGCCGTACGACGCATCGACCGCCCGCGTGGCATCGGGCTGCCCCACGACCTGCTCACCACAGACGCCCACGGGCTCGCGGCGCGCGACGGCGTCGACATCGTGGTCGAGGTCATCGGCGGCATCGAGCCGGCGCGCACCCTGATCCTGACCGCGCTCGACGCCGGCGCCTCGGTGGTCACGGCGAACAAGGCACTGCTCGCCGAGGACGGGGCCACGGTCTTCGCGGCCGCCGAGAAGGCCGGGCGCGACCTCTACTTCGAGGCGGCCGTCGCGGGTGCGATCCCGATCATCCGGCCGCTACGGGAGTCCCTGGCCGGCGACTCCGTCCAGCGGGTGCTCGGCATCGTGAACGGTACGACGAACTTCATCCTGGACATGATGGACACGACCGGGGTGAGCTTCGAGACGGCGCTCGAGCGGGCGCAGGAGCTGGGCTTGGCCGAGGCCGACCCCACTGCCGACGTCGAGGGCTTCGACGCCGCGGCCAAGGCGGCGATCCTGGCCAGCCTGGCCTTCCACACCCGAGTCTCCCTGGCCGACGTCTACCGCGAGGGGATCACCGAGGTGAGCCAGCGCGACCTCGAGTCGGCTCGTCGGCTCGGCTCGGTGGTCAAGCTGTTGGCGACCTGCGAGCGAACCTCCGACGCGGACGGCGAGGCCACCGTGTCGGCGCGGGTTCACCCGGCGATGATCCCCGCCCGGCATCCGCTGGCCAGCGTGCGGGGGGCGTTCAACGCGGTCTTCGTCGAGTGCGCGGCCGCCGGCCAGCTGATGTTCTACGGCCCCGGTGCCGGCGGCCCCCCGACGGCGAGCGCCGTACTCGGCGACATCGTGACCGTGGCGCGGCACCGGCTCGCGGGGATGACCGGGGCGGGTGAGTCGACGTACGCCGACTGTCTCGTGGCCCCGATGGGGGAGACCGCGACCCGCTACCACGTCGTCCTCGACGTGGCCGACCGGCCGGGCGTGCTCGCCAGCGTGGCCCAGCTCTTCGCCGACGACGGTGTGTCCATCGAGACGCTGCGGCAGGACGGCCGCGGCGGCGACGCCCGGCTGGTCGTCGTGACGCACACGGCGCCCGACCGGGTCCTCCGCCACACGGTGGGCTCGCTGGCGGCCCTGGAGTCCGTGCACGCCGTCACCTCGGTGCTCCGCGTCGAGGGACTCGCATGACCGACCGACCGTCGCGCCCGTGGCGTGGGGTGCTGGCGGAGTTCGCCGAGTGGCTGCCCATCACCGACGCGACTCCGCGGGTCAGCCTCGGGGAGGGCGGCACCCCACTCGTGCCGTCGCCGTGGCTCTGTGGGCTTACCGGCTCTGACGTGCGCCTCAAGGTCGAGGCCGCGAACCCGACCGGGTCCTTCAAGGACCGCGGGATGACCGTCGCGGTATCGCATGCCGTCGAGAACGGCGCTCAGGCCGTGGTCTGCGCGTCGACCGGCAACACCTCCGCCTCGATGGCTGCCTATGCCGCGCGTGCGGGTCTCACTCCGCTCGTCCTCGTGCCCCACGGGCGGATCGCCCGGGGCAAGATGGCGCAGGCGGTGATGCACGGAGCCCGGATCATCAGTGTCCGAACCGGCTTCGACGGCTGTCTGAGCCTGGCCCGGCTGCTCGCCAAGGACTTCCCCGTGGCGCTGGTCAACTCGGTCAACCCCCTGCGGATCGAGGGTCAGAAGACCGCGGCGTTCGAGATCGTCGATGCGCTGGGGTACGCCCCCGACGTCCACGTCCTGCCGGTCGGCAACGCGGGCAACATCTCGGCGTACTGGAAAGGCTTTCGGGAGTACGCCGACGCCGGCCGCTGCGACCACCTGCCGACGCTGTGGGGCTATCAGGCCGAGGGATCGGCACCCCTCGTCTCCGGGTCGATCGTCGAGCATCCCGAGACGCTGGCCTCGGCGATCCGGATCGGAAACCCGGCATCCTGGCTGCTGGCCGAGGCGGCGCGTGACGAGTCGAGCGGACTCATCGACGCCGTGAGCGACGACCAGATCATGCTGGCGCAACGCCGGCTCGCGGAGGTCGACGGCGTGTTCGTCGAGCCGGCGTCAGCAGCGGGCGCGGCAGGCCTGGTGGCTCGCCAGGCCGCCGGCCTCCTGGAGTCCGGTCTCACGATCACCGTCACGGTGACCGGCCACGGGCTGAAGGACGTGGACACGGCATTGGCCGCTCGGGGAGACATTGCCGACGTGGTCGTCGACGAGGACGTCTTCGACGTCGCGGAGGCGGCTGGGCTCACTCGTGGGTGACGCCGCAACGGAGTGGGCCCCGGGGCCGCTCACGGTCCGCGCTCCCGCCACCTGCGCCAACCTCGGCCCGGGCTTCGACAGCCTCGGACTCTGCCTTGACCTCACGGACGTGGTGTCCGCGGAGGTAACGCCGGGCGGTACCGAGGTGGTCGTGCACGGCGAGGGTGCCAGTGGCCTGCCTCGTGATGACTCTCACCTGGTGGTGACCGCGATGCGCCGGGCGTTCGAGAGATGGGGTACCGGCCAGCCGGGGCTGCGCGTCGAGTGCCACAACACGATCCCGCAGGGTCGGGGCCTCGGTTCCTCGGCAGCCGCCATCGTGTCCGGCCTGCGGCTCGCGCAGGCGCTGGCTGTCGACCTTCGGGTCGCCGACGCGGAGGCGCTGCAGCTGACGGCTGCATGGGAGGGGCACGCGGACAACGTCGCAGCCTGTCTGCTGGGTGGCCTCACCGTGGCCTGGACAGCCGGTACGTCGCTCGACGCCGTCCGGCTCGACGTCGACCGCCGGGTGGTTCCCGTGGTGTTGTGCGCGGCGCAACCGCTGCCGACCCAGGTCTCGCGCGCAGCGCTACCAGCGCTCGTCACTCACGCGCACGCAGCCAGGAACGCCGCCTACTGTGCCCTGCTGGTCACGGCACTGACGGCGCGCCCCGACCTGCTGCTGCCGGCGACCCAGGACCTGCTCCACCAGGAGTCGAGGCGCCCGGCGATGCCGGAGTCGATGCGCCTCGTCGACGAGCTGCGAGCCGCCGAGATCCCGGCCGTGATCTCCGGCGCCGGGCCGTCCGTACTGGCTCTGTGCACGACCACGCAGGCGACGCTGGTGGCCGACCACGTGCCCGTCGGCTGGCGGACGATGCGGCTTCGGGTCGATCCGCTCGGTGCTCGCATCATGCCTCGTCGCCCCGGTCCGCAATAGCCTGCCCGGGCTCGTTGGAAGGAAGGTCGCTGGCGCCGCGCCGCGCCGGGTCGGTAGGACAGACGGTCTCCGCAGATGCTAAAGTCAGCGGCATCGGCTCGACTCTCGTCAGCCGGACTCTCTCGCGGATCGCAGAGATCGTTCAGCACGTAGCTCCGGAAGCTCCCCCGCGTATCCCAACGTGGAAACTCCACCGCTGGTCGCACTCGTGACTGCATCCGCACGAGCACCTCACCTCTATCAATGGGCGCGATATGACTGCGCACCAGACGTGGGAAGGACCTCACGTGACCCAAACCACCGACACCGCCGCTTCCCCCGGCTCTGCGAGCCGCGGGAAGCAGGATGGCCTCAACAAGATGTTGATGTCGGATCTGAAGAACCTTGCCGGGAGCCTCGGCATCAAGGGCACCACGGGCATGCGCAAGAGCGCGCTGGTGGACGCCATCGGCTCGGCCCAGTCGGGCGGCCGGCCGGGCGTCTCACGTCCGGCCCAGGCGGCTCCGCCTGCCCAGCGGTCGTCCGACGCCGCCGGCCAGCGTGGCCCTGACGGCTCGGACCAGCGTCGACAGGGCGGCGAGCAACGTCGCACCGACGGCGCGGACCAGCGCCCCGCTGATTCCGGACGCCAGGACGCTCAGCCACACGACAAGACCAAGCCGTTCCAGAACAACAAGGACACCGCCGGCGCCAACGGCCAGCCGCAGGACGTCCAGAGCCCGGGCGGTCAGGCCCAGAACAGCCGGCCGCAGGGCGACCGCGACCCCAGTCAGCACGACGACAGCGCACAGGACCGCAGCGACCAGGCGCAGCACGCGCGGGAGCAGCACGTGCAGGGCCAGGGCCACGACTCGAGCCGTCAGTCCGGTCAGAGCAGGGACAGCCAGCAGGTGGCCCAGTCGTCGGACCGGGACCCCCAAGGCAACAGTCGCAACAGCCGCCGCCGCAGCCGGAGCCGGGACCGCTACCGGGACCGCGACAAGCGGACCACGGCGCCAGGCGATGCCGAGCCTCAGGTCAGCGACGACGATGTGCTGATCCCGGCCGCCGGCATCTTGGACCTGCTCGACAACTACGCGTTCGTGCGCACCACCGGCTACCTGCCGGGGCCGACGGACGTCTACGTCTCGCTCTCGATGGTCCGGAAGTTCGGCCTGCGCAAGGGTGATGCGATCACCGGGATGGTGAAGCAGAGCCGCGACACCGAGCGCCGCGAGAAGTTCAACCCGATGGTCCGCATCGACACCGTGAACGGCGCCGAGCCGGAGGCAGCCAAGAGCCGAGTCGAGTTCTCCAAGCTCACCCCGCTGTACGCCGCCGACCGGCTGCGCCTGGAGACCGAGCCGAACCAGCTCATCGGCCGGCTCATCGACATCGTCGCCCCTGTCGGCAAGGGCCAACGTGGCCTCATCGTCAGCCCGTCCAAGGCGGGCAAGACGATCGTCCTGCAGTCGATCGCCAACGCGATCACGACGAACAACCCCGAGTGCCACCTGATGGTCGTGCTCGTCGACGAGCGCCCTGAAGAGGTCACGGACATGCAGCGCGCGGTGAAGGGTGAGGTCATCGCCTCCACCTTCGACCGGCCGGCCCAAGACCACACCACCGTCGCCGAGCTCGCGATCGAGCGGGCCAAGCGTCTGGTCGAGCTCGGGCACGACGTCGTCGTCCTGCTCGACTCGATCACCCGCCTCGGACGCGCCTACAACCTCGCCGCCCCGGCGAGCGGTCGGATCCTCTCCGGGGGTGTCGACTCGTCGGCCCTCTACCCGCCGAAGCGGTTCTTCGGAGCAGCGCGCAACATCGAAGACGGCGGATCGCTGACTATCCTCGCCACGGCGCTGATCGAGACCGGTTCGAAGATGGACGAGGTCATCTTCGAGGAGTTCAAGGGCACCGGCAACATGGAGCTCCGGCTGCGTCGCGAGTACGCCGACAAGCGGATCTTCCCGGCGATCGACGTCGACGCCTCCGGCACCCGCCGTGAGGAGCTGCTGATGGCCAAGGACGAGCTGCAGATCGTGTGGAAGCTGCGGCGCGTGCTCTCGGCCCTGGAGGGCCAGCAGGCGCTCGAGCTGCTGCTGCAGAAGCTCCGCCACACGCGCAGCAACGTCGAGTTCCTGATGGAAGTCAACAGGACCACGCCGACGGCCTCGGGGCTTCGCGGCTCCGACGACGACTGACGCGGCGCAGCAGGTGGCCACGGCACACGACTTCACCGCGACCACGATCGACGGCGAGGCCCGGTCCATGTCCGACTACTCGGGAAGGGTCCTGCTCGTCGCCAACACGGCGTCGAAGTGCGGGTTCACGCCCCAGTACGAGGGACTGGAGCGGCTTCACAGGTCGTACGCCCACCGAGGGCTGGCGGTTCTCGCCTTCCCGAGCGACCAGTTCGGGCACCAGGAGCCGGGTGACGAGCAGGAGATCAAGGCCTTCTGCTCGCTGACCTACGACGTCACGTTCCAGATGTTCGCCAAGGTCGACGTCAACGGCGACGGCGCCCACCCACTGTTCGCCTGGCTGTGTGCCGAGCGGCCGGGACTCCCAGGCGGCGACATCTTGTGGAACTTCACGAAGTTCCTCGTCGACCCCGAGGGCAACGTGGTGCAGCGCTACGGCTCGCGCACCCCTCCGGAGGACCTTGCGAGTGACATCGAGCACCTCCTCCCCACCTCCGGTTGAGTGGTCCTCCGGTCCGGTTGGAGGAACTGTCAAGACCTGTGGATCGAGGATTCGCGATCGTGTCTGGCTATGACCAGAGTTCGAATGGTTCATTGATCTCGTCGCCGTCGAGGAAGGTGCCCAGTAGCGCAGGTAGCTGGCCGGGGTAGAAGCGTTCGCCGCTGTTGACGATGTCCGTCGTGGGCCACCAGCGGAAGGCGAAGTAGTCCTCGCGTTCGTAGTCCAGGCGGCCGGATTCGTCGACGTGCGCACCGGGAAAAGGCAAGCGCAGCTTCACGATCACCTCGTCTTGCAGGTGCCGGCGTTGCCGGTGTCGAAACGATGCCCGCCGGTGCCAGGTCGGCGCTCCGACCTGAGATCGATCAGCGACGATCCCGGTCTCCTCATGAAGCTCTCGGATGGCAGCATCGAGGTAGGTCTCACCTGGATCGATCCCGCCGCCGGGCAGCTCCCACCAGTTGCCGAGATCCGGGTGGTCGGGGTCGTGAGTGTGAAAGAGCAGCACTTTGTCCTGGGCGTCCAGTACGACGAGCCGGACCGCGCTGCGTTCGAAGAGGGGCAGGTCGTTCGGTAGTGGCACCGGTGTGTCTTCCAGATCCATGATCAGGCTGCCTTGGCGGGCGGCATGGCTGCTTGTTGGCGTCTGGGGCTGCGCCGGCACCACGCCGGCAGGATGGCGAAGGCCATCACCGAGCGGGGATCGTGATGTCCGTTGCGCACTACCTCGAGCATGGGCGTACCTTCCCGATCGGCGTTGCAGCGCCAGCCTGCTTCCGAGACCTGCCCGACTTCCGCGGAAGGCATCGCCCTTTCAAGCATGATCCACAGGTTCCAAGCATTGTTCTCCGGGGGAGTGGTCCGTCCGGTCCGGTCGATAGTCCGTCCTGTCCGGTCGAGTGGTCGCTCCAGTGCGTCGAGTTGTCGTCGAGTGTGCTGCCGCTTCCCCGGCGGGCTCAGACCGCACCTTGCCCTGCACGTGAGCGGAATAGCGCGACCTCAATTCGCCTTGTAGCAAGCAGCAGTGGCACAATCTGCGATGGCTCTGGTTCACGCCTCCCTGCTCGACGCAGCGGGTGGCGACCCAGCGGCCGACACTCGAGAGGACACCATGAAGAAGGCCATCCATCCTGACTACGTGGAGACCCAGGTCACCTGCACCTGCGGGAACACCTTCACGACGCGCAGCACGGCGACGAGCGGCACGATGCATGCCGACGTCTGCTCAAACTGCCACCCCTTCTACACCGGCAAGCAGAAGATCCTCGACACCGGTGGCCGCGTTGCCCGCTTCCAGGCCCGCTACGCCAAGAAGGCCGACAAGTAGCTATCGATCGGCGCCGACCCGAGCCTCCGGCTCCGGGTCGGCGCCGTTCGCGTCCCCGAGTCCGTCTTCGGCGTCGGGCAAGGTGACCAGGCGGAGGTGACAAGCCATGTTCGAGGCGGTGCAGTCTCTCGTCGACGAGCATGCCGCGCTCGAGGGGCAGCTGGCCGACCCTGATCTGTTCTCCGACCAGGCTCGCTCGCGTCGGCTCAACCAGCGCTATGCGACGTTGAGCGCGGTGGTCCGCGCATACGCGGAGTGGAAGTCGACCCTCGAGGATCTCGAGGTTGCCGCCGAGCTGGAAGCCGACGACGACACCTACGCCGCCGAGGCCGGGCGCCTCGAGGTGCACCGCCAGGAGCTGGAGGAGCGCCTGCGGCGGCTCCTCGTGCCGCGTGACCCGACCGACGCGAAGGACGCGATCCTCGAGATCAAGGCGGGAGAGGGCGGGGAGGAGTCGGCGCTGTTCGCAGGCGACCTGCTGCGGATGTATACCCGCTACGCCGAGAACCGCGGGTGGCGCCTCGAGGTCCTCGACGAGGCACCGAGCGACCTCGGTGGGGTCAAGAGCGCCACCGTCGCCGTGAAGGCGAAGGGAACGCCCGAGGCCGGCGAGGCGCCGTACGCGCAGCTCAAGTTCGAGGGCGGCGTCCACCGCGTCCAGCGAGTGCCCGTCACCGAGTCGCAGGGGCGGATCCATACGTCGGCCGCCGGGGTGCTCGTGCTGCCCGAGGCCGAGCCGATCGATGTCACGATCGACGAGAACGACCTGCGCATCGACGTCTTCCGCTCGTCGGGACCGGGCGGGCAGAGCGTCAACACGACGGACTCCGCAGTGCGCATCACCCACGTCCCGACCGGCACCGTCGTCTCCTGCCAGAACGAGAAGAGCCAGCTGCAGAACCGCGAGCAGGCGATGCGCGTGCTGCGTTCGCGACTACTGGCGATGGCCGAGGACCAGGCGGCGTCGGAGGCGTCCACGGCGCGCCGGTCGCAGATCCGCACGGTCGACAGGTCCGAGCGGATCCGGACCTACAACTTCCCCGAGAACCGCATCACCGACCACCGCGTGGGCTACAAGGCCCACAATCTCGAGCAGGTGCTCGGCGGTGACCTCCAGGACGTCATCGACGCCTGTGTCGACGCCGACCTGGCCGACCGGCTGGCCGCCGTCGAGTCTGCTCCCTCGTGAGCGACGGCACCCGAGCCTTCGTCGAGCAGGCCACGCGCCTGCGCGACAGGTCGGGGGTGGCCTCGCCACGCCACGATGCCGCCGCACTCCTGGCCTTCGTGCTCGAGATGTCGCCGAGTGAGCTGCATCGCGGGACCGAGCCGCTCGCGGCACACGTGCTGGCCGCCGCCTCGTCGCTCGTCGAGCGCAGGGCGAGCCGGGAGCCGCTCCAACACCTCACCGGCGTGGCGGGCTTCCGTTACCTGGACATCCGGGTCGGTCCCGGCGTCTTCGTCCCGCGCCCCGAGACCGAGCTGCTGGCCGGCGCGGCAGTCGAAGAGTTCGGGCGTCTGGTCGGCGCCGGGGTCCGGCACCCGGTCGCGGTCGACCTGTGCACGGGGTCGGGAGCGGTGGCGGCGTCCCTGGCCACCGAGGTGCCCCAGGCCAGGGTCAGCGCCGTCGAGCTCTCCGAGGAGGCGCACGCTTTCGCCGTCCTCAACGCCACCAGCGTCGGTGTCGACGTACGTCTCGGTGCCATGGCCGATGCCGTCGACGACCTGGCGGGGACGGTGCACGTGGTCACCGCGAACCCCCCCTACATCCCGCTCGGGGAATTCGAGTCCGTCGAGCCAGAGGCACGCGACCACGACCCGGGGCAGTCGCTATGGGCGGGGCAGGACGGGTTGGAGGCGATCCGGGTGGTGGCGGAGGTCGCGGCGAGGCTGCTCGTCGACGGGGGACTCGTGCTGTGTGAGCACGCGGACGTCCAGCACGAGTCCGCGCCTCAGATCTTCATCAGGGCCCGGACCTGGTCCGCCGTCCGCGACCACCCCGACCTCGCCGGGCGACCGCGATTCGTGTCGGCGCGGCGGGTCGCACGGAGCGCACCGTCCGGGGCCCATCCACGACTGGCACCATAGCCATGTGAGCGACGTCTTCTCGTGCAACGACCCTGCCCAGCGCACGACGGGCATGGCGCGCGCCAAGGACTCCCTCGCCCGGAGCGGTCTCATCGTGCTCCCGACCGACACGGTGTACGGCCTGGCTGCCGACGCGTTCGACCCGACCGGCGTACGCCGCCTGCTGCGCGCCAAGGGCAGGGGACGGGACATGCCGACCCCGGTGCTGATCTCGAGCGCCGAGGTGCTCACCGCCCTTGCCACCGGAGTCACCGTGGAGGCACGCGAGCTGGCGGAGGCCTTTTGGCCCGGTGGCCTGACGCTGATCTTCCGCCAGCAGACCAGCCTCCGGTGGGACCTCGGTGACAGCCGCGGGACGGTTGCGATGCGGGTGCCCGATCATTCGGACGCGCTCGCCCTGCTTGCCGACACCGGCCCGCTGGCGGTCAGCAGCGCGAACACCACGGGCATGCCTCCCGCCACCACCGTCCAGGAGGCTCAGGACATGCTCGCGGATGCTGTCGACGTCTACCTGGACGCCGGCCCGAGCCCCGCGGCGGGCGCATCGACGATCGTGGACGCGACGACCGACATCCTCGTCGTGCGTCGGCAGGGCGTCATCGGGGTAGACGCGTTGCGCGAGGTCGTGACGTCACTCGAGGTGGCAGAGCCCGGCTGATGCGTGAGTACCTGCTCGTCTTCATCACGGCGTTCGGCGTCACGTACCTGCTGGCGGTGCTCGCCCGGGAGCTGGCGATGCGTGTCGGGGCCGTCGCCAAGGTCCGCGACCGCGACGTTCACGAGGTTCCCATCCCGTACTTCGGTGGCGTGGCGATGCTGGCCGGTCTCGCCGCGGCCATCCTGGTCGCGTCCCAGCTGCCGTTCCTCGGCCACTCGCCCGACGGCAGCCGCATCTTCCACGATGCGCGGGCGATCCTGATCGGAGGCGCGCTGATTTGTCTCGTCGGAGTGATCGACGACATTTACGACCTCGATGCGGTCACAAAGTTTGCTGGCCAAGTGTTGGCGGCCGGCGTCGTCGTCGTGCAGGGTGTCCAGCTGCTCTGGCTGCCGCTGCCGGGCGGCGGTTCGGTCTCCATGTTCACGTTAGGAGGTTCGCAGGCGGCCCTGCTCACAGTGATCATCATCGTCACGACAACGAACGCGGTGAACTTCGTCGACGGGTTGGACGGGTTGGCCGCCGGTGTCGTCGGGATCGGTGCCGTCGCGTTCTTCTCGTTCTCGGTGCTCCTGATCTTCGTCAACGGCCAGCAGATCTTCACCACCGCAGCGATGCTCACCGCCGCCCTGGCCGGTGCCTGTCTAGGGTTCCTGCCCCACAACTTCTGGCCGGCGCGGATGTTCATGGGCGACTCCGGTGCACTGCTGATCGGGCTGATGCTCTCCTGCTCTGCAATCAGCCTCACCGGGCAGTTCTCGGCCAACAACATCAACACCGGCATCGCGGGTGCGAAGGCGAGCCTCCTGCCGGAGATCCTCCCGCTCGTGCTGCCGTTCGCGGTCCTGGTCGTCCCGTTCGTCGACCTGGTGCTTGCCGTTGTACGACGCACCCGGGCCGGCCGATCGCCGTTCTCGCCCGACAAGAAGCACCTGCACCACAGACTGCTGGAGATCGGGCATTCCCAGCGGCGGGCGGTGCTGGTGATGTACCTCTGGACCGGCTTGGTGGCCTTCGGTGTCGTGCTCGTGAGTCTCTTCTCGGGGTGGTGGTCTGCCGCCGGTCTCTCTGCGATGGCGGTCTCGGCGTTGCTGCTGACGTTCGGGCTCCCCGGCCACTCCGGCATCATCAAGTCCGAGTCCGCCCAGCACCCGTGACCGCGCGGGCACTGCCGCTGTCACCCGGGCGTTTCCATGGTGCACCACTCAAGTGGCCCCTAAGCCACGCAGATCTGCCTGGCTTAGGGGCCAT
>JBBJMF010000060.1:0-17156 GCA_037719575.1 Nocardioidaceae bacterium
GGTTGTGCAGCAGCTGCTCCCACCAGCGCCCGACGACGTACTCGGGGATGTAGACCATCACGACGTCACGGGGGCTCTTGCGCCTCAGTGCACGCACGTAGTCGAGCACCGGCTTGGTGATCTCCCGGTACGGCGACGCCAGCACCTTGAGCGGGACGGACACGCCTTCCGCGTCCCACGTCGCCAACAGCTGCGCTGTCATATCGTCGTCGACGTCGACAGTGAGCGCCTCCAGCGTGTTGGGCCGGGAGGCCTTGGCGTAGGCCAACGCCCGCAAGGTCGGGCGGTGGACCTTCGACACGAGCACGATCGCATGGATTCGCGACGGCAGCGCCGCGTCCTCGTCGCCAACCTCGAGCTCGGCCGCCACCCGGTCGTAGTGCTGCCGGATACCGCGCATCAGAAAGAACAGCAGGACCATCGCGAAGATCGCGATCCACGCGCCGTGCAGGAACTTCGTGATCAGCACGATGACGAGCACGAGGGCGGTGACGACCAGGCCGATGGTGTTGATGACCCGGCTGCGCTGCATGCGGCCGCGCTGGTTGCGGTCCTGCTCGGTTCGCAACAGCCGGGTCCAGTGACGGATCATGCCGGTCTGGCTCACGGTGAACGACACGAAGACGCCCACAATGTAGAGCTGGATCAGCCGGGTCACCTGGGCGTCGAACGCGTAGATCAGCACGACGGCGAACCCGGCGAGCAGCACGATCCCGTTGGAGAAGGCAAGCCGGTCCCCGCGGGTGTGCAGCTGCCGCGGCAGGAAGCCGTCCTTGGCCAGGATCGACGCGAGCACCGGGAACCCGTTGAACGCCGTGTTCGCCGCGAGCACCAAGATCACACCGGTCGCGGCCGCGACGATGTAGAAACCCAGCGAGAAGTGGTCGAAGATGCCTTTCGCGAGCTGACCGATCACCGGGTCCTGGGCAAAGTGCTCTCCCATCACCTGGCCCTGCGGGTTGACGAGGCGAACGCCGTTGTCGACGTCCGCCAGGCGCACGTTCATCAGGTTGCCGAGGATGAGGATCGACAATCCCATGGTGATCGCGACCGAGCCGAGGAGCAGCAGGGTGGTCGCGGCGTTCTTCCCCTTCGGTTTGCGGAACGCCGGTACGCCGTTGCTGATCGCCTCGACACCGGTGAGGGCAGCCGACCCCGACGCGAACGCCCGCAGCACCAGGAACATCACGGCGAGGCTGCCGAGCCCCCCGGTCAGCTGCTCGGTGCCCTGCAACGAGTAGTCCGCGAGCTCCGACTGCGGCAGCGAGTCGGTGAAGTACCGGATGAAGCCATAGAGCGCCATCGCCAGGATCGACACCATGAAGATGTACGTCGGGATGGCGAAGGCGGTTCCGGACTCCTTGACCCCGCGCAGGTTGACGGTCATCAAGAAGACGGTGGCGATGATCGCGATCAGGGCCTCGTGACCCTGCAGCGGGTTGATCGCCGCGGCTGCGTACTGCGCAGCCGACGAGATCGACACCGCGACAGTCAGCACGTAGTCGACCATCAGCGCGCTCGCCACGGTCAGCCCGGCGGACCGCCCGAGGTTCGTGGTCGCGACCTCGTAGTCGCCGCCACCCGACTGGTAGGCCTGGACGTTCTGCCGGTACGACGCCACGACGGTGAGCATCACGAGGGCAACGGCGATGCCGACCTTCCAGGACACCGTGTAGTAGGCGAGGCCCGCGGCGGAGAGGGTCAAAAAGATCTCGTCCGGCGCATAGCCGACCGACGACAGGGCGTCGCTCGCGAAGACAGGCAACGCGATCCGCTTGGGCAGGAGGGTCTCCCCCAGCTGCGCGTTACGGAGCTTACGCCCCAGCAGCAGGCGCTTGCCGACGTCTCGTATACCCACGCACGGATGCTAGACCACCGCGTCGGGTGAAGCGTGTAGCGTCGTGACCGATGGGTCCGGACGGGCCCGCCACCACCTGGCCGCAGACATCTGGAAGGCAACCGTGCACGTCGTCATCATGGGATGTGGCCGGGTCGGCTCGACGCTCGCCCGCTACCTCGAGGACAGGTCCCACTCGGTGTCGGTGATCGACGCGAACCCAGACGCCTTCCGTCGGCTCGGGTCGAAGTTCTCCGGTGACAAGGTGACGGGCTTCGGCTTCGACCGGGCGGTCCTCAAGAACGCGGGGATCGAGGAGGCAGGTGCCTTCGCGGCGGTCAGCAGCGGCGACAACTCCAACATCATCGCCGCGAGGGTCGCCCGCGAGCTTTTCGGTATCGACAACGTGGTGGCCCGGATCTACGACCCGCGACGAGCTGCCGTCTACCAGCGGTTGGGTATCACGACGGTGGCGACAGTGCGCTGGACCGCCGACCAGATGCTCCGGCGGCTGCTTCCCGAGGGCTCCGAGCCGGAGTGGCGTGACGCCTCGGGACTGATCCGCATCGAGGTCCTCGAGGTGCCCGATTCCTGGGTGGGCACACAGGTGCACACCCTGGAACAGGTGGGTACGAAGGTCGCGTTCCTGACCCGGCTCGGCGAGGCGATGATGGCCGGCCCCGGGCTCGTGCTGCAGGACAGCGACCTGCTCCACCTCGTCATGACCGAGCAGGACGCGGAGACCGTCATGGCAGCCGTCGCCAAAGGACCCGAGGAGAGTTGATGCGCGTCGCGATAGCCGGAGCCGGAGCCGTGGGTCGCTCGGTGGCGGCCGAGCTGCTCGACAACGGCCACGAGGTCCTGCTCATCGACAAGGACCCGCGGGCCATCAGGGCCGACAGCGTCCCCAGGGCCGAGTGGCTGCTCGCCGACGCCTGCGAGCTGTCATCGCTCGACGAGGCCGCCTTGCAGCGTTGTGATGTCGTCATCGCGTCGACTGGCGACGACAAGGCGAACCTGGTGATCTCGCTGCTGGCCAAGACGGAGTTCGCGGTCCCGCGGACGGTCGGGCGGGTCAACCACCCGGCCAACGAGTGGCTGTTCAACGACTCGTGGGGAGTCGACGTGTCCGTCTCCACGCCGCGGATCATGTCTGCGCTCGTCGAGGAGGCGGTGAGCGTGGGCGACGTGGTCCGGCTTTTCACGTTCCGGCAGAGCAACACCAACTTCGTCGAGCTCACCCTTCCCGACTCCTGCCCGTACGTCGGCAGCCAGGTCCGGGAGGTGCCGTTCCCCCCCGATGCCAGCCTGGTGGCGGTGCTGCGTGACGGCCAGGTCCATCACCCCGATCCGGAGGCCACCTTGGAGGCGCACGACGAGCTGTTGTTCGTCACGACGCCGGAGACCGAGGCCGAGCTGGCCGAGCTGCTCGCCCCGGACAGCCACCCGCGCAACTGACCCCGATGGCGGCCGACCGCGAGACCGCCGAGCGTTACAGAACCGTGAGAGTCGTGGCGGGACGCGTGTGTCAGGCGGTCTGATCGAGCACTGCGGCGGCACCAGGTGGACGGTGATCACCGACTCCGTCCCGTTGCTGTACGGCGTCGACGCGGCGGCCGCCGACGACATCTACGCGGTCGGTCGAAGCGACGGTCCAGCGATCGCCAGGACTTCCGGATCCGTTGCTGATCGCCGAGAGGCACGTGCCCGCGGTTACGAGTGGGCTACGCCGTCTCGGGGGGCGGGGCGGGCAGCGCCACCGGGGTGGTGTCGCGGCTGAGCAGCCACACCATGGCCGCCAGCGCCGCGAGCTGGAGGGGCCACCCCATGGTGAGCTTCGCAACGCCCAGCCAGCCGGCTTCGTGCACCGCATAGAGCGGGTACTGGACGACCACCCGGAGCAGGCACGGCAGCGCCAGCAGCCAGGTCAGCTTGGTGCAGAGCGAGACCAGGTGGCGGTCGTTGTGCCAGGCCGTCAGGTCTCCGGTCACGCCGCCGATCATGAAGCCCACCGCCGGCCAGCGCACCAGCGCCGACCCACCCAGCAGCACGGCGTACACCGCGTTGTAGATGATTCCGGGCAGGAAGGCGTCCTCGGCCCGGCCGGAGCGCAACGCGAAGACTGCTGCGATCGCGATTCCGACGAGGGAGTTGAGGACGAACTGCACAGTCGAGCGCTGCACGATCCGCAGGAGCAGCAGGACGACGGCCAGCCCTCCGGAGACGACGAGCGCAAGGTTGAGGTGGTGTGCCGCGATCCACGTGACGGTGAAACCGAGCGTGGGGATGGCTCCCTCGAGCATCCCCCGCTTCCCGCCGAGCGCCTTCGACAGCTGTCCACGGACGAGCGTCTCGAGCGTGACGCTGGGGACGACGTCGCCGGCCGCCTCGGCCGACGCCGGCTCAGGCCTGGAGCTCATACCGCGGGTTGTAGATGACCCGCTGCCCGTCCTGGCAGGAGACGCGCCCCGAGACCACGAGACCCGCACCGGGCTTGATCCCGACGATCTTGCGTCGCCCGAGCCACACCAGCGTGACCACACCCGACCCGTCATACAGCGAAGCCTCGAGGGACGGCGTGCCGGCTCGCGGCGTGAGCGAGACGTTCTTGAGCTCACCGTAGAGCGTCACGACCTCGCGATCGGTAACCCCGTTGATCTGCTGACACCGCTGCACCTGACGCTGCGTGTCGAGCTCGTCGGCCTCGAGCTCGGCCGGTGAGGCCGAGAACTTCCGGAGCACGCGCCGCAGCCGGCCTCCGGTGGCGTGGTCTGTCATGGCTCCAGCGTACTGGCCGGTCACGCCTGGCCATCCTCGTCGGCCTGGTCCTCGGCCTGACGCAGGAGCTGGGCCTGAGCCTGCGCCGGCATCCGCATCGCGATCATGTCCCGCGGAGCCATCGGCTCGTTGCCGCGGACGACGATCACATCCCGGAAGGCGGTCTCGAGCGGCCCGTCCGGGTCAGGGGTGAGCGCGCTCTTGCCGAGGAACGTGCCGCGCAGCAGCCACCGCGGGCCCTCGACACCGACGACCCGGCTCGGTTGGGTGGCCTGCTTGCCGTCGGGAGTCTGGACCGGGACCTTGAGCAGCAGCTCGGTGCCGAACTCCCCGTCGGACTCAGCGGCGGTGCCACCGCGGCGGGTCGCCTCGGTGGCGATGTCGGTGCGCACCTCGTCCCAGATCCCGCCGGACCGCGGAGCCGCGAACGCCCGCAGCTCCAGCCCCGACTGCGGCCCGGCAAGCATCACCGCAGCGATGGTCCCCTCCTGGTCCTCGACCTGGAGCCGCAGCTCGATCCCGTCGACGCCTTTCACGACCAGGCCGCCGAGGTCGACGTAGCCCGGGTCCCCGTCGTCGACTGAAGTCTCCTCCCGGTCCCAAGGCCCGCGCGCGCGCCGCACTGCGAGGCCGTCGAGCCCGTCGGGCTCGTCAGGCTCGAAGTTCGGCTCCCCCGACCTGTCGGCCGAGCGACGACGAAAGATCACCGTGTCTCCTCTTGCGTGCGTAGGGATGTGGCGCTTCCGTCCGGGCCGACGATGCCACCCGTCGAGCCGTAGCCGCCGTCCCCGCGGCTTGATCCCGGGAGCCTCTCGACCTCGACGAAGCGGGCCCGCTCGACCTGCTGGAAAACGACCTGCGCGATCCGGTCCCCGCGCCGCAGCTCCACCGGTCGATGCGGGTCGAGGTTGACGAGCAGGACCCGGATCTCGCCGCGGTAGCCCGCGTCGACCGTCCCGGGTGCGTTGACGATCGAGACTCCGGATGCCGCGGCCAGGCCGGAGCGCGGATGGATCAGGGCGACGTACCCGTCAGGCAGCGCGATGCTGACCCCGGTCGGCACCATGGCCCGCTCCCCCGGCGAGAGTGTCACGTCGACCGTGGTCACCAGGTCGGCTCCGGCGTCGCCGGGGTGTGCGTAGGTGGGCAACGGGACATCGGCGTCATGTCGTCGTATCAGGACGTCAACCGTCGGGGGGTCGACCATCGTCGGCTGCCTCCGGAGCAGGGAGTGGTGAGCGAACGAGAGCTCGACGCACCACACTACCGCCGGTGGAAGACCGCCCATGACAGGCTGACTGCTGTGGACGGAATCGGCGACCCCTACGACGAGACGTTGAAGGTCCCGGCCAGCTGGTGGCTGCTCGGCTCCGGCTTCGCGCTCGCGGTGTTCTGGGCGTTCTTCGTCGCGACCCCGCTGCTCGTGTCGGCGGTGGCGGGAGCGGCGGCCGGCGCGCTCGTCTTCGTCGGCCTCAGCTCGTACGGCGCTGCGCGGGTCGCCACCGACCCCGACGGCTTCAGCGCCGGGCGTGCGCTCCTTCCCTACCGGCACGTCGGGGCGGTGCAGGCGCTCGACGCTGCCGACACCAGACGGGTCCTGGGGGTCGACGCCGACGCGCGTGCCTTCCTGCTTTTGCGCTCCTACTGCGGCGGCGCCGTCAAGGTGTCGCTGGACGACCCGGCCGACCCCACGCCCTACTGGCTGGTTTCGACCCGACACCCGACCGCGCTGGCCGCGAGCCTCACAGGACGGCGCGTGCAAGACTAGAAACCAACGACCACGGGCCGGCGGCGCGCGCCGAGCGGCCGAGGAGGAGCGACGGTGGCCAGCAAGTCATTGACGCAGAAGGAGCTGAAGAGGGCCGAGAAGGCTGCGCAGAAGGAGCAGGCGAAGGGCAAGGGCCTCTGGAAGCTGATGGGCACCGGCTCAGCACTCGCGGCCGGGGTCGTCACGGCAAGGGCGCTCGACGCCACCTGGAAGACCGCCACCGGCCACACCTCCCCAACGAAGCCCGAGCACCCCGACCTCGGGACCCGCGAGGCGATCGCCTGGGCAGCCGTGAGCGGGATGGCGATCGGGGTAGCCAAGACCTACGCGACGCGACGAGCCGCCACCTACTGGGTGAGGTCGACCGGCCGGCTCCCACCCGGCATGTCCACGGAGGCCTACCGGAAGGTCGAGGAGACAACCGGCTGACCTCAGGCGGCGCAGTCCTGGCAGACAAGTCGGCCGTTGCGCTCCTCGGCGAGCTGGCTGCGATGGTGGACGAGGAAGCACTGTGAGCAGGTGAACTCGTCTGACTGGCGCGGCAGGACCTGCACCGACAGCTCCTCGTGGGAGAGGTCGGCACCGGGGAGCTCGAAGGACTCGGCAGCCTCGACCTCGTCCTCGTCGACCTTGCCCGAGTTCTTGTCGAGTCGCCGCGCCTTCAGCTCCTCGATGGAGTCTTCGTTGAGCTCTTCGTCTGTCTTGCGTGGTGCGTCGTAATCTGTGGCCATCAAACCTGTCCTGCTCGTCGTCTGTTGAACTCATCAACCCCGGGATGGGTCACCGGGCTCTGGGGGTAACGCAGACTACCCGCGTTTTGTGCCCACCCGGCGGCGCGATTGTGCCGGAAAACTCCCGCGAATGCCAGATGACCTGCCACTGAGCGAGACGCGGCCACTGTGCGGCCCCCGTGTGCCGCGCTCAGCCGGGCCACGAGGGCATCGGCCACGCGCCGAAACCCGCCTGCAGCAAGGCCTCTTCGAAGTCCGGGAACAGGGCATCCGGGGCTGCGACGACGATGAGCTCCGAGGCCTCGGCGCCGTGCAGGCCGGCCACCCGACCCCCCGCCTCCCGGGCGATCAGCCGGCCCGCGGCCAGGTCCCACGGCTTGAGGCCGCGCTCGACGTACGCGTCCAGCCGACCGCACGCGACGAAGCACAGGTCGAGGGCGGCGGACCCGAACCGTCGGACGTCACGCACGACGCCGATCAGCCGTGCGGTCTCCACTGCCTGGTGAGCCCGCACGTCGGCCCGGTAGGTGTAGCCGACGGCGACCAGCGACGACGCCAGGTCGCGAGCCCCCGAGACCGCGATCGGCTGCCCGTCGAGAAACGCGCCCGCCCCGCGGACCGCCGAGAAGGTCTCGCCGGACAGGGGGTTGTGGACCACTCCCGCGACGACCTCGTCGTCGACACTGGCCGCCAGCGACACGGCGAACTGCGCGATTCCGTAGAGGAAGTTCACGGTGCCGTCGATGGGGTCGGCGACCCAGGTCACGCCGGACGTGCCGACGATGTCGTCACCTTCCTCGCCGACGAACGCGTCATCGGGCCGGGCCGCCAGGATCTCCCGCCGGATCAGCTGCTCCGACGCCACGTCGACGGCCGTGACCACGTCCGTGGGGCTGCTCTTGGTGTCCGACACCTCGACGGTCCCCTTGCTGCCGGTCGCGACGAGGCGACCGGCTGAGGTCGCCACGTCCACGGCGAGCCGTAGCAGCCCGTGCGGGTCGGCGCCGGCGGCACCTACCGGCGTCTGCGGGTGTCCGGTCACGAGGCGGCGGCCTGTGGCGTCGCGTTCGGTGCCTCGAACAGGGCGGGCCGGGTGCCGCCCGGGTTGGGGCAGCAGCCGGCGGCACAGACGTCCCAGCTCGAACCGAGCGCACCGACCGCGGAGCGACGTACGGGCTGGCCGCTCTCGGCCGCCGCACGTTCGGTGAGCAGGTCCCGCACGGTCGCCACGAACGAGGGATGCACGCCAGCGGTTGCCGCCCGGCGCATCGCCAGGCCGAGCTTCTCGGCCGTGGCAGCCGCCTCGGTGTCGAGGTCGTAGACCACCTCCATGTGGTCGGAGACGAAGCCGATCGGGACGACGACGACGGCGTCGGTGCCACCGTCCCGCAGGGTGGCCAGATGGTCGTTGACATCGGGCTCGAGCCACGGCGTACGCGGGGAGCCGGACCTGCTGCAGTAGACGAGATCCCACCCGAGCGGTAGCCCCGTTGCCGCGCCTACGGCGTCGGCGACCAGCCCGGCGGCGCTGCGATGCTGGGCCACATAGGCGTCGCCGGAGGGACCTGCGGTGTTCGCCATCGCCGTCGGGACCGAGTGGGTCACGAACACCAGCCTCGCGTCGGCCCGGTCGTCGGGCGGGAGGCTCCCGACGGCGGCGAGAGTCGCATCGGTGACGGCCTCGACGAACCCCGGGTGGTTGAAGTAGTGCCTCAGCTTGTCGATCCGCGGGGCATCCGGCACGGCTGCCACGGCGTCGAAGAGGTTCTCGCGGTACTGGCGGCAGCCGGAGTACGACGAGTACGCGCTGGTCACGAACGCCGCAGCCCGCCGTACCCCGTCGGCGGTCATCCGCGCGACCGTGTCAGCCAGGAGCGGGTCCCAGTTGCGGTTGCCCCAGTAGACGGGCGCGTCGACGCCGTGCGCGGCGAAGTCCGCTCGGACGGCCGCGACGAACGCGCGGCACTGGTCGTTGATGGGGCTACGCCCGCCGAAGGCGAAGTAGTGCTCACCGACCTCGACCAGGCGTTCCCGCGGGATGCCGCGCCCTCGGGTGACGTTCTCGAGGAACGGGACCACGTCCTCGGCCCGCTCTGGTCCCCCGAAGGAGACGAGAAGCAGGGCGTCGTACGGCGCTACGGAGGAACCACCGGCCATGGGTCCGATCCTGCCACCCGCAGCGCGGACGTCGCGGGCGGTGGGGGCGTCAGTGGTTCTCACTAGACTCCTCGTCATGCTGTCGCCGTACCGGTCAATCCTGGCGACACCCGGCGCCAGGCTCTGGTCGGTCGCGGGCTTCCTGGCCCGGATGCCGATCTCGATGGTGACGCTGGCGATCGTGCTGCTCATCGCGGGCCGTACCGGGTCCTACGGCCTGGCCGGCACCGTCTCGGCCGCCTACATGCTCGCCGCGGCGGTCTCGGCTCCGATGCTGGCCCGGCTGATCGACGGCTGGGGCCAGGCACGGGTTCTGCTGCCGTCCGTGACCGCGTTCGCGCTGGGCATGGGGGGGCTGATCGTGGCGGTCGAGCAGTCGTGGTCGTCCCCGGTCCCGCACCTCTTCGTCGCGGTGGCCGGCGTGTGCTATCCCCCGGTCGGGGCCTGTGTCCGGGCGCGTTGGGCTGCCGCTCTCAGCGAGTCGGGCGCCCTCCACACGGCGTACTCCTTCGAGGCGGTCGTCGACGAGGCGATCTTCATGGCCGGACCGGTCATCGTCACGCTGCTGGCGACCAGCGTCAACGAGATCCTGGGCGTCGCCGTCGTGGTCCTTTTCGCCGTCGGCGGTGGGGTGTGGCTCGCGAGCCTGCGCGGCACCGAGCCGCCCGCCCGCGGTTCGAGCCGGCTGCGCGCCGGCTCGGAGGCGATGGGCTGGGGCTGGCTGATGATGCTCGTGCTCGCGGCCGCCTGCCTCGGCACGCTCTTCGGCTCGACGGAGGTCGTGACCGTCGCGTTCGCGCAGGAGCAGGGGCACCGGGCCCTCGCCGGGGTGCTGCTGGCGGCCTGGGCTGCGGGCAGCCTGATCGCGGGCATCATCACCGGAAGCGTGCACTGGAAGGCGCCCCCGATGCGGCGTTACCGACGTGGCTCGGTCGCCATGGCCTGCGTGATGCTGCCGCTCCCGTTCGTCGGTAGCATCCCGCTGCTCGCCGGCGCCCTCTTCGTGGCCGGGTTCGCGATCAGCCCGACGCTGGTGGCGGTCGTATCGCTGGTCCAGGCCCAGGTGCCGGCCTCGCGGCTCACCGAGGGCATCACCTGGGTCATGACCGGCGTCGGCCTCGGTATCGCCCCGGGTGCGGCTGTCGCCGGACGGCTGATCGACGAGTACGGCGCCAGCGCGGCTTACAGCGTGCCGGTCATCGGCGGCGCCTTGGCCGCCGTCGTCGCCTCCCTCACGCCGGCAAGGGATGAGCGCTGCGCTGACGGAGCCGAAGTTCGGGGTCAAGAGCCAAGCCACCTCGGAGCCGGACCTGAGCGAGCTTGAGGCATCGAGGTCCCCGACGAAGGACTCGGCCAAAGCCCGAAGCGCGCACCGTCAGGCAACCTGCTCGCCGCTTCGGCTCTCCTGGACGAGCCGGTCGATGATGGTCGTGAGGCGTTCGCGCAGGGAGAGGTCCGCCAGCTCGCCCTCGTCGGTGAAGGCGTCGTGTGCCTGGCCGACCGGGAACTCCTCGTCGATTACCCGGGCACCGATGAACGGGAGCACCTTGGTGCGGAGCTCGGCCTGTGCCCAGATCGCTCCGAACAGGCCGGTGGAGGCGCCGATGACGGCGACCGGCTTGTCGCGCAGGCAGTTGTCCGGGTAGGGCCGCGACGCCCAGTCCAGGGCATTCTTGAGGACTCCGGGCACGGAGGCGTTGTACTCCGGAGTGGCGATCAGGACGGCACTTGCGGCGTTGATCGCTGCCCGCAGCGCCTGCACCGCGTCGGGAGTGTCGGCGTCTTCGTCGTACGGGGGTACGTCGCCGAGGCTGTCGTACACCTCGAAGGTGGCCCAAGGTGGCAGCTGGGCGGCGGCTGCGGCGAGCAGCCGACGATTGTGGGAGCCGGTTCGCAGACTCCCGCAGAGGCCGAGTACCCGCATCGTCACCCCTCCTTCTTGACAAGCTCGATCTGCGCTGTCACCTCGACGTCGTAACCGAGCACGTCGCCACCGGCTGGCGTTGCCATCTGCCAGTCCATGCCCCAGTCGCGGCGGTCGACCGTGGCGGTCAGCTCGACGGCTGCGACGGTCTGCCCGAACGGGCTGTCGACCGGGCCGCGGTAGCTGCCGGTGGCGACAACCGGCTTGGTCTGGCCCCGGATCGTGAGCTCGCCCTGGCCGCTGAGGCGGCCGTCATCGTCGAGCCGTATGTCCTCGGCGTAGAAGGTGATCTCGGGGTGGTTGGCGGCGTCGAAGAAGTCCGCGCCGTTGACGACGTGCTCGCGAAGCTCCGCCGGCGCTGTGATGGACACCGACGCGACCCGGGCGACCCCCTCGAAGCGGATGCCGCCGCTCTCGTTGACGACCACGCGGGCGTCAACGTCCTCGAACCCGGCGCGGAAGGTGCCGACCAGGTGGCCGACAGCGAACTGGAACGAGGAGTGGGCGGGGTCGGCGACGAACGTGCCGGTGAACGGCTGAGTGGCCAGCGACATCTTACTGCCTCCTGATAGTCTGAAACGGAGAGTTTTCCTGATCTCCAAGGGAGGCTAACCGGAATCCTTTCCGTATTCAAGTGTTCGACCGAGGATGACAGGGGGCGTGGGTCGAGTGGACCAGTCTGTTGGCGGTGCCGCGCTCCCGGTGCTCGGTCAGCCGCCGGGGGAACGCGCCGACGCGGCCCGCAACCGACATGCGCTTCTCGCCGCCGCCGGCGCGATCATGGCCGAATGCGGAGTCAAGGCCGTGACCATGGACCGGGTCGCTGCGCGGGCCTGTGTCGGGGTCGGCACCGTCTACCGGCGGTTCGGTGACCGCGCCGGGCTAGGCTACGCCCTCCTCGACGACGCCGAGCGCCAGTTCCAGGCCGCGTTCCTGTCCGGCCCACCGCCCCTTGGCCCCGGCGCACCGCCCGCCGAGCGGATCCGCGCGTTCCTGCACGCCTACCTGGATCGCCTCCAGACCCAGGCCGACCTACACACCATCGCCGAGTGCCACACCCCAACCGCCCGCTACAGCGCTCCGTACCAGGTGCACCACACCCACCTGCGCAGCCTGCTCACCCAAGCCCGATCACCTGACCAACGCATCGAGGCTGACGACGGCTTCGACGCCGACTACCTGGCGGACGCCCTACTGGCCGCGCTCGGCGCCGGCCTCTTCACCCACCAGAGCCGCGACCTCCGCTACGACACCGCCCGGATCAGAAACGGCCTGGACCAACTCCTCAACGGCCTGCTCCGGGCCTAGGTCTTCACGTGGCTCGAATCAGGGAGAGCTGGCCACAAGGACCACACCAGCAACGTAACCGGTGTTGAATGGAACTACGGCGGCGCGCTGTCTTGGAACGGCGACCGCAACACGCCAAACTTTGGCAAAGTTCCTGGAAGGGAGCGGGAGACGGACATGCGCAAGCTCAGGCTCGTGGGGTTGAGCGCGGACGGCCGCCAGGTCATCCTCGTCGACAACACGGGCGCCGAGTTCGCCGCTCCCGCCGACGACAGGCTTCGCGCGGCGCTTCGAGGCGACCGTGCCCGGCTCGGCCAGTTGGAGATCGAGATGGACAGCGCCTTGCGCCCCCGCGACATTCAGGCTCGGATCCGGGCGGGTGACACGCCAGAGGAGGTCGCGGTGCTGGCCCAGGTGTCCGTCGACAAGATCATGCCCTACTGCGTGCCGGTGCTGGCCGAGCGGCAGCACGTCGCCGAGCTCGCTCGGCGCAGCCATGTCCGACGCAAGGGTGCCGACGGACCATCGCGAGGACTCGCCGACGTGGTCGCGGAGCGGCTCCGCGGTCGGGGAGTTGATGCGCTGGGGGCGGAGTGGGACGCCTGGCGCCGCGAGGACGGACGGTGGGCGATCCAGGCGTCGTACCACTCAGGAGAGCGCGAGCGCAGCGCACTGTTCATCTTCGATGCGGTGGGACGCTACTCGCTAGCCGATGACGACGAGGCCAAGTGGCTCACGGGTGAGCGGCAGTCGACGAGCAAGGGACCTCAGCCGCGCGAGGGCGGCCGCGGTGGCGACCGGCGGCTCAGCGCGGTGCCCGACGGCGACGACCTGCTGAGCCTCTCCGAAGACGGCCCCGATGTCGACGAGGACGGAACCGACGACCTGACCGCTGTCGTCCGCGCGGTCCGCGAGACACCCGACGACGACGGGAGTACGACGACCGCGGAGCCCCCCAGCGACCCAGCCCAGGAAGCCGCGCCCGACGCTCAGGACGACGTCGAGACGGAGCCCCCGCACGCGGGCGACGACGCCCCCACCGAGCCCACACCGCAGCGAAAGCGCCGGTCGAAGCGGGCAAGTGTCCCGAGCTGGGACGAGATCATGTTCGGCAAGGACGACGCCTGACGCTCTCGACTTGTTGCGCCACAGCGAGTTCAACGGGCGGATCTCACTCGGTGCCGGGGTCGTGCGACCTCGGGGCCAGCGCCGCGACCGGCGAGGTGGTGGCGTCCGATGGTGCCAGCAGGAGCGAGTCGTCGTCGGTGAACGCCTGCGGAATGGGCAGCGGGTGCCCGTCGAGGGCCTCCTTGACGAGGCGCTGGATTCGCTCCGCGCACCCTCGGTAGAACCGCACCTGGGTGTTCCGCCCGAACACCCGAAAGCCCCAGCGGATGACGGGGTTTGGAATCGGTGCTCGCTGTGAGTAACCGTCGATCACGAACTCGACGACTCCGGTGTCGAGGTGCTTGACGACCTCGTACGACAGATGTCCTTTCTCCAGGTGCCCGTCCAGGGTCTCGTAGGCCCAGCCCCAGACCCGGGTGGGACCCTCGAGACCGTCGCGGCGCTCGTCGATGACCTCCGTGACCCGCACGCCCATGTAGAACCGCAACCCGAAGAAACGGCCCTCCAGGAGCATGTCCCGCCCCACCACCGGTGCCGCGCCGCGGTAGATCGCATGCAGGATTCGCGGTTCGGCGAACTCGTAGTCCCGGACCACCTGGCAGGCGAGCGCCCAGGCCCCACCCTCGCCCGGCTCGCCGACGGGCTCCTGCCCGACGACCGTCCGCTGGGTGTCGCGATGCCAACCGGTTGCCGGTCCCGGCTCGACTCCCTCCGGGATCGTGTAGTTGACGCTCAGGTCGGCAAGGCGCGCCAGCGACCTGCCGACGTCGAAACCCTTCGACCTGCGACCCGGCACGACCTACTCCTGCTCGAAGTCGGCGATCGAGTCGCCTATGAGCCACAGTGTCGAGGCCCACAGACCGACGAACAGGGCGCGCCGCTCGGCGTTGCCGCGCTCGCTCTGGTCCACGCGTTTCCCCTGCAGCCAGAGCCCGATGCAGAGCCCCACCGACCCCAGGGACGCCACGTGCAGGTGGGTACTGCGCAGTCCAACGCGCCTCATCGGCCGACCGAGTGACATCCGGCACCTTCCCGGTCTGGCGACCAGATCGTCGTACGGATCACGTGCGAGCCATGGTCTCATAGCTGCATGGAGTCCCTGCCCGATGCACCCCCGCACCGACCGACGATCCTGCGGCGACTGGGTACCCTCGCGCGCTGGCCAGTCGGGATCGCGCTCACCTCGTGGCGCTACATGTGGCGAACGACGGCCCTGCACCGCAGCGAGGAGACGGGCGACCGAACCGACCTCCCGCCGGGCATCCCCGACGACCTCGTGGACGACGAGACCCAGGGGGTGGGGCACGGGGAGGGCCCATTGCTCCATCGCCGCTTCACCGTGCTCATCGCCGGCAGCTCGATGTCCCCCGCGGAGCTGATGGAGGACGTCAGGGGCAACATCAACAGGGCAGTTCCGTCCGAGGTTGCCTACTTCCGCAAGGTGCGTGGTGAGGAGGGCCCGTTCCGACGTGCCGACGAGTACATCGTGCGGATGCCCGGGCCATGGGACGGACCGGTGCGCGTCGTCCACGAGGACGAGGTGTCGTTCCGGCTGGCGACCCTTCGCGGGCACCTGGAAGCGGGCCAGATCGAGTTCAGCTGCGCGTGCGAGGGCGACAGGCTGCGCTTCCGGATCGAGGCGTGGGCCCGCGCAGGCGACCGACTGTCGAACCTCCTCTACTCGAGGCTCGGAGTGTCGAAAGAGATCCAGCTCAACATGTGGGTGCACGTCTGCCTCCGGGTGGCGGCGATGTCCGGGGGCCGCCCCGCTGGCGGAGTGACCATCTCGACCAGGACGCTGACGGATCTCCCGGCTGCGTGAGCCTCGCGTCCGCGAGACTCAGCCGGTGCCGGGCTCCGACGCGGTAGACAGCACCGCGGCCAAGGCTTCCGGATCGGCAACTGTCACGGTGACCCCCGGGTGGCGCAGCGGGACGGTGAACCGCCCGATGCGGACCGACACCCGCTCCCGGAGTCGCAGGCACACCCCGGCTGCCGTCGCGGTGCCGAACGTGATTCCTCCGTCCACCAGCGATCGCCGGATCCCGAGGGCCTTCCACCAGTGGAACGGTCCCGTCAGGGTGGCTTCGAGGATGTTGCCGCGCGAGATTTCCACCCGCCACGGCCCGAAGCGGACGTGCACGTCTTGGTCGTCGACCGTCACGTTGGCCCGACCGGGCGTCACGCCGAAGGGCAGCAGCAACGGCCGGTACCGAGGCTGGTCCTCGAACGAGAAGTCTGTCATCGCTGTCGCCGATCCTCCGCTGTGTCGTCTCGCTTGCCCCCGCACGAGTGTAGGCCGGCGCTCGAGCAGTCGGGCTAGCCTTGCGCAGGTGGACCAACCACTTCTCGTCGTGCTCTCGGGCCGACCCGGCACCGGCAAGACGACACTCGCGAAGCTGCTCGCAACAAGACTGCGTGCGGCTCACCTCCGCACTGACGCTATCGCTGGCCCACTCATGCGCGGCGGTCTCACGAACGATCCGCCCGAGGCCGGAAGGGTCGCTTACGACGTGGCGCACGAAGTCGCCACAGATATCTTGCAGACAGGGACTCCGGTCATCGTCGACGGCATCCACGCAACGCATGCTAGTCGTGCAGCATGGCGCGAGGTCACGAAGAGGTTCGATGGATGCCTGGTGATGGTGGAAACGATCCTGAACGATCCCGAGGAACACCGGCGCAGAGTTGAGGCGCGTCGAAGTCAAGGGACCGGATACCTGGGTCCGTCGTGGGTCTCGATCGAGGCACTGGCCTACGACTGCTGGGACGAGGAGCTCGATGGCTCACGCGTTGTGGTGGAGATGTCCGAGGCTGAGGCCGGGCTTAGATTCGCTTTGGGCCACATTCGCCGAGCCACCTGCCCGACATCCTAGGTCCAGCGCCTCGCTAGGCGAACGGGAGGACGTCGGGCGACAGGGCCGCGGCCTGGGCCCGGGCCGCGGTCAGCCGGCGCCTGTGGTGCTGGCGGCACAGCACCTCGTAGCCCACGTCTGCCGGTCGGTCGGTTGCCGGGTCGTCGACGTCACCCACGACGATCACGTCGCCCTCGGTGACCATGTCGCCGTTCTCCGTACGAGCATTGTGGGTGGCGCGTTTGCCGCACCAGCAGAGTGCCTCGACCTGCAGCACGTTCATCCGGTCGGCGAGCTCGACCAACCGGCCCGAGGCCGGGAACATCTTCGTCCGGAAGTCCGTGAGAATGCCGAACGCGAAGACGTCTATCTGCAGCTCGTCGGTGACCCGCGCCAGCTGGTCGACCTGCTGAGCCGTGTAGAACTGGACCTCGTCGCACACCAGGTAGTCGATCCGACCGCCGCTCGTCAACGAGTCCACGACGTAGTGCCAGAAGTTGAAGTCGTCCGCCACCTCGATGGCATCGATGGTCAGCCCGAGGCGACTCGACAGCAGCGACTCCCCCGCCCGGTCACGACTCGTGAAGATCCGGCCGACCCGGCCGCGCGCGGCATGGTTGTGATCCAGCTGCAGGGCCAGCGTCGACTTCCCGCAGTCCATGGTCCCGGTGAAGAATTGCAGTTCCGCCAC
>JBBJMF010000142.1:0-5000 GCA_037719575.1 Nocardioidaceae bacterium
GGGCGAAGCGGCTGTTCAATCGTCGCGCGTCACACTGACCTTCGGAGGGGTCACCTTGCCCGACCGTCTCAGATAGCCGTGATTGCGCACAGGTGCAGGCTATTGGCGCCGGTGGTGTACGCAGTCGACGGCGTCGAGGGTGACACCGCCCCAGGCAGCGTCTGAGCCAGCTCCAGTGCCCACACCCTGGTCGGTCATCGGTGCGTGGTGGTGCGCCGGACAACATCACTGAAGGACTTCCGCCGTCTTGATTCGATCCAGAAAGTGAGCGAGACTCCGGGTATGGTCGGCGTCTCCGAGGTCGAGCACCTCCTCCGCGGGGCTGCTCTCCGTGTGACGCGTCCTCGGGTGGCGGTGCTGGCCGCGGTCCGCGACCATCCGCACGTCGACACCGAGTCGATCATCGCCGTGGTGCGGGAGCGGGTCGGCGCCGTCTCCCACCAGGCCGTCTACGACGTTCTGCGCGCGCTGACCACCGCCGGCTTGGTGCGGCGCATCCAGCCGGCCGGCTCCGTGGCGCGCTACGAGGCGCGGCTAGGGGACAACCACCACCACGTCGTATGCCGGTCGTGCGGTGCCATCGCCGATGTCGACTGCGCGGTCGGTTTCGCCCCCTGCCTGACAGCCGCGGACGACGCCGGCTACACGATCGACGAAGCGGAGGTCGTCTACTGGGGCCAATGCACTGACTGCGCCCCAGCAACCGCGGACCGGTCCGGCGGCTGAACAGCACAGCGTCCACCCACACGAGCAAACGACATGACCAGGCACCAGCCGTGCCCTACGGCAGCGGCGAGACCGGAGGAACAACCGACGTGAGCGACAAGACCGACGTGAGCGACGTGAGCGACGTGAGCGACAAGGCCGAGACCGACAGCGTCAGCGAGAGTGAGAACCCGGCGATCCCCAGTCCCACAGTCAAGGGGACTCGGCCCAGGACGAACCGTGACTGGTGGCCCAACCAGCCGGACCTCCAGGTTCTCAACCGCCCCGACCCCCGGTCCAACCCCCTGGGCGAGGACTTCGTCTACGCGGAGGCGTTCTCGGCCCTCGACGTCGAGGCGCTCAAGCAGGACCTCGTCGACGTGATGACGGCGTCGCAGGACTGGTGGCCGGCTGACTACGGCCACTACGGGCCGCTGTTCGTCCGGATGTCATGGCACGCCGCTGGCACGTACCGCATCGCCGACGGCCGGGGCGGCGGCGGGAGCGGCGCGCAGCGCTTCGCCCCGCTCAACAGCTGGCCCGACAACGCGAACCTCGACAAGGCGCGCCGGCTGCTCTGGCCGATCAAGCAGAAGTACGGGCGGACGCTCTCCTGGGCCGATCTGCTGGTCCTCGCCGGCAACGTCGCCATGGAGTCGATGGGCTTCGAGACGTTCGGCTTCGGCTTCGGTCGTGAGGACACCTGGCAGCCCGAGGAGATGTTCTGGGGGCCGGAGGACACCTGGCTCGGCGACGAGCGCTACAGCGGGGACAGGGAACTCACCGGTCCGCTCGGAGCGGTCCAGATGGGCTTGATCTACGTGAACCCGGAGGGACCCAACGGCCGCCCGGACCCGCTGGGCTCGGCCAGGGACATCCGCGAGACCTTCGCCCGCATGGCGATGAACGACGAGGAGACCGTCGCGCTCATCGCCGGCGGGCACACGTTCGGCAAGACCCACGGCGCGGGTGACCCCAGCCTGGTTGGGACGGAGCCCGAGGGCTGCCCTGTCCAGCACCAGGGCATGGGGTGGAAGAACGAGTTCGGCAGCGGCAAGGGCAAAGACACCATCACGAGTGGTTTGGAAGGCGCGTGGACGCCCACCCCGATCCAGTGGGACAACAGCTTCTTCGAGACGCTGTTCGGCCACGAGTGGGAGCTGACCGAGAGCCCGGCCGGTGCGAAGACGTGGAAGCCGAAGAACGATGCCGCGGCGGACGCCGTGCCCGACGCGCACGACCCGTCGGTCCGGCACGCGCCGATGATGGCGACGACGGACCTCGCTCTGATCACGGATCCTGCCTACCGGGAGATCTCCCGGCGGTTCTTCGAGAACCCCGACCAGTTCGCGGAGGCCTTCGCCAAGGCCTGGTACAAGCTGCTGCACCGCGACATGGGTCCGCTTGCGCGCTACCTCGGCCCCTGGGTCCCTGAGCCGCAGCTGTGGCAGGACCCGGTCCCCGCGGTCGATCACGAGCTGATCGGCGACGAGGACGTCGCTGTCCTCAAGGCCCGGGTCCTCGAGTCGGGGCCGTCGATCTCCGAGCTGGTCTCCACCGCTTGGGCGTCGGCGGCCAGCTTCCGCGGCACCGACCACCGCGGCGGGGCGAACGGGGCGCGGATCCGGCTGGCGCCGCAGAAGGACTGGGAGGTCAACAACCCGGCCGAGCTGGCCCGTGTCCTGCAGGCGCTGGAGCAGGTGCAGCAGGATTTCAACGGCTCTGCCGCCGGCGGCACGAAGGTCTCACTCGCCGACCTGATCGTCCTGGGCGGGTGCGCCGCCGTCGAGCAGGCGGCGAGGAACGCCGGGCAGGACGTCACGGTCCCGTTCGCGCCGGGACGCACGGACGCCTCGCAGGAGCAAACCGACGTGGAGACGTTCGCGGTGCTCGAGCCGAGAGCCGACGGGTTCCGCAACTACGTGCACGCCGACGAGAAGCTCTCGCCGGAGACGTTGCTCGTCGACCGGGCCTACATGCTGACGCTCACCGTCAAGGAGATGGCGGTCCTCATCGGCGGCATGCGGGTCCTCGGCGGCAACGTCGGGACGTCCCGGCACGGCGTCTTCACCGAACAACCCGAGACACTGACCAACGCCTTTTTCGTCACCCTGCTCGACGCGGGCACCGACTGGCGGACCTCCACCTCCGACGAGAACGTGTACGAGGGCCGCGACCGTGCCACCGGCGAGGTCACGCGGACCGCAACCGCCGTCGACCTGCTGCTCGGGTCGAACTCCGTGCTCCGAGGCATCTCCGAGGTCTACGCATCCGACGACGCCAGGGAGATGTTCGTGCGCGACTTCGTCGCCGCGTGGGACAAGGTCATGACGCTCGACCGCTTCGATCTCGCCTGATCCGGTGTCGTAGGCGCGGAGGCGTTCCGCGAGCTCGACGCGGTGTGCAGGTCATGGCTGCGATAGCCGAACGGCTCAGCGCAGCTCCTGGATACGGAGCAGGTTGCCCGCGGGGTCGCGGAAGGCGCAGTCGCGGACGCCGTACGGCTGCTCGGTCGGTTCCTGCACGACCTCGGCGCCGTTGGCCTCCAGCTTCGCGAAGGTGCCGTCGAGGTCGGCGGTGGCCAGGTTGATGCCGAAGTAGCTGCCCTTGGCCATCAGCTCCAGGATGGTGCGGCGCTCGTCATCGGTGATGCCGGGGTTGGCGGCCGGCGGGTGCAGGACGATGGACGTGTCGGGCTGGTCGGCAGGGCCGACGGTGATCCAGCGCATCCCCGCGTACCCGACGTCGTTGCGGACCTCGAAGCCGAGGGTGTCGCGGTAGAAGGCAAGGGATTCGTCCGGGTCGTTGTGCGGGAGGAAGCTCGAGTGAACGGTGATGTCCATGGCCGTCAGACTATTTGCGGCTCGGGTGCCGGCGCTTCTCGATTCCTGATCGGTCTGGTCACCTGCTTCGCGACGCACGACGGCATCCCCGCCGTCGCGCGAGCTGTCTGGCCCCGATAGGTGCTGGGCGACACACCGACCAACTCGGTGAAGCGAGTGCTGAAAGTCCCCAGCGACGAGCAGCCGACCGCGAAACAGACCTCGGTGACGCTGAGGTCGCCACGACGCAGCAGCGCCATCGCGCGCTCGATGCGCCGCGTCATGAGATAGCTGTACGGCGACTCGCCGTAGGCGCGCCGGAACTCGCGGCTGAGGTGCCCGGCCGACATGTGCGCGCCACGCGCGAGCGCCTCGACGTCCAGCGGCTGCGCGTACTCCCGGTCGATCCGGTCGCGGACGCGGCGAAGCCGCGCGAGATCCTGCAGGTGCTGCGCCGTGCCGGGACTGCTGGTCACCCGCGAGATCGTGCCACATACGACCGTATGTACGGCGGGATGAATGCCTACTCGACCCTGCTGTACATGCCCTTTTGCCGGTCGGGGCGGGTCGAAACACAAGAGAGGACCTCTCACGGTCCACGAGGCCACGGTCAGGTGCCGACGTAGGTCGCAAGGTGCTCGCCGGTGAGGGTGGACCGGTCGGCGACGATGTCGGCGGGTGTGCCCTCGAAGACAATCCGGCCGCCGTCGTGGCCAGCACCGGGGCCGAGGTCGATCATCCAGTCGGCGTGCGCCATGACCGCTTGGTGATGCGTGATGACGATGACCGACTTGCCGGAGTCGACGAGCCGGTCGAGCAGGCCGAGCAGCTGCTCGACGTCGGCGAGGTGGAGGCCGGTGGTCGGCTCGTCGAGGACGTAGACGTCGCCCTTCTCGGCCATGTGGATGGCGAGCTTGAGTCGCTGCCGTTCGCCGCCGGACAGCGTAGTGAGCGGCTGGCCGAGGCTGAGGTAGCCGAGCCCGACGTCGGCGAGCCGGTCGAGGATCTTGTGGGCGGCCGGCGTGCGCGCGTCGCCGGCGCCGAAGAACTCCTCGGCCTGGGCCACGGACATCCCGAGCACCTCGCTGATGTTCTTCCCACCGAAGTCGTACTCCAGCACCGACGCCTGGAATCGCTTCCCCTCGCACTCCTCGCAGATGGACTCGACGGTGGCCATGATCCCCAAGTCCGTGTAGATGACGCCGGCGCCGTTGCAGGTGGGGCAGGCGCCCTCGGAGTTGGAGCTGAACAGGGCGGGCTTCACGTCGTTCGCCTTCGCGAAGGCCTTGCGGATCGGGTCGAGCAGCTTGGTGTAGGTCGCCGGGTTGCTGCGCCTCGAGCCTCGGATCGGGGTCTGGTCGATCGACACCACGTCCTCGCCGGCGGGGATCGACCCGTGCACGAGCGAGCTCTTGCCCGAGCCCGCCACCCCGGTGACGACGACGAGCACCCCGAGCGGGACGTCGGCGTCCA
>JBBJMF010000143.1:0-4991 GCA_037719575.1 Nocardioidaceae bacterium
AGCCTGCCGAAGGCCATTTGCCCGTGGTCGTGGGACCTGAGGAACTCCCGAGTGCGCCTGCCGAGCCGGTGAGACCGACGCCGGCGTTCTTCATGGTCACGCTCCGCGGGCCGGACGGCCGTCGGTATCCGCCACGGCTGGTGCCTGGGAATTTCGCCGACCCGGCTGCCTTCCGCGGGCACCTGATCGGCATCGCCCGGATGGAGGCGCCCGAGCACACCGACGCCAGCGGGGGCTGGGTCGGCGCGTTCGAACTCGAAGTCGCCGACCCGGGCGCGGCCGCGGGCCAGTCGGCGATGACGTTGCGTTGGTAGGGGGACATGATGCGAGATCGGACCGCGCTCGACGATCTCGGCCCATCCTGGCTGTGGCAAGGGGGTGCGACCATGACAGAGCCCGCTGAGCGCTGGCTGTCACGCGATGACCAGACGTCGGCTGCCGATGACGCTGGCGCGGTCCTGCGCACCTGGCGCAAGCGCAACCAGCACACGCAGGCTGAGCTGGCCGCGCTGTTGAAGACGACCCAGCAACACCTCAGCCAGATTGAGAAGGGCCTACGGCCGCTGTCCATCGACCAGCGCCGCGCGATCGTCGCCGAACTCGGCATCCCGGCCGAGGAGCTGGGCCTGTCGAGCGGCCAGGTGCGACATGTCGTCTCCAGCGACGGAGCCAGTCCTGAGATCGAGGCAAGCCGGCTTGAATGGCGGGCGCAGCGGCGCTGGCTCAACAAGCACCGCTCCGAGCTGGCCCGGCTCGCCGTCGACCTCTACCCGCAGGAGCAGCGGATCCCGCGGGCGCCATTGATCGCGCGTTCGGGCTGGCTGCCAACGGCGCCGGTCGAGCTGCGGTCGATCCGGCTGGCGCTCGACGAGTCAGAGCGCCGGGTCGCGGTGAACGGATCCGAACCGGAATCGGCCCGTGTCCGGCCCCTGCGGGTGGCTGACAGCCGCTTCGAGCACTACACGTCCGCGATCAAACACCTGGACCCGCCGACGCTGTTCGAGTCCCGGCCGAGCTACCGCCTGCTGGGCGGATCGCCGACCACAGGCCATCTCGACTTCGGCCTGGCCGCCTACTTCGACAAGCTCGACATCTCCGAGGCACTCGGACACGAGATCGCGGCTGTCTGCATGGACGACCCGGCCGCACTGAACGCGCCCGGCCGCCGGCTGGGTGGCCGGCTCCCGTTCCGCGAGCTGATGCCCGATCCGTTCGACACGGTGCAGCGCGCGATCATCCCCGCGATCACGACGTTGACGATCAGACTGCGCAGGTATCCGGCCGAGCCGTCGTTCCTGCTGCACTGGCGTGATCCGTCGCGAGTCGCGACCGCCGGCGGCATGTACGACGTTGTGCCCGCTGGGGAGTTCCAGCCGTCGAGCGTCAGCCTGTGGGATCGGCGCAATGACTTCGACCTGTGGCGCAACATCGTGCGCGAGTACTCGGAGGAGCTGCTCGGCACTCCAGAGCACGACGGCAGCCGCAGCCAACCGATCGACTACGACGGTTGGCCGCAGTATCAGCTACTCGAAAGCGGTCTGGCCGACGGCTCTGTCAGCGCCCACGTCCTCGGCCTCGGGCTCGACGCGCTCACTCTCGCCGCGACGATCCTCACCGTCGTCGTTCTCGACGACGACGCGTTCTGCGAGGCCTTCCGCGCTCGGGCTGGCGTTCGCGTTCGCCGGCGGTGACGCGCCGGTCACGATCCTCGGCGTGACGGCGCAGCGAGCGACATGGTTGGGCTGGCTCGCGGTCGGGACGTTCGTGCTCACGCTGATTGACCTGCTGACGGACCCGCGCGGCGCCGCGCGGCGGCGCGCCGAGGCGGTCAAGGCGCACGCGGCGCTCAAGGACGACCTGCGCGCGGCGGTAGCCGACCCGCGGCCCGACCCGGACCGCGACCGGCGGCTGTCCGAGCGGTACTTCGAGGTCAGCGCGCTCATCCCGCCCGTGCCCAACGCGCTGTTCAACCGCTTAAAGGCCAACCACCTGCGCAAGGTCGAGATCAGCAGGATCCTCAGCGAGCGGCCCGGGGCCAGCGTCCGGGCGGCTAAGCGCGCGCTCAACGACCGCCTGCGCGAGCAGGCCACGGCACGCCGTCCGGACACCGGCTCGCCCGGCCGTGCACCATGACGGCATGCACAGCGCCCGGTCCGCGCCGATCGCCGCCGACCGGCTCGTCCGGGCGTACCTGACCGCCAAGCGACACGTCGTCGACGGCGGGTACGACCATGAGGTCGCGTGGCAGCTCAAGGCGGCCGGCGGGCCCGTCACCACCGCGCGGTTCGTCGAGGAGGCGGCCTGGGTCGTACTGTCCGCCGGCATGCGTGAGAGCGTCGTGCGCTCGGTCTTCCCGCGGATCGCGGCGGCCTGCGGCGGATTCGAGCCGGCCTGGGCCGCTCAGCACCGCGCCGCCGCCCGCCGGGCCTGCCTCGACGCCTTCGGGCACGAGGCGAAGATCGACGCGATTCTGGACATCGCGGCACGGGCGGCGGTTCTGGGCGACGACGGAGTGCGCGCCGCGCTGGCCGACCCCGAGCCGTTCCTGCGGTCGCTGCCCTACGTCGGGCCGGTGACCTGGCGGCACCTGGCGAAGAACCTGGGCGCGCCGGTCGCGAAGGCCGACCGCCATCTCGTCCGCCTCGCCGCCGCCGCCGGACGGTCCTCGGTCGACGTCATGTGCGAGGAGATCGGCGGGTGGCTCGGCGAGCCCGTCGCCGTCGTCGACATCGTCCTGTGGCGCTGGTCGGTGCTGCACGCCCAGGACTGCCGCGAGCCGTGCGACGGCCTGCCACACCGCCCGACGGGCCGGTCGCCGCAGGACTCGGCGTAGCCGGTGTTCTTGCTCACCGTCTCCTAAGCCGCCAGGTGATCGAGCGCGCCTCCCTCGCATGTCGAACGGTCCGCCGGATGTCTCCGATCACCTCAGCGTCGAGCAGGTGAGCAGTTGTGAGTGATCACCGCGACCGCTTGGGGATCGGCGGCGGACCGACCTGCGGTTGACCTGCACGCGGCACCCAGTACGCCCACCGCTGGAGGTCCGCCGGCGGTGCCGGCCGACGCGCCGTCGCAGGTTCCGCCCCCGCAACCACGAGGCCCGGCAACGCGCCGGCGTCGGCAGCTCTTTCAAGCATGTGCACGACATCCGCTCATCGGCATGTCCGGTCGCTTGCACTGGAGTCCTCCCCACAAGCGGAGCGGTGGCTGACACTGCGGGCCGTCCTCGTCGTCGCAGTCACCGTCGTCCCGCAGTAGGATCCTCTATCGAGACGCGCGTTCGGGGCTGTGCGGGGCACGGTCGGCATCGTCGAGTCGCTGGGCCAGCCGTTCGAGTCCCGCTCTGATCATCCGCCCGTAGCCGTCGTCCGGAAGAGCGTCGATCGCTGCTCCGCCTGCCTGTAGATGCTGCCGTGCTTGGTCACGATCGCCGAGCTTGCGATAGCACTCGCCCAAGTTCAGGTGCAGCGAGGGGTAGAACGACGCCACGGGACTCTTGAGACCTGCTCGAGCGGCGCGCTCATCGGTCACCAGCTGCGCGGCGTCGACAGCACGCAGGTCCCAGATCAGCTCCTCGCGTATGTCGTCCTGCACATCAGCCATCGAGTGCGCCAACGCGCAGCGATGAAACGGATCGGCGTGGTCACCGCCGATCTCAGTCCAGAGCTCCCAGAAGAGCCGACGAGCGGCGTCGCGGTCGCCGCGCTGCCTCAGCTCAATGCCCTCTGCGATCCGCGCCATCGTCGCGTCTGGCTTCGTCACGCTTCCTCCCCGGCTCGCGGTGGGCCCCGACGGTAGCTGCCGTAACGGGCAGCATCGAGACAGGTTCGCGGGTCGCCCGGTTCAGTTCAGCATCCCGCTATGCGACTATCCCGCCGGCGGCCAGGCGCGGTCAGTACTCGGCCGTCGGTCGCCGGGTCTCGCAGGTGCTCCCGCTAAGGGACGCGCGGTGAAGACGGGGCAGTGCTGAACACGGTGAGCACGGAGCCGTCCGGGTCGCGCATCCACGCCACCTGCATTCCGGGCGTGTCGGATGACACGCCGTCCTCGTCGAGCGTGAACGGCAGATCGTCGGCGCCGAGGAAGGTGACACCGCGCGATCGCAGGGTTCGGACCGTGGTGGGGACATCGTCGACTCGGAAGCCGGCGACCCGGCCAGGTCGCCGACCCAGCCTGGGGAACGTCGGCCAGGAGGTAGGCGACAGTACCGTCGTCACCCGCCACGACCCAGCCACCGGGTGCCTGTTCGCCAGCCAGGGCGAGCGTGCGTTCGTAGAACTGCCGGGCGCGGTCGAGGTCGGTCACGGCGATGACAGGGGCCACGTGCATCGGTTCTCCTCAAGTAGCGGGATTCTCGATCAGCGTGATGGTGTTGCCGTCGGGGTCGGTGAGGGCGGCGAGCTTGCCGGCCTTGCTCGTCGTGGCGATCTCTCCACTGCTGATTCCGCGTTCGGCCAACTCGGCGAGTTGAGCGCTCAGGTCCGCCACGGTGAGGTTGAACAGCGTGGAGCCGGCGCGGTCGGGGTCGTGGAAGACCTGGACCCAGGCGGTGTCGGTGAGATGCCAGTCGGCCAGACTGGGCATCGGGCGGGCGTCGGGTGGGCGGTCGAACAGGTGCTCGTACCAGGCGACGCTGGCGTCCATGTCGGCAACGGGAACGACCGCCAGGACTGTCAGGATCGGCATCGCGTGCGCTCCTTGCTGTGGCTTCGAACAGGTGCTGCCGGGATTGACCTGAGCGGCGACCGAAACTCATCGCTCGGTCCTCCACCCACCGCGTTGAACTGCTCAGCAGCTGCGTGATCGCGTCAGCGACCGTCACCGCACGCCGATCGGGGCGGGCGACCCGCGCCGACGGTTTCCCAGGGGGATCCGCTTACGGCACCGGGGCGATCTTGTCGTGGCGTCCCTGCTCGCCGTCCCGAATGTCGTTCCCCTTTGTCAAGGGTCAGTAGGAACTGCCCGGAGACGGACACGAGATCTGCCCGGTGGTG
>JBBJMF010000144.1:0-4960 GCA_037719575.1 Nocardioidaceae bacterium
ATGCTGCCGTACTGCGACGGAGACGTCAGCGACCTGCAGGGCCAGATCTTCACCGATGTCGCGCGGGACCTCACGACTGACGACACGGCGCTGCACAGCTCGGTCCTGGTCCTCGGCGCCAACCACAACTTCTTCAACACCGAGTGGACGCCAGGCATCTCTGCGGCTCCCTCGTGGGACGACTGGGGCGGCCCCCCGAACGCCACCTGCGGCAAGGCGACGGCCCAGCGGCTTACCGCATTCGAGCAACGACGCGTCGCGAAGACCTACATCGCCGGAGCCGTCCAGTTGACGGCCAGTGGCCGGACACAGCTGTTGGCCATGTTCGACGGCACCAGGGTGCACATCCCCTCGGCTGGTGACTCCGACGTGCGGTCCGCGACCGTGGGCGCCGGCCGGGTGCTCCGCCGGCCGGGGATCGGCGCGACGCTCGCTCCGTCCGAAGGCGTGGCGTCGCAGCTGTGCGTCGGGAAGCGCAGCGACCAGGGTCACCCGACGTGGTGCGGGCGCGACACGTCCCCCTTCGGCCGGACGCCGCACTGGGTTGAGCCGTACCCACCTGGCTTGGACAGCCAGCGTGATCTCGAGGTCGGCTGGACCGCACCCGGTGGGCACGGCGGTCTGACGTTCACGCACCCGCTCAACCTCAGCGCCGCCTCCAGCCTCGACCTCCGCACAGCGGTGGATCCGACGCTCGGGGATGTCCGTTTCAAGGTCCGCCTCCGTGGCGCCAACGGCAGCGCTCTGGTGACCCCGGTGGGGGGCGGACTCGTCCCGACCCTGCCCCGAGGCCCGTACTCGCTGAGCAAGCGGTGGGCGCAGACAGTTCGGGTGCCGCTAGCGGGCGTCACCGGGATCAACCTGAGCCGAGTCTGGGGCTTCGACCTGGTGCCGGTGAGCCCCGACGGTCGGGTGTGGGTCCTGGATGCGGCCGGGGTTCACCCGGGTCTGCCGGCCATTCCGGTGCAGCGCTTGGCGCGGCTCACCCTCGGCGACGTCAAGGTCTCGGAGGGGAACGCCGGCGCCACGGACGTGAACGTGCCGTTCACCATCGACGGACCGGTCCGTGAGGACACCCAGATCGTCGTCTTGCGCTCCCTCTGGGCGTCCGGCGGGCTGCTGCCGCCCCTCCACGTGCCCGTCGCCGCAGGTCAACACGCCGGAAGTATCTCCTTCTCGATCGACGGCGACACCCGCGACGACATCGACGTCACCAGGTTCGCGCTCTTCGCCTTCGCCACGCGCCGTCTGATGACCGGGGACTACGTCGGGACAGCCCGCATCCTCGACGACGACCCGCCACCGACCGTGCACGTCACCCAGGTGGCCCGTCACGTCACGGAGGGCCACGCCGCGCAGTGGCGGGTCACCCTGTCCACGGCCACGGACTACCAGATCCTCGTATTCGGCAGGCCGGTCTGGGGGCAGGTCCTCGGTGAGCGGCTCAAAGTCGGCGATCTACCGCTGCAATGGGCACGCGACCACATCTACCCGATGCGGCCGCCCGGTACGCCGCTCAACCGGACGAACCTGCTCCTCTACGGCTCGATCAACCCCGGCCGCCTCACCACGACGCTCTCCCTGCCGGTTCGCAGGGACGGTGTCGACGAGAGCATCGAGTCGATCTCGATGCGCCTACACACCACGTTCGGACTTATCAACCCCGTGGTGCGGACCATCTTCGTCCACGACCCCGGCTGACCGGCTCGCTCTGGCGCGGGCCGAACGCCGTACACGAGAGGGGAAAATGCATGAGGATCCGACCAGCGGCACACCTGGCGTGCGGAGCCGTCGTTGTCTCCCTGCTCGCGGCGTGGCTCGTCGAACCGTCAGCGGCGGCTCGCCCCGTGACGCAGGAGTCGGTCGCCGCCGACACCTGCACGATCCCGGCCAAGTACCGCGGACTGGACCTCGAGCGGCTGCCGGTGACCGACAAGGTCGTCGCGCTCACCTTTGACGCAGGAGCCAACCCGGACGGCGTCGACTCGATCCTCGCCACCCTCCGGGCCCGGCACATCCGGGGCACATTCCTGCTCACGGGGGCCTTCGTCAACGCATTCCCGGTGAGGTCGAGACAGATGGCCGAGTATCTGATCGGCAACCACACCATGACGCATCCGGACCTGACGAAGCTGACCGACTCCGCGGTGCGCCAGCAGGTGCTCGACGCCCAGAGTGCGATCCTCCGCGTCACCGGGCAGGATCCGCGCCGGATCTTCCGGTTCCCGTTCGGGGCGCGGGACGCCAGGACCATCGGGATCGTCAACAGTCTCTGCTACGTCGCGTTCCGCTGGACGGTCGACAGCCTCGGGTGGCAGGGCACCTCGGGCGGGATGACCGTGCAGAAGGTCGTCGACCGCGTCGTCTCAGCCGCCCAGCCTGGCGAGATCGTGCTCATGCATGTGGGGTCCAACCCTGACGACGGCTCGACTCTCGACGCAGACGCGCTTCCCACGATCATCACTCGGCTCCGCACACTCGGCTACTCCTTCGTGACGTTCGCCAGGATCCTCAACCCCGCGCCGTGAGGCTGTGCGCCTCTGGTCATGCACGACAGTCTCGCCCGGTCAACCTCACCATCCCAGGCGGTCTGGTCTCGTCGGTGCGATGATCGGCAGGCAGCGTGGCGACGAGAGAGAGTGACGGTGACGATGTGTCCGACGAGGCAACCGAGAAGACCGCGAAGGTGCCGCGCAAGCTCTACGAGTTGGAGCTGCAACGGCTGCAGACCGAGCTCGTGATGATGCAGGAGTGGGTCCGCACCACGGGGGCCCGGGTGGCCGTGGTCTTCGAAGGGCGCGATGGGGCCGGGAAAGGCAGCACGATCAAGCGCGTGACGGAGTTCCTCAACCCCCGCATCGCACGCATCGTCGCCCTCCCCACGCCGACCGACCGCGAGCGCACCCAGTGGTACTTCCAGCGCTACACCGAGCACCTGCCCGGCGCCGGCGAGATCGTGCTGTTCGACCGGAGCTGGTACAACCGCGCGGGCGTCGAGACCGTAATGGGCTACTGCACGCCGGAGCAGCACTACCGGTTCCTCCGACAGTGCCCGATCTTCGAAAGGCTGCTGCTCGAGGACGGCATCCTGCTGCGCAAGTACTGGTTCTCGGTCAGCGATGCCGAGCAGGTACGTCGTTTCCAGTCACGGCTCACCGATCCGATGCGACAGTGGAAGCTGTCGCCGACCGACGTCGAGACGATGACGCGGTGGGAGGACTTCTCCCGCGCCAAGGACGAGATGTTCACCCACACCGACACCCCCGACTCACCCTGGTACGTCGTCGAGGCGGAGGACAAGCGTCGCGCCCGCCTCAACATGATCGCTCATCTGCTGTCCAGGGTCCCGTACACCGAGGTCGAGCGACCCATTGTCACGCTGCCGGAGCGACCGCCGCCGACCGGCTACCGTCGGACCCCGAGAGATATGCAGACCTACGTCCCCGACCACGCCTCCAAACTGCTGGACAAGTGACGCAGGCTTGTCGGAGGAGTTTCGCGAGGCACGTCTGAGAGACTGGTCGTCCCCTGTCCCGGTTCACCCTAAGGAGCAACGTTCATGAACCTCATCATCACGATCCTGGTCATCATCCTCATCCTCGCCGCCATCGGCTATTTCGTCCGGCGGTAGTCGAGCGACGCCGTCGCCCGGCGCCCCGACTCCGGCATTCGCAACAGTTGGGGCATCGCATGCTCCTGATCGCCCATCGGCTGCGACGAACGGCATCACCTTGCTGAGGTCAGCGGGGTGGTGACGTTCGAAGCGGTCCGCGACCCCCCGACACTCCGGTGGCAGCGGCAGCCAGCAGAAGGGCACCACCGAGGTAGTAGACCGCCTGGATTCCATACGCGTCCGCCAGCACCCCTCCCACGCCGAGGGAGATGAGCCTGCCGCCCTGCCACAGGATGTCCATGCAGGCGAAGACCCGGCCGCGTACATGTTGCGGCACTTCGGCTTGGAGCATGGAGTTGAATGTGACCGCGCCCACCGAGGTTCCGACGCCGTAGGCCGCGAGAGCCGCTGCAGCGAGGGGAAGCGCGGTGACGCTGGCGAGTACGACGTCCACGAGCCCGCGTAGCCCGAACGGACCGAACACGAAGATCGGACGGGTTGGATTGCGAACCAACCGGAGCAGCACGAGCGGGCCGAGTGCGGCACCGACGCCTATCGCCGCGATCAGCAGCCCGTAGTTGCCTCCCGTGACGCCGAGGTGTTGTTCCGCGAGGACGACCAGCAGGGCGCTTGTCGCGCCCGCCGAGAGTGCCGCCAGGAGTTGCCCGACCGCGAGCGCCCGCAGTAACCGATGCTGCACCACGACGACGATGCCGTCGCGGGCCTCAGCCCACAGTGGTTGTCGTTGCACCTTCTCAGGCACATCTGGAACTCGTAACCCTGCCAGGATCACGGCACTGACCGCGTAGGAGGCCGCGTTGATCGAGAACGCCGGACCGTAGCCCAGGGAGACGACCAGAAGGCCCGCGAGCGGAGCCAACACGATCTGGGACAGCACCGCAGCGGTCCAGATTCCAGTGTTGGCCACGACCAGCGCCTCGTGGCGGATCAGCGTAGGCAGGACCGATGAGACGGCGGGGTTGAAGAAAGTTCCGCCGACCGACATCCAGAACGCGATGGCGTACACGGCCAACGGGGCGTCGTGCCAGACCGCCAACGAGGCGGCGAGCAGGACTCGGAACAGGTCCGAGCAGACCAGCACCCAGACTCTGGGCCACCGGTCCACCAGTGGCCCCGCCAGCGGCGCGAACACAAGAACCGGCAAGATCTCAGCAGCCACAACGCCACTGACGCCGAGGCTAGACCCGGTCAGGTCGTACACCAGCAGCGCCAGCGCGACGATGTTGAACGTGTCGCCCCACTGAGAGATCGTCCGCGCCGACCACAGACGCCGGTAAGCGGGCTGGGCAAAAACCCCGCGCAAGCCTGGCCGGCTCATCGCTTCAT
>JBBJMF010000145.1:0-4954 GCA_037719575.1 Nocardioidaceae bacterium
CTTCTTGGCGGTGGCGATCTTGGCCGCGGCCTTGGGGAGCGGCTTCGTGCCGGACACGACGCCCTTGAACTCCGCACCGGCCTTGAACTTCGGCACCGCCGACTTCTTGGCCCGCTTGCGTTCGCCGGTGCGAGGGTTGCGCACCATCCGGGAAGGACGAACGACCTTCTCGAAAGCTCCGAAGCCAGTGATGGCGACCTTCTCCCCCTTGGCGACCTCCCGCGTGACGGTGTCGAGAATCGCCTGAAGCGCATCTCCTGCCTGCTTCTTGTTCCCCTCGAAATGTCCTGCGAGGGCCTCGATGAGCTGACTCTTGTTCACTGACTTCCCTTCCGTGAACTGCGTGGTGTCGAGCCTGTGCTCGACGTTGGGAAAACGCTATGCACAATCAAACCGCATCACGGGGCGACACACCCAAGATTCGCCCATGTTTATTGGGTTCTCCGCCGCGCTGGACATGCCGGCTACGCGCCGAAGGGGCCCCGCTTGTATGTCACCATCTGAGACGGCAGTATCGTGCCATGGACTCAACGAGTGGAGTGGGGGTGCTCGACAAGGCTGCCCGGGTGTTGACGGCTCTCGAAGGCGGACCTGCCACGCTGGCCGCCCTCGTCTCGGCGACCGGTCTCGCAAGGCCGACCGCTCACCGACTCGCGGTTGCTCTCGAGCACCATCGCTACGTGGCGCGTGACCTGCAAGGCCGCTTCATGCTTGGCCCTCGGTTGGCCGAGCTGTCGTCAGCCGCCGGAGAGGACCGGCTGCTTGCCGCCGCAGGACCTGTGCTCGCGCGGCTGCGCGACATCACCGGCGAGTCGGCGCAGCTGTTTCGACGCCAGGGGGACCATCGGGTCTGTGTGGTGGCGGCGGAGCGTCAGTCCGGTCTGCGCGACTCGATACCGGTCGGTAGCCAGCTCACCATGCTGGCCGGCTCCTCGGCACAGATCCTGTTGGCCTGGGAGGATCCGGAGCGACTGAACCGGGGTCTGCAAGGAGCCGTCTTCGACGCGACGACACTGGCGAGCATCCGACGTCGGGGCTGGGCCCAGAGCATTGGTGAGCGAGAGGCAGGGGTCGCGTCGGTATCGGCTGCGGTCCGGACTCCCTCCGGCAAGGTGGTGGCCGCGGTGTCCGTATCGGGCCCGCTGGAACGGATGACCCGTCAGCCGAGCCGCATGCACGCACCGGCCGTCATGGCGGCTGCCGACCGGCTGTCGGAGTCGTTGCGCCGCACGGCGGAGCGGGTCTGACGCACTCCTGCGAGCTTCATGCGTCGAACAGTCCTGCCTGGGCCGTGGGTGCCTCCAGAGCCAGCAGGAATCGCTTGCGGGGCAGGCCTCCCGCGTATCCGATCAGCGTCCCGTTGGCGCCGATCACCCGGTGGCACGGCACGACTATCGCGATCGGGTTCGCGCCGTTCGCGAGCCCGACCGCTCTCGCGGCGCCGGGCCGCATGCCGAGTCGGGCGGCGATTGCGCCGTACGACGTCGTGGCGCCGAAGGGGATGCGGCGAAGCTGCTCCCAGACCCGTCGCTGGAACTCCGTGCCACGCAGCTCCAGCGGTAGGTCGAAGTCTGTGCGCGTGCCGGCGAAGTAGGCAGTCAGCTGGCACCTTGCCTCGTGCAGCAGGGGGTCATGTTGACCAGTGGGCTCACTCTCGTCAACGGACTCAGCGAACATGACCTGAGTCAGGGCCCCCCCGTCACTCACCAGCCTCATAGGTCCGGCGGGCGAGTCCATCCGCGCGGTCATGGTGCTCACGCGGCGACTCCGTCGAGCGACTTCCACACGTGCATGAGTGCATAGGAGCGCCAGGGGGTCCAGCGCGCGGAGAGCTCAGGTCCCGCATCAGCCAGGCCCATCCTCGCCAGACCGTGCCGAACGCCCAGATCGCTTCCCATGAAGACGTCCGGGTCGCCGAGGGCGCGCAGGGCGATGTAGTCAGCGGTCCACGGCCCGACGCCGGGAAGAGCGAGCAGTGACCGCCGTACTTCTGCTCGCTCGACCGAGCGGTCGAGCACGACGTCCCCGCTCGCGACGGCGACCGCCATCCCGACCAACGCCCGTCCCCGGGACCGAGGCATCGGCAGCCGCTCTGGATCGGCCTCCGCCAACGCCTCCGGACCGGGAAACAGGTGCGTGAGGTTCTCCTGGGCGGACAACGTGTCACCGTGCTCGCGGACGAGCCGGCCAAGGACCGTACGCGCCCCCGCAACGGAGATCTGCTGGCCGACGATCGCGCGCACCGCGACCTCGAAGCCATCGACGTGACCCGGAACGCGGAGGCCGGGGTTCGCGGCGACGGAGGCGGCGAGGGCCGGGTCGGCGCCGAGCCGATCCTGGACCTCAGCGAGGTCGGTGTCGAGGTCGAGCAGCCAGCGACAGCGCTCGACGACAGACGCGATGTCGCTCGGGTCGGCCAGCCACAGGTGAGCCACGACGCTGTCGTCATGGACCTCGAGACGCACGGCTGCCGACCCCGCTGGCAGTCGCAGCGTCCGCGAGTACGTCGTGTCACCGACGCGCTCGACGCCCGACACGGCCCGGCGGCGGAGAAAGTCGAGGAGCGAGTCCGCGTCGAAGGGCGGACGGACGTCGAGGGTGACCGTCGTCGGCACGGCTGAGCCGGTCGTCGGGATGCTCTGTGCCATCGCATCAGTCAACATCACGCTGCCGACGCGTCGGAGGCAGGTGTGAACTGTCCGCGCTTCGAGTCGATGATGACGCTGCCCGCGACGTGCCCGACCATGGACGTGTGATGCCGTCAGCAGCATCCGTCGAGGTCGCTCTTGCCCTGATCGAGTCGACCCAGATACGGCCCGCCCTGGTGGCTGTCGACGGTTTGGGTGGAGCCGGGAAGTCGTCTCTCGCTGCCGCGATCGCGGAGAGACGCACCGATGTGAACGTCATACACGGAGACGATTTCTACGGACCCGAGGAACGCGACTGGCTCGACTGGACCCCAGCACAGGGGTACGAGAGGTACTTCGACCACCAGAGGTTGGAGGATGAGCTGCTGGGCCCCGTCATGCGCGGGGCTACAGCACACTTCCAGCGGTACGACTGGGACCGGAAGACCCTCGGCGGATGGGAAACCGTCGACTCCGTTGGCGTCATCCTTCTGGAGGGTGTCTACCTCTTGCGTCCACGCCTAAGGCCCTACTGGGACGCCAGCATCTTCGTCGACGCACCTCGATCCCTGCGCCATCGTCGGCTGCGCGCACGAGGCGAGAACGACGCCGAGTGGATAGCCCGCTGGATGCGCGCCGAGGATCACTACGAGAGGGTCGCCCAACCTCGTCAGGCCGCCGATCTGGTGATCGACGGGTCATCGTGAGGGAACGGCATCGTCCTCAGTCCGTGTCGTAGCGGTGCTCCTCGACGTGGGTGGTTTTCCTCCGCTGCATGTTCAAGACGAGCGAGAGCAGCACCGCAAGGATCCCGACGATGAACAGGATCAAGCCGAGCGTGTCGTCGTCGACATAGGACAGGTCGAAGTCGAGCGCCCACATCAGCACAGCACCCGCGACGATCAACAAGACTCCGAGTCCGATACCCATCGGGAGCTCCCTTCCGCACGGTCAGAACGTGACTCACTGTACCCAACACAGCCGTCGCAAACCCTATTCTTGAGCTGCTCACTGGTCAGTCGGCAGAAGGCTCCAACAGGACGAGCGGTATCTCCCGACTCGTCTTCGTCTGGTAGTCGGCGTAGTTCTCGTGGTGGGCAGTGACCAGAGGCCACAGCCGACGGCGTTCCTCCGGCCCGGCGATCCTCGCGTGCATCCGTTGCGGGGGGCTGCCCTGCACAGAGACCTCGACGTCAGGCGCCTCGCGCAGGTTCAGGAACCAGGACGGGTGCTTGTCGTCCCCACCGCGCGAAGCGACGACGACGAAATCCGGTCCCTCCTGGTACGGAGAGGTCAGCATCACCTTCCGGGGCTGGCCACTCGTCCGCCCGACGGTGGTGAGCTCCAGGACCGGCATGTTCTGAGCCGACCAGCCCAGCCGGCCACCGCTGACCTTCAGGATGGTTCGATGCACGGCGTTCATGGTCTTCAAGGCGAAGTCGGACGGCATACCGGGACTCTAGCCCGCGGTGCCCGCCGGTGGTCCGAGTTGGCGTGCGCGCGCCTGGTGCCTCGTGATGGTGACTGTGTCCGCGACCTCCAGGCGTACGGAAGCGGGCCCGGCCGGGGAAACCGTTCGACATCCGCGCTCCCGGTGACCGGAGTTCCTCCATGACGCTGCGTATCCAGTCGATCGACTTCGACTCCCACGATCCCTTCCGCACGGCTGACTTCTGGCGGCAGACACTCGGGTGGCGACGTACCCACCACGACGACACCGAAGTTGTGCTCGAGCCGCCGGCTGGAAGCCCTGAGGACGGAGTGGTGGCGGACATCCTCTTCCTTCGAGTGCCGGAGGAGAAGGCGATAAAGAATCGTCTGCACCTGGACCTGCGCCCTGAGGACCAGCAGTTAGAGGTCGATCGCCTATTGGGGCTCGGTGCGGTGCGGGTCGACGTGGGCCAGGACCGGAACGTGTCGTGGGTCGTGCTCGCGGACACCGAAGGCAACGAGTTCTGCGTCCTACGCGCCTACGCCCCTGAGGAGCTGGCCGACGCGCGCGACGACGTCTAGAGAGACCGACGTTCCATCGGGCCTTGTTGGGCCGGCGATCAACGCAGCCGGCCTCGACGGGCTCTGGGTCCATGACCTCGGGCATTCGTTCGTCTCGATCAGGGTCGCGGCTCACGCGAACCCCAGCACGGCGAGACCCGGCACCGGCCCGATGTATCCGCGGTTCGTAGACCAATCGCCGCCTGGCTGCGGCTGACGTCGTACGACCCGCGATGAGAAAGGCCATCTGACTTGTGTTTCCAAAGGTCAGATGGCCTTCTTCGATGGTAGCCCCGACGGGATTCGAACCCGCGCTACCGCCTTGAGAGGGCGGC
>JBBJMF010000061.1:0-17034 GCA_037719575.1 Nocardioidaceae bacterium
GCTGGTAGTCGACCTCTGCAGGTAACCCGTTCTCGGTCGTCGCATGCACGATGTTGTCGTCGCATGCACGATGTTACGGTACAAACGCTTCCCGCAACAAGACACTGCAGGACGACGGCTACGGGGGCCCCCACTCGGTGGGAAGCATGACCCTCACCTCGATACCGCGGACCGTGTGCGGGCATGTCGCGTTGGTGGGACAGTATGACGAGACAGTGTCGTGACCGTGGTCACACCACGAGGTGTGTGCCTGGCAGGAGGAGAGGCATGAAGCGAACCAAGTTGCGTGGGCTGGCTATTGGCGGCATCTGCGCGTCGCTAGCGCTGCTGACCGCCGGTTGTCTGCAGGACCCCAACGCCACCGGCGGCGCCGGTGCGGCCGGGCTCAACGGCTACGTGGACGGCGGCACCGGTGACGACGACAAGGTCGTCACGATCCTCGGCGCCTTCGGAGGCGACGAGGAGAAGAACTTCGAAGCCTCCCTGAGCGACTTCGAGAAGCAGTCGGGCATCGACGTCCAGTACACCGCCGATACCGACTTCACGACGACGATCAAGCAGAAGACCCAGTCCGGTGACTCCCCGGACATCGGGCTGTTCCCCCAGCCGGGCGGGCTCCTCGAGCTCGCGCAGCTGGGGTTTGTCCAGCCCATCGACACCTTCCTCGACTACGACACGCTGAACAGAACGCTGATCCCCGGCTTCCTGGAGGCCTCGAGGCTCAACGGCCGGGTGTACGGCGCCCCGATGAAGCTGGCGTTCAAGAGCCTGGTCTGGTATCCCAAGCAGGCATACGAGGCCACCGGTTACTCGACCGCACCGAAGACACTTCAGGAGCTGGACTCGATCGCGGACAAGATCAAGGCGAGCGGCACGGCGCCCTGGTGCATGAGCTGGGAGTCCGACCAGGCCACCGGCTGGGTGGGCACCGACTGGATCGAGGAGCTCGTCGTGCGCATGTGGGGACCGGACGTCTACGACCAGTGGGTGACGCACGCGATTCCGTTCAACGACCCGCGGATCGTGAAGTCGTTCGACGAGTACGGCAAGCTGGTCTTCACCGAAGGCAACGTCCTCGGTGGCACGGCGGGCATCCTCAACACCGCCTTCGCAGACGCGATGACCCCCGCCTTCGACACCCCGCCGAAGTGCTTCTTCCACCGACAGGCCGACTTCGCGGCCACGTTCTATCCCGAGAAGGTGCAGGCGAACCTCGACAGCTCGGTGGGCATCTTTGTGTACCCGCGCTTCGAGGGCGGATACGCTGGTCAGCCAGTCCTGGGTGGCGGCGACATTGCGGCGCTCTTCAACGGCAACGACCCGGACGCGATCGCAGTCATGAAGTTCCTGACCTCCGACAAGTTCGGCGGACCGTGGGCGCAGGCCGGAGGCTGGCTGTCGCCGCATAAGACGTTCGACGCCTCCAACTATCCCGACGAGACGACTCGGAGTATCGCCGAGCTCGCTACGGGCGCCGACGTCTTCCGGTACGACGCTTCCGACGTGATGCCCAAAGAGGTCGGCTCCGGCACCTTCTGGACCGGGATGGTGGACTGGCTCGGCGGTGAGTCGTCGCAAGACGTAACCACGGCCATCGAAGACTCCTGGCCGGCGCCATGAGCGACGTCACCTACGACGAGAGAGTGGCCGTCGGCACACCCGACGAGGAGGCTCCTGAGCCGGGGTCGGTGAGCTGGGTCAAGATCGGCGTCGGGTTGCTCGGGATGGCCGTGGTGGTGTGGGCGGTCGGCAACCTCTTCCTGGCCTTCGGCTTCTACCCGGAGTGGTTCCACGGGAAGGTCATCATCGGCGTGCTGGCGCTCGTCGCCGGTGTCGGTGGTGCCGCGCTGTTGTTCTACTTCCTCAACATGTTCGTCGAGGGGCTCCCCCAGAAGACCTCACTTCGCGTCATCCCGTATGCCTTCCTGATTCCCGGGCTCGGGCTGATCGCGCTGATGCTGCTGTACCCCGCGATCCAGACGATCAACTTCTCCTTCGCCAACGAGGACAGCACGGCGTACATCGGCTTGCAGAACTACCGAGACATCTTCGGCGACTCGGAGTTCCGCCAGTCGATCACCAACAACATCCTGTGGCTGCTCATCGTGCCGGCGATCACCGTCTCGATCGGCGTCGTGGTGGCCGTCCTGGCCGACAAGCTCACCAAGCGCGGAGAGTCGATATCCAAGGCTGTCATCTTCGTGCCGATGGCGATCTCGTTCGTCGGCGCGTCCGCGATCTGGGGCCTGGTCTATGCGTACAACAACCCGGGGCAGAGCCAGACCGGGCTGCTGAACGCGGTCTGGACCTTCTTCGGAGGTGACCCACAGACCTGGCTGCAGTTCTCCAGCGCCAAGCTGAACTCGATTCTGCTGATGGTGATCTTGATCTGGCTCCAGGTCGGCTTCTCGATGATCCTGCTGTCCTCGGCGATCAAAGGGGTCCCGGAAGACACCCTCGAGGCAGCTCGTATCGACGGTGCCAGCGAGTGGCAGATCTTCTGGAAGGTGGTCGTCCCCCAGATCAGAGGCACGATGATCACGGTGTACATCACCGTGGTGATCCTCGTCCTCAAGGTGTTCGACATCGTCTACGTGCTGACCAACGGGCGAAGCGAGACCAACGTGATCGCGAACCTGTTCTTCAACGAGCTGTTCGCCAACGACCAGGCGGGGAAGGCCTCGGCGATCGTGGTGGTCCTGCTCCTCGCGATCACCCCGGTCCTGTACTACCAGGTGCGGCACTTCCGCCAGGAGGAGATGAGCTGATGAGCACACTCATGCGGGACGGGAGGCGGCGCAGCTGGGTCGCGATCGTCACGATGCTGGTGTTGTGCCTCTTGTGGACGCTGCCGACGGTCGGCCTCTTGGTGACGTCGTTACGATCTCGCGACGACACCGTCAGCTCGGGCTGGTGGACGGCCATCTTCAACCCGTTCGGCACAAGCTGGACGTTCGACAACTACCAGAGGGTGTTCGAGGGGACGGAGCTCGGTACGGGCTTCCTGAACAGCCTCGTGATCGCCATCCCTGCGACGATCATCCCCATCATGTTCGCGGCGTTCGCGGCCTACGCGTTCACGTTCATGAACTTCGTGGGCAAGGACCTCCTGTTCATCGTGATCGTGGCCGTCCTTGTCGTGCCGATCCAGGTCGCGTTCCAGCCGATGTTGAACCTGCTCGGCCCCAACGGTCTCGGCATCTCGGGTCAGTACATCTCCGTCTGGCTGCTCCACACCGGTTTCGGCATGCCGTTGGCGATCTACATCTTGCGCAACTACATGACCACTCTGCCCACGACGGTGATCGAGTCGGCGAAGATCGATGGTGCGACCCACTACCAGACGTTCTGGCGGCTCATCGTGCCGATGTCGGTTCCGGCGCTCGCTGCGTTCGCCATCCTGCAGTTCCTGTGGGTGTGGAACGACCTGCTCGTCGCCAAGCTCTTCCTGGACTCCGAGAACAGCACGGTGATCGTCCAACTGCAGGGCCTGCTCGGCACTCAGGGCCAGGGTCAGGAGCTCCTGACCGCTGGCGCGTTCATCTCGATGGTCGTGCCGGTGGCCGTATTCTTCGCCTTGCAACGGTTCTTCGTCCGCGGGCTGACTGCGGGGGCCGTGAAGGGCTGAGCCCACCCACATGTCCGACGAAATTCATCCCTTTTACCCGGATCGTCCGGCACGTACCTGCCGGTGAAAGGAACACAAGCCCATGGCAACCGTAACCTTCGACAAGGCGCAGCGCTGGTTCCCCGGCGCCGACAAGCCCACAGTCCCCGGCATCGACCTCGAGATCAACGATGGCGAGTTCATGGTTCTCGTCGGCCCCTCCGGGTGTGGGAAGTCGACCACGCTTCGCATGCTGGCCGGCCTCGAGGAGGTCAACGACGGCCACATCTTCATCGGCGACCGCGAGGTGACCAAGCTGCCGCCCAAGGACCGGGACATCGCGATGGTGTTCCAGAATTACGCGCTCTACCCGCACATGACGGTGGCCGACAACATGGGTTTCGCGTTGCGGATGGCCAAGGTGGCGCCGGAGGAGCGCAAGAAGAGGGTGGCGGAGGCCGCCGAGATCCTGGGTCTCACCGAGTACCTCGAGCGGAAGCCGAAGGCGCTGTCCGGAGGCCAGCGTCAGCGGGTCGCGATGGGCCGGGCGATCGTCCGTGAGCCACAGGTGTTCTGCATGGACGAGCCGCTGTCCAACCTCGACGCCAAGATGCGCGTCCAGACCCGTACCGACATCGCGAAGCTGCAGGCCAACCTCGGGGTCACGACCGTCTACGTGACCCACGACCAGGTCGAGGCGATGACCCTGGGCGACCGGGTGGCGGTCATGATGCGCGGCGAACTGATGCAGGTCGACTCCCCGCTGAACCTCTACGACCGCCCGGTCAACCTGTTCGTCGCCGGCTTCATCGGGTCGCCGCAGATGAACCTCATCGAGGCGACGCCATCCCAGAGTGGACATGCCCGGATCGGTGACTACGACGTGCCTGTCGACCCGACCGCAGCCTCGCGGATGAAGGGCAACAGCACCGTCGGCATCCGTCCGGAGGCCTGGCGGCTCGTCTCGAAGGAGGAGGGAGGACTCCCCGTCGACGTCACCGTCGTGGAGGAGCTCGGCGCAGATGGCTTCGTCTACGGCACCAGCGGGATCCAGGGCACGCCGCACGACATCATCGTGCGGGTGAGCGCCCGTGACTCGGTGCGCAAGGGCGAGACGATCTACGTCACGACCGACCCGAAGAGCGTGCACGTCTTCGACACCGATACCGGGGAGCGCCTCTCGGCCTGACGTTGACGCCGTGCTCTCGACCCACCTCGGCTCATCGCGGCCGGCTCCTCAACAGGGCTAGCGAGAGGGCAGCGGCGAGGCCGGCGCAGACGGCGGCGCCCCAGAAGACGGCATGCATCTGGGCGATGCCGGCTTGCTTGAGGATGGCGACGTAGGCATCGCAGACCGTGTCGCTGTGACACGTCTCGCGAAGCGACGGCAGACCCTCCGACACGGCGTAGAACCTGCGCAGGCCGATCGTCGTGAGTGCGGAGATGCCGACGAGCATGCCGACCATCCGGGCCACCACAAGCAGCGCGGACGCCAGCCCGTGCACCGCGTCGTCGGTGGCGGCGAGCAGTGCTGCGGTGGTCGGGGCGATCGAGAGGCCGAAGCCGAACCCGCACATCACGAGCGCCGCGGTGGGGCCGGCGTGCTCGAGCGAGGTCGCTCCCCAGCGGGTCATCAGCACGAATGCGGCTGCGGCGAGGACCATCCCCACCGCGGCGAGGACGGCGACCGGGAGATGTCGGCTGAGGTAGCCGCCGATGACGGCACCCACGGGGATGGCCACCAGCAGCCGGACCAGGACCAGCGCGGCATCGAGCTGCGAGTCGGGGGAGACGGTGACTCGGGCGAACACCGGGATGTCCACGAGGGCGGCGATCAGAGCGGCACCCACGAAGAGGTTCACCGCGAGGGCACCCCAGGCCGGCCTGGAGCGCAACGCCCCTGTCGGCACGACGGCACGGACGCCCGCCGCTGCCGGACGACGAACCCCAGTGCGGCTGCCCCGCTTGCCCCGAGCAGCCATGGTCCGGCGGGGGACAGGACCTGCACCTCCGGGTCGGCCGTCGCGAACGCCAGCACGATACCCGCGAGGGACAGGCCAAGCAGTGCGGCGCCGGGCAGGTCGGCAGACCTAGCGACCCCGGACCAGCCACGCCAGCTCACGAGTGGCCGCCGGGCAGTGGCCTCACGGAGCACGAACAAGGTTGTGAGCACCAGCAAGGCGAGCGCCATCGGCGTCGACCAGCGACTGTCTCCGGCGTACCGGATGAATGCCTGCCCGGTTGTGACCCCCGAGACCAGGCGCGCGGGCTCCGTCATCACCACTGCGAGCGTGCCGAGCGTGACGACAGCGAGGATGAGGCCCACCACATCCGGACGACCACGCTCGGCCGGACCCCCCGTCGAGCCGCGACCCGCTTGCGAGCGACCCAAGGCCAGCAGCGCGACCGCCAGGCCCACGCCGGCCATGAGGTTGGCCCAGAAGATCGCGTGCCAGCTCCACCGGGTGAGGATGACGGCGCCGTACAACGGCCCGACGACCGAACCGAGCTCCTGGACGGCACCGACCAGGCCGAGCGGCAGCCCACGTCGGTCGACCGCCCAGATGTCGGCGACCAGCGCGAGGGTGGCCGGCACCAGGCCGCCGCCACCCGCACCTTGCAGGAAGCGCCCCAGCACCATCGTCACGAGGTCGTAGGAGGCTGCCGTGACAAGCGACCCGACCGAGAAGACGACGAGGGCTCCGACCAGGACGGGGATCCGCCCGCGAAGGTCGGCGATCCGGCCGACCAGCGGCAGCATCGCGACGTAGCCAAGCAGGAAGCCGGAGACGACCGGCGCGCCGCGTTGCAGCTCGTCGATGCCGAGACCGACCGAGGCCATCATGTCGGGCAGCGCGACCACGACGACGTACGTGTCTGCGGCCGCGAAAGCCACGGCGATCGCGGCTACGACGAGGATGCCGCGTGGGACGGTCCTGGCGGTGGTGTCGACATCGCTCACGAGTCGAGGACTACTCAGGCGGCGATACGGTGACGGGCTCCGCGGACAGGTCCAGCTCGATGTAGTAGGTGCTCGGGTCGTGGTCGGCACCGTAGAACCTGCCGGTCATCGAGACGCTGTGCAGCACGTTGTCGTCCGTCAGGGTGAAGATGGCCCGGAATGGGGTCAAGGCCGACGCGGGAAAGAGGGCGTGCACGGCGTTGCCGGGCAGGACGCCGCTGACCCGGGTCAGGACCGCGGTGCCACTGCGCTCGGAGCCGTCGGTGGCGGTTGCTGTCGCGCCGGTCAGGAGGGACGAGAGGCCGCTCGACCTGTCCATCAGCACGGTCGGGTCGGGGGCGCCGTAGTCGGCCGGGTCGATCTTGGTCCAGCCGACGAACGGCAGCTCGGCGTAGACCTCCCCGTCGACCGCCAGCAGCTTCGCGGTGAAGGACAGCCCCTGCGAGATCTGGATCTCCCCGGTGAAGGTCGGTTCGTGAGTCCCGGTCCCGTTGGCGCTCTCCAACCCGCCGATGCCGTCCGGGAGCCCGTCGGTCGTCAACGTGAAACCGATGTACCGCGCCGTGTCGAAGGCCTGCTTCGCCGCAGCCAGCCGCTCACCCACCGGCTGTTCGTTGTTGCCGGAGTCGCGACAGCCGACGAGGACGACCAGCAGGATCGCGACCAACACCGTAAGCCTGCGCACGTGGCCCAGCCTGCCATGGCGCGAGGCATCGATCACAGTCAGCCGCGCGGCGGGCCCGCGATCGCCGCGATCGGCTGCGCTGCCGGCAGACCCGAGCCGTCACGGCGGCCCAGGTCGGTCGGCAGGTCGACCGGAGCGCCGCTCGCGGCTCCTGCCAGTGCAGGTGCCGGGCCGGCGTACGCCGCCAGGAGGGTGTCCTCCCCCCGGAGGAACCGGTGGCAGCGGACGCCGCCGGTGCCTCGGCCCTTGCCCGGGAAGTCCGTGAACGGCGATACCTTGACGCTTCCGGCCTCGGTGCCCGGCAGCGCGCTGCTCGACCCTGAGACGGTGACCACCACGGACTCGCCGGAGTCCCCACCGCCGCGGATCCCTCCGAAGAACGTCACATGGGACCCGGCTGTGAGTCGTACGCCGACCACGCCGCCGCCGAGGCGTCCCTGCGGCCGCACCACCGACGCCGGGAAGTGCAGGAGCTGCGCGTCGCTGGTGACGAACACGAGCTCGTCGTCGCCTGACGTCTCCAAGCCACCGACCACGCGGTCGTCCTGGTCGAGCCTGATCAGGTCCCAGCTGTCCTTGCCGAGCACCTCGTGCTGGACTCGCTTGACGACCCCGAGCCGCGTGCCGAGCGCCAGGCCGGGTGAGTCGGGGAGCAGCGAGGCCAGCGTGACCACGTGCTCGCCGGCATCGAGTGAGGCGAACTCGGTGACCGGGGCACCTCCTTGGAGCGTTGGGGCGTTCGCGGTGTGCGGCAGCACGGGCAGGTCGAGCACGCTGAGCTTGACGAGCCGGCCGGCCGACGTCACCAGTCCCACGACACCGCGGGCGGTCGTCGCTGCCGTGGCGACCACGACGTCGTGGCGGGAGCGGTCGCCACCTCTCCCCAGCGGTTCGTCTGCGCTGGTGCGCGCGAGGAGACCGGTCGACGACAGCAGCACCCGGCACGGGTCGTCCGCCACCTCGAGCGGACCCGACGTGGCGAGCGGCTGTCCGGCGGACTCGAGGAGCACCGTCCGCCGCGGCGTGCCGTGATGCTTGGCGACCTCGCCGAGCTCGTCACTGACGAGCCTGCGCAGCAACGCCGGGTCATCGAGGATGGCGGTGAGCTCCTCGATGGAGCGTCGGAGCTCCGCCTGCTGGCCCTCGAGCTCGAGCCGGGAGAACTTCGTGAGGCGGCGCAGCGGCATGTCGAGGATGTAGGTCGTCTGCTCGTCGGAGAGGTCGAAGACGGTCATCAGGCGCTGCTTGGCCTGTTCGGCGGTGTCGCTCGAGCGGATCAGCTGGATGACCTCGTCGATGTCGAGGATCGCGACGAGCAGGCCCTCGACGAGGTGCACGCGCTCGCGTGCGCGCTCGCGACGGTGACTGGATCTGCGGCGTACGACGTCGTAACGATGACTGAGGTAGACGTCGAGCATCTGCCGCAGGCTGAGCGTCCGTGGCTGCCCGTCGACGATCGCTACCGCGTTGATCGAGAACGACTCCTCGAGCGGGGTCTGGCGGAAGAGCTGCTCGAGAATGGCCTCGGGGTGGAAGCCGTTCTTGATCTCGATGACGAGGTACAGCCCCTTCGTCGAGTCGGTGAGGTCCGTGACGTCGGCGATCCCGGTCAGCTTCTTCGCCTGCGCCAGGGCGCGCATCCGCTCGATGACCCGCTCCGGTCCGACGTTGTAGGGAAGCTCGGTGACGACGATGCCCTTGCGGCGCGGGGTCACGTTCTCGATGCGGGTGCTGGCGCGCATCCGGAACGACCCGCGCCCTGTCTCATAGGCCTCACGGACCCCGTCAAGGCCGACGATCTTGCCGCCGGTGGGCAGGTCAGGGCCCGGGACAAAGCGCATCAGCTCGTCGAGGGTCGCCTCGGGATGTTTGATCAGGTGGCGCAGTGCCTGCACGACCTCGACCACGTTGTGCGGCGCCAGGTTCGTGGCCATCCCCACGGCGATACCGCTGGCTCCGTTGACGAGCAGATTGGGGAACGCCGCCGGAAGGACCACAGGCTCGAGCTCACGACTGTCATAGTTCGGCTTGAAGTCGACCGTGTCCTCGCCGATGTCCGAGGTCATCGGCACCGCCGCTGGCGCCATCCGGCACTCCGAGTAGCGCATCGCGGCCGGTGGGTCGTCCGGAGACCCGAAGTTGCCATGTCCGTCGACGAGCGGCAGCCGCATCGCCCAGGGCTGGGTCACCCGGACCAGCGCGTCGTAGATGGCAACGTCACCATGGGGATGCAGGCGACCCATCACCTCGCCGACGACCCGCGCACTCTTGACGTGCCCGCGGTCCGGGCGCAGGCCCATATCCTGCATCGTGTAGAGGATCCGGCGCTGGACGGGCTTGAGACCGTCGCGTGCGTCGGGCAGCGCCCGCGAGTAGATCACCGAGTAGGCGTACTCGAGGTAGCTCGTGCGCATCTCGTCGCGCACGTCGACATCGACGATGTGCTCCTCGAAGTCGTCGTCCGGCCTGGTGTCGGTGCGTCGCGCCATGAGAGGCATTCTCTCCGGTAGTGGTGACCTTCCTGCGGACCGACCCTCAGACGGGCATCCGCAAGCTTCCCTGAACGATTGTCAGCCCCTGTTCGTGTTCCACCTACACCCTCGTCGTCCTCTGAAAGGACCGCCATGCGTAGCCCCCGAAAGTCCCTGGTCGCGCTCCTTGTCGTCCCCCTCATCGTGCTGGTCTCGCTCGTCACCGTCGGCGTCGCCAACGCGCGGCAGTTGAGCCAGCCGGACTCGGCGCGGACCGAGCTGACGACTCCCACCATCACGATCCGCTCGTTCAGCTACGTGGTGCCGACCAGCGTGCTCCACGGCGCCAGGATCAAGGTCGCCAACAATGACAGCGTCACGCACACCGTGACGTCCAACCGGGCGGGCAAGTTCAACGTGAGCGTCCCCGAGCACTCGATCCGCTACTTCCGCGCGCCCCGGACGCCGATGAGGTACGGCTTCCACTGCACCTTCCACTCGAGCATGATGGGCATCCTCAAGGTCCGGTGACCCCGACTAGTCGCCGGTCTCGCCGTCCAACAGCTCCCGTACGACGTCGAGGTGGCCCACGTGCCGGGCGTACTCCTGAAGCACATGCAGCAGGACTCGCTCCAACGTCGGCGCCGGCTCGTCCGGTGCGAACCGGGCGCCACGCGGCGCGGCCTGCGCCACCGAGGCGGCCGTCTCCACGATCTCCCGGGTACGCCGGCCACCCGTCCGCAGGGCGTCCAGGAGCGACCTCGCGGACTCGTCACGACCGACCCGCCAGCGACCCGCCGCGTCGTCGTCGCCCCACGGCTCGGCAACGGGCACACCCAGAAACCCCCACACAAGCCAGCGCCGCTCCATGAAGACCAGGTGCTTCACAAGCTCGAGAGGGGACCAGCCGGAGGGCAGCACGCTGCGCCGCAGGTCGTCCTCGCCCAGCCCGCCGATCTTGTCCGCGACGGTGGAGCGGAAGAAGTCGAGATAGGTGAGCAGGACCTCGGCCCGGTCGCCGACCCTCTCGGTCGGCTCGGGAAACGGCATGGCCACCTGGGTCAGCCCCTGAGGTCCGGGAAGTCGTCCTCGGTGTAGGCATGTTCGCCGTGCTCCGACGCGGCGACCTGCTCCGCCTCCGCGGCCCGCAGCTCGACTCGGCGGATCTTGCCCGAGATCGTCTTCGGCAGCTCGCTGAACTCGATCCGGCGGATCCGCTTGTAGGGCGCCAGGTGCCGGCGGCCGTAGGTCAGGATCTGCCCGGCCAGCTCCTTCGTCGGAGCATGTCCGGCGGCCAGGGCGATGTAGGCCTTGGGCACGGCGAGCCGCACCGGGTCGGGCGACGGCACCACGGCCGCCTCGGCCACCGCGGGGTGCTCGATCAGCACGCTCTCCAGCTCGAACGGGCTGATCCGGTAGTCGCTCGCCTTGAAGACGTCGTCCGCCCTGCCCACGTAGGTGATGTAGCCGTCCGCGTCCACGGTGGCCACGTCGCCGGTGTGGTAGAAGCCGTCACGCATCGCCTCCGACGTGCTCTCGTCGTCGTCGTACCCGGTCATGAGTCCGAGCGGCCGGCGCGCGAGCTCGAGGCAGATCTCCCCGTCCGTCCCGACGACGCCGCTGACCGGGTCGACGAGCGAGACGACGTAGCCGGGGAGCGGCCGGCCCATCGACCCGAGCCTGACAGGCTGGCCCGGTGAGTTCCCGACCTGGCAGGTGGTCTCGGTCTGGCCGAAGCCGTCTCGGACCGTGACCCCCCATGCCCGGGTGACCTGCTCGATGACCTCGGGATTGAGCGGCTCACCGGCACTGACGCACTCGCGCAGCGACAGCCGGTGTCCGGCGAGGTCGGCCTGGGTGATCATCCGCCAGACGGTCGGTGGCGCGCAGAACGTCGTCACTGCCACTCGTTCCATGACCTCGAGCAGTGCAGTCGCGTCGAAGCGGGAGTAGTTGTAGACGACCGCCGTCGCGCCGGCGTTCCACGGCGCGAAGAAGCAGGACCACGCGTGCTTGGCCCAGCCCGGAGAGGAGATGTTGAGGTGCAGGTCACCCGGCTGCAGCCCAATCCAGTACATCGTCGAGAGATGGCCGACGGGATACGACGCATGGGTGTGTGCCACGAGCTTCGGCTGCGCCGTGGTGCCGGAGGTGAAGTACAGCAGGACGGTCTCGTCGGATCGCGTCCCGCCGCCCTCGAGCATCGGTGCGCCGTCCGCCACCATGTCGTCGTACGACGACCAGCCGGCCGCCTCCCCGACGCTGACCCTCACCAGGGACTCGGTGCCTGTGGTGAGCTTCGCCGCGTCGTCGGCACCGGCCATCACGGCCCGAACGCGTCCGCGTTCGATCCGGTCGCGCAGGTCGGCGCCGGAAAGCAGGGGGGTGGCGGGGATCATCACGGCACCGAGCCGGAGGCAGCCGAGCATCGCCACCCACAGCGGCGCGACGTTGCCGAGGAGCAGCAGCACCCGGTCGCCGCGCCCGACCCCGGCCGCTGCCAGGGAGCCGGCGAACCGCCTCGACAGCTCGCCGACCTCGGAGTAGGTCAGCTTCGTCTCGCTGCCGTCCTCCTCGATGATCCAGAGTGCTAGGACGTTGGGCTGCTCGGTAGCCAGGGTGTCGAACCAGTCCGTTGCCCAGTTGAAGTCGTCGAGGTCGGGCCAGCGGAACGCGCGGTGTGCCGTCGCGTAGTCCTCCCGGTGTGCGAGCAGGAAGTCCCGCGCCGAGCGGAACCGCGTCGTCGGACTGGCATCTGCGGCGTCGGTCATGGCCGCACTCTACGACGCGATCTCGGTGCGGGGGCGGAGGCGATAGATTCACGCTGTGACTGGCGACGACGGGACAGACGGGCATCCCGCGCGCACCTACCCCGCGCACTGGGAGGCCGACGTGCTGCTCCTGGACGGCGGCGCCGCGCGGCTGCGGCCGATCCGGGCCGACGATGCCGACGCGCTCGTCGAGTTCTACGCGCGGGTGTCGCCCGAGTCCAAGTACATGCGATTCTTCGCCCCTTATCCCGAGCTGTCGCAACGCGACGTCGACCGTTTCACCCACGTCGACTACGACACCAGGACCGCGTTCGTCGTCACGATCGGACGCGGCATCGTCGCGGTCGGCAGATACGACATGGTCGACGAGGAGCGCCTGCACGCCGAGGTGGCCTTCTTGGTGGAGGACCGCCACCAGGGGCGGGGAATCGCCCAGCTGCTTCTCGAGCACCTCGCGCAGGCGGGGCGGGAGCGCGGGGTGACGGCGTTCGTCGCCGAGGTCCTGCCCGACAACGTCCGGATGATCCAGACGTTCCGGGCCGCGGGCTACCGAGTCACGCGCGGCTACGAGGACGGTGTGCTGCACCTCGACTTCCCGATCGCCAGCACGGAGACGGCCGTCGGCGTCATGCAGTCGCGCGAGCATCGGGCGGAGGCGCGCTCGATGGAGCGGTTCTTCGTGGCGCGCAGCGTCGCGCTCATCGGGGCCAGCCGGCACGAGGAGACCATCGGCCGCACGCTGGTGCGCAACCTCGTGCTCGGCGGTTACTCAGGGCGGGTGTACGTCGTCAACCCGTCCGCTGACGCGGTGGCGGGGATGCCGGCGTACAAGACCGTGCAGGACATCCCCGACGACGTGGACCTCGCCATCGTCGCGGTGCCGGCGGAGTCCGTGCAGGACGTCGTGCTCGACTGTGCCGCGAAGGGCGTCCACGGGCTCGTCGTGATCTCGAGCGGTTTCGCGGAGACCGGTGACGACGGCCGGCGCCGGCAGCGTCGGCTCGTCGGCCTGGCCCGGTCCTACGGGCTGCGGCTGGTCGGCCCGAACTGCCTCGGCGTCATCAACACCGACGTCGACGTGTGCCTGAACGCGTCGCTGTCGCCGGTGATGCCGCCGCGCGGGCGGGTGGGGTTCTTCTGCCAGTCGGGCGCGCTCGGCGTCGCGATCCTGGAGACGGTGGCGCGACGCGGGCTGGGGCTGTCGACGTTCGTGTCGGCAGGCAACCGGGCCGACGTGTCCGGCAACGACCTGCTGCAGTACTGGGAGGAGGATCCTGCTACCGAGGTCGTGCTCCTCTATCTGGAGTCGATCGGCAACCCGCGCAAGTTCTCCCGGATCGCCCGGCGGGTGGGCCGCCACAAGCCGGTGGTCGCCGTGAAGTCCGGGCGCACAACGCAAGGGGTACCGGTCGGTCACTCGGTACGGACGACGGTCGCGCCGCCCGCGGCGGTGGACGCCATGTTCCGGCAGGCGGGTGTGATCCAGGTCGACAGTCTCGACGAGATGTTCGACGTGGCCCAGCTGGTCGCCCACCAACCGCTGCCGATGGGGCCGCGGGTCGCCGTGGTGGGGAACTCCGACGCACTCGGGCTGCTGGCCGCGGACTCCGCCTCGGCTGCCGGCCTCACCGTCGAACAGTCCGTCTCGCTGGGCGCCGACGCGACCGCCGACGACTTCGAGCGGGCCCTCGACGACGCCATCGACAATCCCCGGGTGGACTCGGTGATCGCTGTCTTCATCCCGCCGCTGAACACGACCGGCGACCAGGTGGCGAACGTGCTGGCAGCCGTGGGGGAGCAGTCCGACAAGCCCTTGGTGTCGACCTTCCTCGCCTCGGAGGGGGTGCCCGAGCTGCTGCGGGTGCCGGACCTGGCCGGTGCCGCCGGGCGTGGCTCGGTGCCGTCGTACCCGGCCCCCGAGTCGGCGGTTCGCGCACTCGGCAGGGTCGTGCAGTACGCCCACTGGGCAAACCGGCGCGAGGGCGACGTGACCGTCTTCGACGACGTCGACGTCGGGTCCGCGCAGGCGATCGTGACGGCGACCCTCGCCGGCGATCCCGAGGGCCGCGAGCTGACGCCGGCGGAGCTAACGTTCCTGCTCGCCTGCTACGGGATCGTGCTGACGTCGAGCATCGCGGTCGTGACGCTCGACGAGGCGGTTGCCGCCGGGGCGGGCCTCGGATGGGACGTCGCGCTGAAGGCGACTGCGGACCATCTGCGGCAACGGCCCGACCTCGCCCATGTGTGGCGCAGTATCGCCACCGAGGCCGACATGCGCTCGGCGTGGCACAACCTGACATGCCTCATCGACGACGCGAGCCGGGCCGAGTTCGTGGTCCAGCGGATGGCTCCGCCGGGAATCCCGGTGTCGATCGGCAGCCTGGAGGACGCCCTGTTCGGCCCGATCGTGTCGTTCGGTGTCGCGGGGCCGCCGTCGGAGCTGCTCGACGACGTGTCGTACCGGATCCCGCCGCTGACGAACGACGACGCCGCCGACCTGATCCGCGACGTGAAGGCGGCACCGTTGTTCTTCGGCTACCGCGGCTCGGAGGCGATCGACGTCGCGAGTATCGAGCAGCTGATATTGCGGCTGGCCCGGCTGAAGGACGACCTGCCGGACGTCGAGCAGCTGGACCTCGGGCTGGCGCTCGCTTCCGCGGACGGGGTCCGCGTGCTGCGCGCGTCCGGCCGGGTGGCTCCCAGCCCGGGCGGGCGACGTGACTCCTTCACGCGAAGGATGGAAGGGCCGTCGAGCAGCGACGACACGATGTATGGGCCGCGCGTGGCAGGATGAGCGGCATGCCAGAAGGTGCCACCAACCAGTCCCGCGAGCTGCGTACCGCCCTCGACCGGGTCGGCTACTACCCGGCAGAGGTGGCAGCGGCCGTCGAGGACTCGCTCGCCGGCGAAAGCGTCATCAGCTACGTGATCCATCATGAGCCGACGTTCGACCGCGACGAGATCCGGCGGCACATCACCGTGCTGGTGCTCACCCCACACCGGCTGCTCATCACGCACACAGACGAGAACCCGCCGGACGACCTGCTGCCGCAGCCACACACGTCGACGTCGACCGAGGCGATCCCGCTCGCCCGCGTCGGCAGCGTCTCGCTGACCCGGATGGTCGCGCAGCACTCGGGCCACGACCGGCGCAAGGCCGCCCCGGTTGCGGAGGCGGTACTGACCGTGGGGTGGGGCGCGGTGAGCCGGGTCGACCTCGAGCCTGCCGAGTGCAGCGACCCGGAGTGCGTCGCCGACCACGGCTACACCGGGGCGCTGACCGCGGAGGACTTCTCGCTGCGCATCAGCGCGACCGCCGACGGCGACGATGCGGTGCGCCACCTGCTGGGTTTCGCGCGCGCTCTGAGCGCCGCGACCGTGCACCCCTGACGATGGTGCTGACGGACGTCGTCAGCCCGGATTACGGGGCAGGCTCGCTGGCCGACGTCTTGCCCTCCGCGCTGGCCGCGATGGGTGTCGAGGGCTGGCCCAACCTTCTCGACCTGCCCCGAGCGACGTCGTACGTCGTCCTGCTCGTGGACGGGTTGGGATGGAACCTGCTGCGTCGACACGACTCCGAGGCGCCGTACCTGTCGTCGCTCGTCGAAGACGGTCGGGCGATCACGTCCGGCGTCCCCTCGACGACCGCGACCAGCCTGACGAGCCTCGGCACCGGGCTCGCGCCTGGAACGCATGGCGTCGTCGGCTTCACGTCGCGGGTCCCCGGGACGAGCCGACTGCTCGATGCTCTGAAGTGGGACTCGCGGGTGGACCCGCTGGAGTGGCAGCCGTACCCGACGGTGTTCGAGCGCGCCGCGCGGACCGGGGTGCCGGTGAACGTCGTGAGCCAGCGGATGTTCGAGACGTCCGGACTGACCCGAGCCGGCCAGCGGGGGGCGGCCTATCACGGGGCGGACCTGGTCGGCGAGAGGATCTCGTCGACCGTGGCCGCGGCAGGCGAGCCCGGCTCGCTGACCTATGTGTACGACGGGGAGCTGGACTCGACCGGGCATCGCCACGGGTGCCGGTCATGGGCCTGGAGATACCAGCTCGCGATGGTCGACGGGCTCGCCCAGACCCTGCGCTCGGCGCTGCCCCGCGACGCCGGTCTCGTGGTAGTGGCCGACCACGGGATGGTCGACATCGCGATGGAGAGCCGGGTCGATGTCGACCAGGAGCCCGAGCTTCGCCGCGGTGTGAGCCTGATGGGTGGCGAGGCCCGCTTCCGACACCTGTACTGCGAGTCCGGCGAGGTGAGTGACGTGGTCGCGCGGTGGCGGGACCGCCTCGGTGACCTGGCCATCGTCGTGGCGCGGGACGACGCCGTCGCTCTCGGCTGGTTCGGCGCGGTCGAGCCGACGGTGCGGCCCCGGCTGGGCGACGTCATCGTCGCGAGCGTGGGCGAGGTGGCCGTCGTCTCCAGCGAGCGGTTCCGCCATGAGGCCACCCTTGTCGGTCTCCACGGGTCGGTCACCTCCGAGGAGATGCTCGTCCCGCTGCTCCTGCACCCGCCGCGCAGCCCGGCGATCTGAGGCGCT
>JBBJMF010000062.1:0-17018 GCA_037719575.1 Nocardioidaceae bacterium
CTCCGCCATCTCCTGCACCGCCCAGTAATCCTCCCCCCGCCCCCCCGGCGCGCGCAAAGATCCCACATCCAGGTGGCCCTGGCCGCTCCAATGTCGGATCCTGTCGTCCACAAGGGCAAGAGTGAGCCGTGTTGTCCCCAACTCACGGGTCGCGGGGCGGCGGTGGGAGGGCGTCCGGTGTTCGCTGCCCCGATGAGGGTGAGCACGGGTCATGATGTCCAACGGCCTTTCCTGCTGGACGCGGCGGAGCGCCAGGGCGTGGTGCTCAGGCGGCGACTCTCCCAGCAGCAGGGGGCCGCTCACGTGGTGGCGCAGCTGGCCGCGCGGCGATGGCAAAGCCCGACGCCTGCCGTAGTCGTGTTGCACAACGGTCCGTTGCCCTCTGAGCAACAGATGTGGGTCGCCCTGCTGTCGGCCCCACCGGGGAGCATGCTCCACGGCCTGTCGGCGGCGGTGCAAGACGGCCTGCGTGGCTTCACCCCCGATGCTCTCACCATCGTCGTACCCGGCTCGTCGCGCTCGACACGCAAGCCCAGGCTCCAGCTTCCGCCGGAATGGGGTCTTCAGATGCACTGGTCGACCAGGCTGGGAACTCAGGATGTGAACCCCACCGCCGTGCCACCTCGAACAAGGCTCCCGCGCAGCATCATCGACGCAGCGAGCGAGCGGGTCTCTCCTCGTCGGTCGCGGGTCATCGTGATCGCGAGCGTCCAGCAGCGCATGCTGAGGCCGCCCGCACTGTGGGACGCGCTTTCGCGTCGCGGTCGATGTCGAAACCGGGCAATGATCGTGGAGTCGATCCTTGATGCCACCGGAGGCATCCAGTCGCTGCCGGAGCGAGAGTTCGCCCTGATCTGCCGTCACATCCGGCTGCCCGAGCCGGACCGCCAGCAGATCCTTCGGACACCCGGTGGCACGTTCTACCTCGACACAGTGTGGCTCCGCTGGGGTGTGCGCACGGAGATCCATGGGATCCCGCACCACAACATCACCCGCTGGGACGAGGATCTGATGCGGTTGAACGACATCAGCATCGAGGGTGCCGGACTGCTCGTGTTCTCGTCCTACGCCACCCGACACCTGGCCGTTCGGGTAGGCCGCCAGCTGGTGCGCATGTTCCAGAGCCGCGGATGGCGACCCACCTAGGCCCCAAGATCCGACATTGAGACGGCTCGGGCCACGTCAATGTCGGATCTTTGCGCCGGGGGCGGGTCAGGGCCGCCGGGCGCGAGACTTGACCACGGCACTCATCGCCCTCACCACCAGCGGGCTCTTGACGGCGATGTCCGCCGCCTTCCGCCGGGCGCCGGACAGAGCGCCCCGGGCTCGGCTGCCCGGTGTGGGATCGGCCGGCTCGTCGGCTCGGCGCCGCTGCCACCACGCAGTGGCGAACCGTTCCGACAACAAGGCCAGGGTGTCGAGACTGGCTTCGAGCAGCTCCTGGTCCGTGGCGTCGTCCGGGCGCCGACCCTCCTGGGGCTGCGGCCTCAGCTCGGCGAGGTCACCGACGACCGGATAGCCGCGAGCCTTCAGCATCTCGATCATCTCCCCGGCGCGCTCGTTCACCCAGCCCAGCTCGTCGCTCGGCAGGGTGAACCGGACCGGCTCGGTGCGCCTGGCGAGCATCGGGGCAAGCGTCCCCTTGACGAGCGTGCCGTGCATCCGACGCTTCAGCCGACCGTCCAGCCGCTCGTTGAGACGGCGGATGACCTCGGTGGCCGCCACTCCGATGGTCTCGTTGGCCCACGCCGGGCGCTCGGTGAACACCGTGGAGTCGAACCCCACAACCGAGGCGAAGCGCGAGAGCAGCACCTCGGGCGGGGTCGGCGGATGCGGGACCGTGACGACGTGGATCTGGCTGACCGGGACCGCGACCTCCCACCTCTCGCACACCTGCGCCGCGTCCTGGCGCAGCCAGAAGCCGCGCGCCGGGTTCGTCGCCACCCGGGCGGGGTCGCGGATCGCCGACACGAATTCCTGCCACGTCCAGGTCTGGTCGTTCTTGATCTCCTCCTGCCAGGCCGAGACCGCAACCCGTGCCAGGTCGCGCACGGTCACGACCACATGCAGCTCGGAGTGCGGGAACGCCCGCGCGATCCGACGGATCGCCCTGCCGGACGACAGGCTGAGCCACTCGACGGAGATCAGCGCGGTCGACCTGCCACTCGTGTTGATCGCCTCGACGAGACTCGCCCACGCGCCGGGGATCCGCTTGTCGTCCCCCTCGCCCGGACGCCCGCCCTGCAAGTCCCACACCGCCAGTCCCTGGGCGGGTTCCCCCGGACCACTGGGGTAGGCGATGTCCTGGGCCGCCAGGCTCTCGCGGTTCGCCCGCATCAGGCTCTGCAGGTACGTCGTCCCCGTCTTGTGCAGGCCGATGTGCAGGAAGACCCGCTCCGGAGCCCGACCCTCCGGTGGGCTCATCGATCAGCCTGGCCGGCGGCGCCGGCGGCACGGACCGACGCGCCCTTCTCACGAGCAACCTCCGCCAGGCCGTGCTGGAAGTCGAGCATCGCCGCCGTGAGCGCGGCGTCGCCGACGGCCAGCATGCGGACGGCCAGCAGCCCTGCGTTGCGCGCGTTGCCGATCGCCACTGTGGCCACCGGCACGCCAGTCGGCATCTGCACGATGGAGAGCAACGAGTCCATCCCGTCCAGGTGCTTCAGCGCCACCGGCACGCCGATCACCGGGAGCGGGGTGACCGCGGCCAGCATGCCGGGGAGGTGCGCGGCCCCGCCGGCGCCGGCAATGACCACCCGGAGCCCGCGCCGGTGGGCGGCAGCGCCGTACTCGAGCATCTCGGCGGGCATCCGGTGGGCGGACACCACATCCGCCTCGAACGGTACGCCGAAGTCGGCCAGCACCGCGGCCGCGTCTCGCATGGTCGGCCAGTCGGAGTCAGACCCCATCACCAGGCCGACCTGGGCGCCCCCTGGTGTGCTCATGCCCTCAACCATAGTGACCGCGCGTCGTCAGCCTTTGCGATCTGCCGGCTCCTCCGCCACGCTGCCCTCGAACCAGCCGGCCGCGTGACGGGCCCGCTCCCGCACGTCGGCCAGGTCGTCGCCGTACGCCGTCACGTGACCCACCTTGCGGCCCGTCGTGACCGTCTTGCCGTAGAGGTGCACCTTGAGCCTCGGGTCGTGCGCCTGCACATGCGGATAGCCGTCGAACAGCGTGGCCGCGACCCCCCCGAGGATGTTCACCATCACGGTCCAGGGAGTCCGGGCATGCGGCGCGCCGAGCGGGAGGTCGAGCACGGCCCGGAGATGGTTCTCGAACTGGCTCGTCACGGCGCCGTCGATCGACCAGTGGCCGGTGTTGTGCGGTCGCATCGCGAGCTCGTTGACGAGCACCTCGCCCGCATCGGTCTCGAACAGCTCGACCGCGAGCACGCCTGTCACGTCGAGCGCTGCTGCGACCTGCATGGCGATCCGCTGCGCCGCGATGGCCGTCGCCGGGCCGAGCCCGGGCGCCGGCGCGACCACCTCGACGCAGATGCCGTTTCGCTGCACGCTCTCGACGACGCAGTACGCCGCCTGCTGGCCGCTCGGCGCGCGGGCGACGACCGCCGACAGCTCACGGCGGAAGGCGACCCGCTCCTCCACCAGCACGGGCGCCTGGTCACCGATGGCGGCGAGGATCACGCCAGCCTGACGCTCGTCCTCGACGAACCAGACCCCCCTGCCGTCGTACCCGCCCCGGGCCGCCTTGACGACGACCGGAAACCCGCCACCGGCAGCCGCGAACCGCGCAACGTCCGAGGCGGTCGTCGCGACGGCGTGGCGCGGACACGGGACGCCGAGCTCACTCAGCCGCGACCTCATGGCGATCTTGTCCTGGGCGTGGACGAGGGCCGCGGGCCCCGGCCGGCAGGCGATGCCATGCTTTCCGAGCGCCTCCAGGTGTCCGGACGGGACATGCTCATGGTCGAACGTCACGACCGCGCAACCCGCCGCCCACCGGCGAAGCACGTCGAGATCGGTGTAGTCACCCACCGTCGTGTCGGGGATCACCTGCGCAGCAGCGGCGTCGGCGGTCTCGGCCAGCAGTCGCAGCGGGACACCGAGCGCGATCGCAGCCTCTTGGAGCATCCGCGCCAGCTGGCCCGCTCCGACGACGCCGACGACCGGAGTCTCCACCGGGCACAGCGTAACCGTTACCCTGAAGTAGCCCCGGTGACCCCTTCGTCACCGTATTCGAGCGTGAGGAGCCGCCGACTTGCTGGACCGCGCGCGGGCCCTTGCGCATGAGGCTGTCAAGTTCGGCCTGGTCGGGGGAGTCGGTTTCACCATCGACGTGGGGCTCTTCAACCTGCTCCGGTTCGCCGGGGAGCCCGGCGTCCTCGAGCACAAGCCGCTGACCGCCAAGGCACTCTCGGTGGCCGCGGCCACCGTGGTCACATACTTCGGCAACCGGCATTGGACCTGGGGTGACCGTGCCCGCAGCGCGCGGCATCGAGAGGCGTTCCTGTTCTTCCTGTTCAACGGCCTGGGGATGGTGATCGCCCTAGCCTGCCTCGGTTTCTCGCACTACATCCTCGGTCTGCAGTCGGCGCTCGCCGACAACGTCTCAGCCAACCTGGTGGGGCTGGCGTTCGGCATGGTGTTCCGCTTCTGGACCTACCGCACGTTCGTGTTCGCCAAGGGCACACCCGAGCCCCCACTTCCGCGGGAGAAGGTCCAGGCCGGCAGTCGAGGCTGAGCTCCGCCCTGGCGACGCGGCAGCCCGCCTGATGTCTTCGCGGACGCGATCGCGACTATCCGGGTTCCTTCAAGCGCTTGATCGCGACCGGTTGAACCATCCCGAACCCACGCAGCGCACGCTCGGTGAGGGGACGCTGGGAGTAGCCGGGAACACCCCGCAGGGCGTCCGCGGTCGCGATGTCGCAGATCACCCGGTTGCGCCTGGCCACTCCCGTCAGCCGGCTCGCCAGGTTGACCGAAGACCCGAAGACGTCCCCAAGACGCATGATGATCGGACCCGTCGCGAGCCCGACGTGCACGTCCGGCAGTGCCGGGTCCGCACCGATCTGCTCGACGATGTCGGAGGCGACGTCGACGCCCACCCGAGGGTTGACCACCACGAACAACACCGAGTCACCCAGGGTCTTGATGACCCGGCCGCCGCGGGCGGCTACCAGGTCGGAGCACACCGACTCGAAGCCTTCGACGACGTCGGCGAGCTCGTTCTGGTCGATCCCCGCGGAGAGCCGGGTGAAGCTCACCAGGTCGGCGAACCCCGCGGTTCCGGTCTGCGTGTGCAGGTCCGCGTCGAGGGCGCCCAGCGCCTCAACCCTGCCGACGGCCGCGGCGAGATGCCGGCGCCAGGCATACATCATCAGGTGCTCGAAGGGAGGCTCGATGGCTCGCACGAACTCGAGGCCGGTCGTCAGCCTCGACCCGGTCCCCCGTCCGGTGCGCTCGAGCTGCTCGACCCGCGCCGCCAGCGTCGAGACCTGCCAATCGGCGAGCCGGGCCATCGTCTGTCCGACCGCCCGGGTGAGCCGGACCGCCATGTCGAAGTCGAGGGTGCCCTCGGCGACGACGTCCAGCAGCATCGCCACGGCGTCGGCGTCGGCGCTGGTGAACGCGGCGGCTCCCCCCGCGTCGGCGAAGCCGAGCGCACGCCACAGCCGGCTCGCCTCCGACGCGGAGGCATGCGACGTACCCATCAGGTCCGCAGAGGTGAGACTGGGCGCCTCACCGAGGATCTCGCGCTCCAGGTCGTCGCGGGTGGGCTCGGTGCTCACGCTGGCCGGGGCTCAGGTCGTGGGCGGCAGCGCGGCCGACGGCGTACCGTCGTCGTCTGACCCGTCATCGCGGCCGAACAGCAGGTCGGTGATCAGCAGCTGGAGCTTCTCGACGCGCGGGACGTCCGGCAGCACGGAGCGTCCCTGCTCGCTGGCGTCGGAGATCACCAAGGTCCCGCAGCCCAGCATGCGGTCGAGCACGCCGCGCTCGTAGCTGACGTCGTTGATGCGGTGCAGCGGGATGTCCCGACCCTTGCGCACGAACACTCCGGACCGGTTGATCAGCCTGCGGTTCGTGACGGTGTACGACGCGGTGATCCACACCAGGAAGGGCCGCACCGTGAACCAGACGACGACGGTCGACGCCACGACCAGGACCAGGACGGTCAAGATCGTGTGGGACGACCCGTCCGGCAGGACCGCGAGCAGGAACCCGGCAGCGGCACACGTCGCGACGAGGACGAGCACCGGGACGACGAGTGCCTTCCAATGCGTGCGCGTGCTGGCGATGACGTGCTCGCCCGGCGAGAGCAGTTTCGTCGAGATACCCATGTCGTCCTCCTGCAACAGCCCTGGCGGCTCCGATGTCAGCACTGATCGTGTCACGCCGGGCGACGCACGTGCAGGACGTCTCCCGCCCCGAGGGCCTGCCGCCCGCACCTGGTGTCCACGAGCAACCGACCCGACTCGTCCACGCCCGCAGCGAAACCGCTGACCGCCTCGTGCCCGGTCAGCTCGACACGCACAGACCTCCCGATGGTGGAGCAGGCCGCGCGGTAGGCGTCCCGGAGACCGGCACTGGGCACCCCGCTCCCAGCCTCCCACTCCGCGAGCAGGCCCTCGAGCCGTCGCAGGATCGCCTTCACCAGGGTCAGCCGGTCGGTCGTCGTGGCTGCCTCGAGGGCGAGCGAGGTGGCCTGCGGGGTGGGAAGCTCCGCCGGGGTCGTCGTCACGTTGAGCCCGATGCCGATCACCGCCGCTGAGCTGCCGACGACGTCCCCGGTATCACCCGCTTCGACCCGCTCGACGAGCAGGCCGGCCAGCTTGCGGTCGTCGACGACGACGTCGTTCGGCCACTTCAGCGTCGCCCGCACCTCGGTGACCTGCTGCACCGCGGCGGCCACGGCGAGACCGGACAGCAGGGGGATCCACGGCCAGCGCGCCAGCGGGATCCCGGCCGGGCGCACCAGGACCGACATCGTGACGCCGGCCCGCGGGGGGGCGAGCCAGACCCGGTCTAGCCGCCCCCGCCCCGCCGTCTGGTGCTCCGCGAGCAGGACGAGCCCGTCGCGCGGGTCGCTGGTGGCTCTCTCAGCCAGCTCGGCGTTGGTCGACGGCGACGCGTCCACCACCGTGACCTCGGACCAGCGCGACCTGCCCATCGTCAGGGCCCGGACCAGGTCCGCCTCGTTGAGCGGCGGGCGGCTCAGGTCGCCGTACATGGAGGTCATCCTCGCTCACGCTACGCACTCTCGGCCCCGGTCCGCACCGTGGCCGGCGGCCATCGGGTTCGTAGTCGGCGCGCTGCTCGCTGAGGGCGGTGACCGCAGTCTCCAGCCTGATGTGCTGACGATCTCACCGCATCAGGTGCTTTTCGTCTATCCGCCGTTGCCGTTGCCGAAGGCTCCGCAGTTGATCGGTGGGGTGACGTAGTAGCAGTTGGTGATCAGGTCCTGGATCTGTGCCGTCGTCCAGCCGCTCATGAAGTCGGCGTGGGCAGTGGTCCCGGAGGCACCGGTGATGCTGCCGTCGGGATTGGTCACGAGATCGCTGGCGAGGGTGGCCTGGCTCAGGTCGTAGCGGCCGGCGGCGCTGGGGAACAAGATCATCGGCCAGCGGGCTCCGATCTCGATCTGCGGAATGGGCGTGTAGCCGCCCGGGCAGATCTTGGGCCACTTGGAGGTGTTCGGGTACGCCGGGTTGTCGATGGAGTACGTCATCGCCGGCGTGAAGTTCGGCAATGCGCCACCAGCGCCGAGGCAGTTGGGGAACGTGACGATCAGGCGCAGGATGTAGGCCTTTGCCGGCACCGCGAGGTTCTGCACCGGGCAGGTCGGCGAGATCGTCGCCAGATCGGGGGTCTTGTCGGTGGAGGAGGCGACGCAGCTCCAGGCCACGTGGGACTGCTGCGGAAGCAGCGCGCGGGAGTCCCCGGCGATCATTGACAGGTCCTGCGGGAACGGCTGGATCGTCTTCGGGTCGATGGCCGCGTTGCGGTAGTAGGAAAGCTGGTAGAAGGGCCTGATCGGAGTGGTCTTCGCGTTGGTCGCGTAAAGGGCCGGGAACCAGTACGCCGAGTTGTCGGGGATCACCTGCGTCGGGGCGGCCGGGTCGGTCACCGAGACGGGACAGTAGTTCGACGTCCGAGCCCGCAGGTCGGCCGGTGTCGTGTAGGGCGTGATGCCACCCGCCCCGAAGAACTGGTGAAGATGAGCAGACATCGACATCCCGTGCATCACGATCGGGTCGACCGCCGAGGTCTGCTTCGCATAGCTGCACTTCGTCGAGAAGTCCGCGATGTTGGGCGCCGCCACATCCCAAGAGCCACCGCGTCCGCCTTGGTCCGCGACCACGGTGCCGGAAACACCGAATGCACCGGTGAGGAGCACCGCAGCCAATACCCCGACCCCTCCGTAGGAGGAGCTATGGTCCTTCGCGCCTGGTAGGCGTCTTGAGCTGATCATCTGGTGTCCTCGTCATCCTGAGCCCTCGGCCGGAGCCGACGGTAGATTTGTTGCTACCGTATCCTGTCTAAGCAATAAATACTAAACCTGGTCTTTGGCCGATGAATTTCGCTCTCTTAATATTTCGGGCATATATTGACGAATCGCGAGGGATCCGACGCTCGCGGCCGGCTAGGGGTAGCGGCGGCGCTACGCTGCAACTCGTGAGTGACATCGACATCCACACCACTGCCGGGAAGGTCTCTGACCTCGAGCAACGGCTTGAGGCGGCCGTCCACGCGGGGTCCCGCAAGGCCGTCGAGAAGCAGCACGCCAAGGGCAAGCAGACTGCCCGTGAGCGGGTTGCCATGCTCCTCGACGAGGGCTCGTTCGTCGAGCTCGACGAGCTGGCTCGGCACCGGTCGACGAACTTCGGGATGGAGAAGAACCGGCCGTACGGGGACGGGGTCATCACCGGCTACGGGACCGTCGACGGACGGCAGGTCTGTGTCTTCTCGCAGGACTTCACGATCTTCGGCGGCAGTCTCGGCCAGGTCTACGGCGAGAAGATCGTCAAGGTGATGGACCTCGCGATGAAGACGGGCTGCCCGCTGATCGGCATCAACGAGGGTGCCGGCGCGCGGATCCAGGAGGGTGTGGTCTCGCTTGGCCTGTACGCCGAGATCTTCCGGCGCAACGTGCACGCGTCGGGGGTAATCCCGCAGGTCTCGCTGATCATGGGTGCCTGCGCCGGCGGCCATGTCTACTCCCCCGCAGTCACCGACTTCACGGTGATGGTGGACGGGACGTCCCAGATGTTCATCACCGGTCCGGACGTGATCAAGACCGTCACCGGTGAGGACGTCACCATGGAGGAGCTGGGGGGCGCCCGGACCCACAACACCAAGAGCGGCAACGCCCACTACATGGCCTCCGACGAGGACGATGCCCTCGACTACGTCAAGGCCCTCATCGCCCACCTCCCTCAGAACAACCTGGAGGAGGCGCCGTCGTACGCCGTCGTGGCCGACCTGGCGGTCAGCGACGAGGACCGTGCGCTCGACACCCTGATCCCTGACTCACCCAACCAGCCCTACGACATGCACACGGTCATCACCGCGATACTCGACGACGGCGACTTCCTCGAGGTCCACGAGCTCTTCGCGCCGAACATCATCGTCGGCTTCGGCCGGGTCGAGGGGCGGTCGGTCGGGATCGTCGCGAACCAGCCGCTGCAGCTCGCGGGGACCCTCGACATCAACGCGTCCGAGAAGGCCGCCCGGTTCGTGCGGACGTGCGACGCGTTCAACGTCGCGGTGATCACGTTCGTCGACGTGCCCGGCTTCCTGCCCGGCACCGACCAGGAGTGGAACGGCATCATCCGGCGCGGCGCCAAGCTCATCTACGCATACGCCGAAGCGACCGTTCCGCTCATCACGGTGATCACCCGCAAGGCGTACGGCGGGGCGTACGACGTGATGGGCTCAAAGCATCTCGGCGCCGACATGAACGTCGCCTGGCCGACCGCGCAGATCGCGGTCATGGGCGCGCAGGGCGCGGTCAACATCCTCTACCGGGCCGAGCTGGCGGCCGCCGAGGACCCAGAAGCTCGCCGCGCCGAGCTGGTCACCGACTACGAGGACACCTTGGCGAACCCCTACCTGGCGGCCGAGCGCGGCTACGTCGACGCGGTGATCTTCCCGCACGAGACCCGCGCCGAGATCGTCCGGTCCCTTCGTCTCCTGCGCAACAAGCGCGAGGTCCTGCCCCCGAAGAAGCACGGGAACATCCCGTTGTGAGCGAAGATGCCGGCCCCGCCCCGCTGCTGCGCGTCGTCTCAGGACACCCCACCGCAGAAGAGCTTGCCGCGCTCGTCGTGGTGGTCTCCACCCGCGGCGTCGCAAGCGGCCCCGACGAGACTCTGCCGGCACCGCCGGCTTGGTCTGCCCCCAGCCGGCTGGTACGCCGTCCCCTGCTCCCGGGTCCTGACGGGTGGCGCCGCCACCTCCTCCCGCACTGACCCGCGCAGCGCGGGACTCTCCTGGACCTCCTGAGTTACCGTCTCTGCATGACGCACCAACCCGACAGCGCCCCCGATGCCACCCGCCCGGTCGACGCGATCGCCGAGCGGTACGTCGCGGACTACGCGGCGGCCGACCCGGTCGACGCGACCTATCTCGGGATCCCCGGGTACGACCACACGCTGACCGACCTCTCGTCCGAGGGGTACGACGCGCGCGACGAGCTGACCAGGTCCGCCCACGCCTCGATGCAGCAGGCCGAGCCGTCCGACGCGCGCGAGCAGGCGGCCAAGAGCTCGTTCCTCGAGCGTCTCGCGGTCGAGATCGACCAGGCGGACGCGCGGGCGCCGCAGACCCGGATCAGCGTGGTCGTCAGCGAGCTGCACAGCATCCGCGGCTCGTTCGACCTGCTGCCGAAGGCGACACCCGACGACTGGTCGAACATCACGGCCCGTCTCGGCGCCATTCCCTCGGCCCTCACCGACTACCGCCGGACGCTGCTGCACGGTGCGGACGAGGGCTACATCAGCGCCAAACGACAGATCGCCGAGGTCGCCGCACAGGTGCGCGCGTGGACCGGGCAGGTCGGCGAGGGCGGTGACTTCTTCGCGAACCTGGCGCGGGAGGCCGACGTACCCGACTCCCTCGCGGCGGACCTGGCATCCGGAGCCGAGCAGGCGAGAGCGGCGTACTCGGAGTTCGGCGATTTCCTCGACGACGAGCTGTTGCCTCGAGGCCGCGACAAGGAGGCCGTCGGCCGCGAGCAGTACCAACGCGACTCGCGGTACTTCCTCGGTGCCGAGATCGACCTCGACGAGACCTACGCGTGGGGCTGGGAGGAGCTGCGCCGCATCGAGACGGCGATGGCCGAGACCGCTCGCGCCATCGTCCCCGACGCGACGAGCGGCCAGGGTCTCGGCGCTGCCGAGACCACCGCCGCGGACGCCGAAGCCGTCGCCGCCGCGGTGGCGGCGCTCGACGCGGACCCCGCCCGGCGCATCCACGGCGCTGCGAGCTTCCAGGCGTGGATGCAGGACCTCGCGGACCGGACCGTGGCCGAGCTCGCGGACACGCACTTCGACATCCCCCAGCCCGTCCACCGCATCGAGTGCTGTCTGGCTCCGACGCACGACGGCGGTATCTACTACACCGGACCCAGCGAGGACTTCGCGCGACCCGGACGGATGTGGTGGTCGGTCCCCGACGGCATCGACGACTTCTCGCCCTGGCGCGAGGTCACGACGGTCTACCACGAGGGCGTGCCGGGCCATCATCTCCAGGTGGCCCAGACCGCCTACCGCAAAGAGATCCTGAACCGCTGGCAGCGCACGATGTGCTGGGTCTCGGGCCACGGCGAGGGTTGGGCGCTGTACGCCGAGCGGCTGATGGAGGAGCTCGGCTACCTCGATGATCCGGCGGACCGGCTGGGAATGCTCGACGCCCAGGGGCTCCGCGCCGCCCGGGTCGTCGTCGACATCGGCATGCACCTCGAGCTGGAGATCCCGACCGACAACCCGTTCGGCTTCCATCCCGGTGAGACGTGGATCCCTGAGCTGGGGCTGGAGTTCATGCGCCAGCACTGCCGGATGGAGGACGCGTTCATCAGGTTCGAGGTCAACCGCTACCTCGGCTGGCCCGCGCAGGCGCCGTCGTACAAGGTCGGCGAGCGCATCTGGCTCCAGGCACGCGAGGACATGAAGCAGCGCTTGGGCGCCGACTTCGACCTGAAGACGTTCCACCGGGCAGCTCTCGACCTCGGCTCCCTCGGGCTGGACCCGCTGCGAGAGGCGCTTGCCCGGCTCTGAGCGCGGGCTCGTCCGCCTGGTGCTCGCCTCAGCCTCCTCCGCCCGGCTGGCGACCCTGCGCGCTGCTGGCATCGAACCGGTCGTCGAGGTCTCGCAGGTCGACGAGTCGGGGGTCACCGAGACCGATCCCGCCCGGCTTGCCGAGGTCCTGGCGCAGCTCAAGGGGCGGGAGGTGGCTGCCAGGCTGGCTATCCCGGAGGACGGGCCGCGGGTGCTGGTGCTGGGGTGCGACTCGGTCCTCGAGATGGACGGGATCGCCCATGGAAAGCCGGGGACGGCTGGCGTTGCCGTCGAACGCCTCGGGCGGATGCGCGGTCGCTCCGGCGTCCTGCACACCGGCCATCACCTGACCGACCTCGGCGCCGGGACCGACGCCGTGGCGGTCGCGTCGACGGGCGTGACATTCGGCTCGTTGAGCGACGCGGAGATCGCGGCGTACGTCGCTACCGGCGAGCCGCTTGCGGTGGCGGGGGCCTTCACGATCGACGGCATCGGGGGCGCGTTCGTCGAGCGCATCGAGGGCGACCCGCACAACGTCGTGGGACTGTCACTTCCGTTGCTGCGACGGATGGTCGGCGATCTGGGCATCGCGTGGTACCAGCTCTGGAACCGGGTCTGACGCCACCCCGATTCGGTACCGTCCCCGGTCGTGAGTTAGGGTTCCCTAACCAATGTCTGCAGCAAGAGGATTCGTCATGCCCGCCGCCGAACCACGCCAGGCCGCGCGACCGCAGACCCGGGTCCGCACGGCCCGGGTGAGGCAGAGCCGCCGCCTCACCCCGGAGATGGTCAGGCTCGTCTTCGACGGGCCCGATCTGGTCGACCTTCCGGTTGGCGCCTGCGCCGACCACTACGTGAAGCTGGTGTTCCCGCCGGCCGGCGCGCCGTACTCGACGGCAGCGGAGTTCGCCGAGATGCGCGACAGTCTCTCCGCCGAGCACCGACCGGCCCTTCGCACCTACACCGTCCGGGCGTACGACGAGACGACAGGCGAGCTCGCCCTCGACTTCGTCGTCCATGGTGACGAGGGCGTCGCCGGGCCGTGGGCCGCAGCCGCCAGGCCTGGCGACGAGGTGATGCTTCTCGGACCGGGGGGAGGCTATTGCCCCGACCCCGACGCCGACTGGCACTTGCTGATCGGCGACGAGAGCGCCTTGCCTGCCGTCGCCGTTGCACTCGAGCGCCTCCCGGCGGGGGTCCCGGTGCACGTCTTCGTCGAGGTTGCCGGTGCTGTGGAAGAGCAGCCGCTGGAGTCGCCGGCCGATATGCACCTCACGTGGGTCCATCGCGATGCTGGCGACGGGACACGCGGGGTGGCGCTCGTCGAGACCGTTCGCCGGGCAGCGCTCCCTCCTGGCCAGGTCCACGCGTTCCTGCACGGCGAGGCGGGCTTCGTCAAAGAGCTCCGCCACCACCTGCGGTTCGAGCGCGACGTACCTCGCGAGAGCCTGAGCGTCTCGGGTTACTGGCGGTTGGGTCGAGACGACGAGCGCTGGCGGGCCGAGAAGGCTGCCTGGAAGTCCGAGGTCGAGGCCGACGAGCAGCGCAACGCGAGCTGAACCGTCCGGCCCACGTAGCGTGGGTCAGATGCCGTCACGTTCTGCGGATGCCTCCCGGGTCTACCTGCTCGTCTCATCGGCGGACGCGACCGGCGGCGTGGCCCGTGCGAGTGCGAGTCTCGCGAACCATCTCGTCGACACGCACCCGGTCGAGATGATCGCGTTGGGCAGCCTCGCGCAACGACGCCACTATCCGCTCGACCCGCGGGTCGAGGTGACCTCCGGCGGCGACCTGGCGCCGGGTGTCTTCCGGTCCACGGACTCGTCGCCGGGCGGCCACACCGGCGATGAGCGCCGGCAGGAGCAGTCGGCGCTGGTCGACCGCGTCCTCCCCAACGTCCTCCGGTCCCTGCAGCCCGGTGTGGTCATCTCGACGCGTCCCCTGCTGCATCTGGCCGTCGCCGACCATGCGCCGTCGCACTGCGTGGCAATCGCGCAGGACCACGCGAACCTCGAGTTCCGGCGCAAGAACTCCTCGGTGGAGCTGGTCGCACGCGCGATCGACCGGCTGGACCAGTTCGTCGTCCTGACCGATGCCGACGCCGCGGAATACCGAGCCTTGTTCCCCCAGGCGGCGGACCGGATCCGGGTCATCCGCAACGCGGCACCCTGGCCCGTTCTCGAGGAGGGTGGGGCTCGCCCGCCGGTCATCGTGGCGGCGGGAGAGCTCAGTCGGCGCAAGGGGTTCGACCGGTTGGTCAGGGCATACCGGCCAGTCGCTCGACGACGACCCGAGTGGCGCTTGCACATCTACGGCGAGGGCCCGCGGCGCGACCAGCTGGAGCAGCTGATCATCGATGAGGGGCTGAGTGGCCAGGTCGTGCTCAAGGGTCGCACCCGGGAGATGGAGCAGGTGCTCGAGCAAGCCTCGATCTTCGCCCTGACGTCACGTTTCGAAGGCTTTCCGATGGTGCTCGTCGAGGCCATGTCGAAGGGTGTCCCGGTCGTGAGCTTCGACTGCCCCCGAGGTCCGGCAGAGATCGTCGTCGACTCGGTCACCGGACGGCTCGTGAACGACGGGGACATCGCAGCATTCGCGGATGCGCTGATGTCACTTGTCGATGACGACGAGGTGCGGCGGCGGATGAGCGAGCAGTCGCTCCGGCATGCTCGGCAGTACCAGGCGAGCCGGATCGTCCCCATGTGGACCGATCTCTTCGTCAGGCTCACCGGCGCGCGGCGCTCCGGCTCACTCGACGGGGAGCCCCAGACCGCGGGCGATGAGCATCCGCTGGACCTCTGACGTGCCCTCCCCGATCTCGAGCACCTTCGCGTCGCGGTAGAACCGCGCCACCGGGTACTCCTCCATGAAGCCGTAGCCGCCGAACACCTGGGTGGCGATTCGGGTCGCCGTGACGGCCGACTCGGTCGCGTACAGCTTGGCGACCGCCGCCGCTTCCTTGAACTCCGCCATCGGACGGCCTGCGTCCTTGAGCGCTGCGGCCCTGTAGACAAGGCCCCTCGACGCCTCGGCCATCACCTTGAGGTCGGCGATCTGGAAGGCGACGCCTTGCTTGGCACCGATCGGTACGCCGAACGTGGTCCGCTCGCCGGCGTACTGCAGGGACATGTCGAGGCAGCCCTGGATGCAGCCGAGAGCGAGCGCCGCGATCGCGACCCGGCCGTCGTCGAGCGTCGCGAGAAACTGGGCGAAACCGCGACCCCGTGCACCGAGCAGGTTGGCCTCGGGGACGTGCACGTCGTCGAAGCTGAGCGGATGGGTGTCGCTGGCATGCCAGCCGAGCTTGTCGTAGGCCTTCTCCGCCACGAACCCCGGAGTGCCTGAGGGGACGATGATCGTCGAGACCTCAGCACGGCCGTCGTCCCGGTCGCCCGTGCGCGCCGTCACCGTTACGCAGGAGGTGATCGAGGAGCCCGAGTTGGTGATGAACTGCTTGCTCCCGTTGATCACCCACTCGCCGCCGACGAGGTCCGCCCTCGTCGTGGTGGCTCCGGCGTCCGATCCCGACCCCGGCTCGGTCAGTCCGAAGCCGGCGAGCGTGTTGCCCGACAGGAGATCGGGTAGCCAGGTCTGCCTCTGCTCGTCCGTGCCGTACGTCAGGATCGGGTTGATCCCCAGACCCACGGCCGCCTCGAGGGTGATGCCCATCGACTGGTCGACCCGGCCGATCTCCTCGATTGCCACGCAGAGGCTGGTGAAGTCGCCGTCCTCGCCCGCACCGCCGTACTTCTCCGGTGCGGTCAGACCGAACAGCCCCATCTTCCCCATCTTGTGCACGACGTCGACCGGAAAGTGGTGGGCCTTGTCCCACTCGGCGGCGTACGGCGCCACCTCCGCGTCGGCGAAGTCGCGGACGCTGTGGCGGAAGTCCTCGTGCTCACGGGACAGTTCAAAGCTCATCTCGGCTCCTCGTCGCGTCCATAGCCAACCGTCCAACTGTAGGCGTCCCCGCTCCGGTGACCACACTCCGTGCGTTCACGTGGTTGCGTCCACGACGAACGGATGACCCGTCATGAGCAAGGCTCGATCGGCGGTCACGAGCTGCATCCCTTCGACCGATGCCTGTGCCATCAGAAGTCGATCGAATGGGTCGTGCCGGACCAGGTCGGGGAACCGCCGCACGGCAGCGGCGTGAGAGGCGAGGATCGGCAAGGAAAGCATGCCCTGCTCTTGGACAATCTGTTCGAGGTCCAAAGGGAGCTCAAGCCTGCCGAGCATCGACTTGATAGTGAGCTCGAGGATCGTCGCCGCCGAGACGTGGACAAAGGACGAGCCGGCGATCAGGACACGGGATCTGGCTCCCATTCTCGGGTTGCCGTTGAGAAGCCAGCAGAAGACCTGGGTGTCAAGGAGCAGCATCAGGCCCGTAGAACATCTCGAGGATCTCCGGGTCATGCTCGGGGAACAGCACATCCTCGTCGTACTCGATCTGTCCCTTCAGTCCGCCGAAGATGACCGGTGTGGGGACGTGCCTGACGAGATCAGCGACCGGGGTGCCAGCCTTCGAGATCACGACCCGCTCCCCCGCCGCGACCTGCTCCAGCAGTCGGGACAGATGCGTCTTCGCCTCGTGGATGTTCACGTTGGTCGTCATGAGTCAAGGCTACTTAGTTGGACTTAGTCCAGTCAATGACGCTCATGGGTCATCCGTGCTGGCGGGGCGCCGCTCGGCGGCGTACGGCGCCACCTCCGCTTTGACGAAGTCGCGGACGTTGTGGCGGAAGTCCTCGTGCTCACGGGACAGTTCGAAGCTCAT
>JBBJMF010000063.1:0-17004 GCA_037719575.1 Nocardioidaceae bacterium
GGAGAAGGGTCGAGCGTTCCCCGATGTGGCGAAGCGTCACGCAGTGCTCTTACCCCCCGCCGAGCCCCGCCCGAGCTTCTGCCGGAGCCACCGCAGCGGTGCTCCGGCCGTGTACATCGTCGAGCGGATCGCCGAGCTGTGCCAGACGTTGGATGCCCTGCGCCACTGCCGCTTACGATCGACGCACACGACCTGGGTGTCGACCTCCACCTCGTGGCCGTAGTGAGCGGCCAGCGCGGTCAGGGTCTGTTCCCAGAAGCGGTCCTCCTGACGATGGCCCCCGAGCGCGAGGCCGAGCTCGAAGATCGGGTCGCTCGCGCGCATCAGCACCTGCGCCTGGGCGACCGTGTCGCCCTCGCGCGCGATCGAGCTGAAGGTGATCCAGCCGGCGAACATGTGGCCCTGCGGCGTCATCAACGTGAACGACTCCTCGTCGGCGTAGAGGACCATGACGCCCGTCGAGAGCTTAATGCCGCCGGGGAGCGCGGCGTTGATCAGCGCGACCTCGCCCGGTGAGATTCCGGTCAGCGGCGCGTGGAAGCGATTGCCCTCGGGCCAGAACTCGGGAAAGCGCTTCTTCCACAGCGCGATCAGCTCGGTCGGCGAGACCCGATCGCTGGGGATCCGCACGCGGTAGGTCTTCTGCCACATCTTGCCGAAGCCCTGGATCGGGCTGGCCAGGCGCTTTCCCTCCACGTTGATGTTGACCGCTCCCTCCGGGACGTCGGCGACCTCGAGCGTCGAGACGTTCTTGGCCCAGCTCGTCGCGTCGCGGGCACCCTCCCGCGCCTCGCCGGGGCTGACTCCGCTCGGCAGCTCCTCGCGGATCTCCTCGTCGGCGTCCGCGCGGGCGGTCGCCTCGGCCTCTGTTCGTCCCTCGGCGCTCATGCTCTGCCTCCTCAGTTCGCGCCGGCTGCGGCCAGCGCCTCGTGCTCGGTGTCATGGATTCCGACCGCATCGTCGAGGCGGGTCAGCTCGAAGATCTGGCGGTAGTGGTCGGAGAGGCCGAAGGCCAGGATCCGCTGGCGCTGGCGCTGGGCGCGGACCAGCAGCGTGACGAGCAGTCCGATCCCTCCGCTGTTCATGTAGTCGAGCCCGCCGAAGTTGAGCACGAGCGACGTGACGCCCGCGCCGCTCGCCCTCCCGTAGGCGTTCATCAGAACGTCCTCGCTCGCCGAGGTCACGTCTCCGGCGATGTCGATGATGCTCGCGCTCTCCGAGGGCTGGCGCACTTCCATCTTCGTTGTTATCCCTCCGGCCATAGCTAGCTTCCGCCTTCGCTGTTGACACTTGGGCGACTCCGGCGCGGTTCCACCACGCCGGCTCGACCCGCGCCTGTTCCCGTAGCCATTCGAAGTGACGCTCCACGTTCGCGGGGCCTGGCGCCATACCGGACGCAACCGTGGCGAGGACGCTGCCGAGCGCCACCCCTCGGTCGTGCCGGTCGGTCTCCCGGACCAGGGCGAGCAGGGCGACCGTCCCCCACGTGAGCGGGAGCGCGTTGTAGGCGGCGAGCGGACGCCCGCGTAACCCCGCGGCGTTGGTCAGAACGGGCACTCCGCGCCGCAGCTCCCACGGCCAGATGACGTAGTGGAGCGCGACGCCGCCGAGGGCCGCACCGGTCAGCCCGGCCAGCCGCCGGTCCCACCGCCGGGGTCCGCGGGCCGCGGCGAGCATCCAGGCCGGCAGCGCGCTGCTCCAGAGCGCCGCCGCACCGCGGAGCCCGAGCTGCGGCTGGAAGATCAGCCCGATGCCGGCCGCGAGCTCGAAGACGTTGTGGGCGGCCACGCCGAGTGCGGCGCCGAAGTGCAGCGGCCGCCTCATCCCGATGCCTCCGCCAGCGCGCTCGCCTCGTCGGCGTGGGCATGAAGTCGGCCAGTCGCGTGATCTCGAAGATCTCGCGGTAGTGGTCGGACAGACCGCAGGCCCGCACCGTCCGGCCGTCGGCGCGGGCACGGGCCAGGACGCCGACGATCAGCGCGATGCCCGTGCTGTTGATGTAGTCGACCGAGCCGAAGTCGAGCAGCAGCGAGGAAGGCCCCAGCGCCGCGGCCTCTTCGTAGCCGCGCTCGATGACCGCCTCGGCTGAGCGGTTGATCTCGCCGTGCAGCTCGATCACCGCTACGCCGCCACGCTCGTGGACCTTCGCCTTCGCCTCAGTCGCGCCGGTCGCCATCGTCGTCTCCTCTCAGGTTGAGACCGAGCTCGATGGTGTGGTGGCTCTCGTCGGTCGAGACCCGCATCTCGTCCACCATCTGCTCGATCAGGAACAGTCCCCAGCCGCGCGGCTTCTGCTCGCCGGCCAGCTTGGCCTCGAGGTTTGGCGTGTCGACCACCGGCATAGGCTCGTCCCCGCCGTGGTCGGTGATGCGCACGCGCAGCGCGTCCTCGGACGCGAGCACGCGGACCGTGACGGCAAGCTCCGGCTGGTAGCGGTTGCCGTGTTCCATCGCGTTCATCGTCGCCTCGGCGACCGCGGTCTTGAGGCGCTCGAGGCGCGAGGGCGGAAGGCCGAGCCCGGCGACCGCCTCGGCCACCCGCTCCATGGCGCCGCGCTCGTTGCCCTCGGCGCTCGCTACCTCGAACTCGGTCAGCGTGCGGTCTGCGCCGACTTCGGGCGCAGGGGCCAGGGCACCGCCCGCGCCGTTTGCCGAGCCGGCGCTCGCGAGCTCCGCCGCCGCGAGTTCGGCCGCCTGGATCTCCGCCGCCACCGCCACGCCCCCCGAGCGGCTGAGGGTGACGAGCGTGATGTCGTCCTCCTGCTCCCAGCCCGGCCCCGTGAAGCGGTCGAGCTCGAAGAGCAGCGCGTCGATCAGGTCGTGTCCCGTCCGGCGGCTCCCGGTCAGTCCCTTGACGCGCGGGAAGCCGAACATCTCGCGCTCGGGGTCGTGAGCCTCGGCGAGGCCGTCGCTGTAGAGCAGCGCCGTGTCGCCGGGGCCGAGCGTCGCCTCCTTCTCCTCGTAGGCCATACCGGGCATCAGCCCGAGCGGCATCCCGCGGGCGCGGAGCTCCTCGACCTCGCCCGCCGGCGTGCCGAGATAAGGGCAGTCGTGGCCGGCGTTGGCGAAACGCAGGCGCCCGCTCTCTTGCTCGAGCACGGCGTAGAAGCAGGTGACGAACATCTTGTCGGGCATGTCGGGGCAGAGCTGGTCGTTGACGCGCGAGCACCTCGCCCGGCGCGCCGAGCCGCTGCGCCGAAGCGCGCAGGACGCTGCGCGTCGCGGCCATGACCATCGCCGCGGGCACGCCCTTGTCGGTGACGTCGCCGATCACGATGCCGAGCCGACCGTCCTCGAGCTCGATGAAGTCGTAGAAGTCTCCGCCGACCTCGCGCGCGGGGCGGTAGTAGGCGGCGACCTGCCACCCGGGAAGGTCGGGGAGCTGCTTGGGCAGGAAGTTCTGCTGGATCAGCCTCGCCACCTCGAGCTCCTGCTCGAACCGTTGCCGCGTCCGTGCCTCAGCCTTCTGCTGTCGCACGAGCTGTCCGACCCACAGTGCCGGCGCCGCCTGGGCGGCGAGGTTGTCGAGCAGCTTGCGGTCGTCAGTGGAGTACTCCTGCTCGGAGCGGCGCGGTCCCAGGTTGAGGACACCGATCAGCTCGCCCTGGCTCACCAGCGGCACGGCGAGCTTCACCCCCGCGGCTCTCATGGCCAAGAGTCCAGGGGAGTCCAGCTCCAACGCCTCGACGTCCACCGCCCCAGTAGCGCTCTGCAGGTAGACCAGCAGAGGGTCGTTCGGCGGGATGTCGACGGGTGCCACCTCGTCGACCGGTGCCGCCAGCGGCTCGGCAGGGCTTCGGGACGCCCGGCCCGCCTCGGCCGATCGGCTGAGGAAGCGGCGGCGAAACGATCCGGTCAGTGTTGTCATGGTGAGACCTTTCTAGCCGAGCGACGTCCGCCAAGGGTTACGGCGACCCGGTCGCTGCTCCTGCCTCCAGGAGCTCCTTGACCACTTCGCAGCTCGACGCCGCCTCCCGGCGGACCATCCGCGCGAACACGGGTTCGGCGAGCTTGAACAGACCGTGCGCCTCCATCTCGGCAACCATCGTGAACCGGGTGCCACCATCCACCGGATCGAAGGAATAGCTTGCGTGCATGGGCACGGGACCGGCTATGGCGCGGACCGCGGATCGTCGCATGGGTTCGTAGTCCGTCACGACCCATGTCACCTCGATCCGGCGCCCCAGGAACTGCATGACCTCCTCCAGCTCGCTGCCCACCTCGATGGGTGCACCTGCACCCCGGCGGACCTCCATCACCGGACCCTGCCACACCGGATTGTTGGCGGCGTCGATCACATAGGCCCACACCTCCTCGACCGGTCGCCCGATCACCACGCTCTGTTCGATGCTTGTCATGGTCGCTCCTCGGATCGTCAACTCCGCACAGGATCTGACACCGGTGTCCACACATCGTTACGGCCGCAGCCAGAGGGAGACGTGAGCCGGTTTCACGGTGTCGTGGACAGCGGTGGTGAGGTCGGATCCCACGGCGTCGAGGTCGATCTCATGGCGGAGCCTGGCCACGAAGGCATCGACAGTGCGTACGGCGTCGTAGCGGCTGCGGTAGAACTGGCGGTCCACGGTCGACTGGATGCGAGCGCGGGCGGGGCGGAACAACGCCGCGACTGTCAGGGTGGATCCGGCCACGGCGAGGTCTGATCGGTCCGTGAGTGGGCTCACGACAAGCTGTAGCAGCAGGACCGAGCCCAGGTAGACGGCGGCAAGGGTCGCGGTGAGGAAGCCGTAGACGAGGGTTCGGCTGATCACGACATCGATCTCGTACAGGCCGTGCCGAAGAATGGCGATCCCGATCGCGCTGGGAAGGAGGCCGAGGGACAGATCGGATACGGTCTGCAGGACTGCCACCCAGCCGCTGGTGACACCTGGGGCAGTGTCGCTCAGCAGAGTCGACGCTATCGTGACCAGGTACGTGGCGGCCACCAGCGCGCCGGCCGTCGCGAGCCACTTCAGCTGTTGCCGCTCGATGCCCTGCGAGAGCCGGAAGCGGCGTACGAGGGCGACGGCGCACGCGACGATGCACAGCGGCAGGAGCGGCAGGAAGATGACGAGCAGGACGGTGAAAACCGGCTCGGTCGCCGGTGACGCGAGCGGATTCCGCAAGGTCGGCACGGGGCTCTCCTCCAGCCGACCGGGCCCGAAGTCGATCGCGACGGTCAAGACGACGATCGTGACCGCGGACAGCCAAGCCACCGGCGCCCAGCGACGAGACGGCAGATGACCGTCCGGGTAGAGCAGGATCAAGAACGTGCCCATCAGGCCGATCCCAGGGGCCCAGGAGCCCTCGTTGAGCGCGGCTACGACGACCGGTCCAGGCAGCGACCCGGGGTTCACCAGCAGGCCGTAGCTGGCGTAGCTGTCTGCAAGCACGATGAGACCCCAGAGAAGGCCGATGCCCATCAACAGCCACCCAATCGTGTTGCGCGGTTTGACCCGGACGATGAGGAGGCCGACCAGCGGGAAGGTCATGATGACGGCGCCGAAGGCGAGCTCACCGACAAGACCTCCGATTCCCCACGACTCACTAGTCCGGGGTGCTTCGACGAATAGCAGCGACACTCCTACAGCGAGCATCGCAGCGAAGAACCACCACACCGCCCACGCGGATCTCCTCAGGGCACCGTCCGACAGCGTGGTCACTGTGTCCCCGCCTCCGGTCGCAGCCAGAGCGAGACGTGGGCGGGTTGGACTGTCTCCTGTACGGCGCCGCGAAGGTCTGCGCCGACGGCCTCTAGGTCAAGTTCGGAGCGTAGCCTGGCTGCGAAGGCATCGACAGTCCGTACGGCGTCGTAGCGGCTTCGGTAGAACCGCCGGTCCACGGTTGACTGGATGCGTGCGCGGGCTGGGCGAAACACTGCCGCGACTGCCATGGTTGACCCGGCGACCGCGATGTCGGACTCATTGGTGAGCGGGTTCAAAGCCAGCTGCAGCAGCAGGATGGAGCCGAGGTAGACAGACGCGAGCGTGGCAGTGAGCGAGCCGTAGACCAGGGCGCGGTTGATGACGATGTCGATCTCGTAGAGGCCGTGTCGAAGGATGGCGATGCCGATCGCGATGGGAAGGAGGCCGAGGGAAAGGAGTGACACGGTCTGCAGGACTGCTACCCAGCCGGTGGTGACTCCAGGCGCCGTTTCGGTCAGCGCAGTTGATGCCATCGTGACGAGGTAAGTGGCGGCCACCAACGCACCGGCGGTCGCGAGCCATTTCAGCTGCAGCCGCTCGATGCCCTCCGACCGACGAAAGCGGCGTACGACGGCGACAGCGCACGCGACGATGCAGAGCGGCAGGAGCGGCAGGAAGATGGTGAGCAGGACGGTAAGGACTGGCCGCCCTGCCTCCCAACCGAGAGGGTTCGCCAAATCCGGGACAGGACTTTCTTCGAGCCGACCTGGCAGGAAGTCGATGGCGAGAGTCAACGCGACAATCGTGCCCGCAGACAACCATGCCACGGGCCGCCAGCGGGGCGTCGGCAGGTGACCGTTCGGGTAGAGCAGGATCAAGAAGGTGCCAGTCAATCCGATCCCCGGGACCCAGATGCCCTCGTTGAGGGCAGCGACGACGACCGGTCCCGGCACTGACCCGGGACTCACCAGCAGGCCGTAGGTGGCGTAGCTGTCTGCAAGCAGGCCGAGACCCCAGAGGAGCCCGATGCCCATCAGCAGCCAGCCGATCGTGTTGCGTGGCTGGAGCCGCAGGACCATGAGGCCGACGAGCGGGAAAGTCGCAACGACCAGGGCGAACGCGGCATCGCCGACAAGACCTCCGGCTCCCCACGACGGCTCGTCAGTAGCCAGCGGCTTGCCGACGACCGCCAACGGTACGACGACGATGATCATTGCAGCGACGAACCACCACCCCGCCCACGCGGATCGCCTCAGGGCACCGTCCGACAGCGTGGTCACTGTCTCCCCGCCTCCGGTCGCAGCCAGAGCGAGACGTGGGCGGGTTGGACCGTCTCCTGTACGGCGCCGCGAAGCTCGGCGCCGACGGCCTCCAGGTCCAGCTCGGAGCGGAGCTTGGCCATGAAGGCGTCGGAGGACGCACGACGAGACAGCCGTGGCGAACTCATCGAAGCTCCACCTCCCTCTCCCGACCGTTCTACGCCAGAGTCGCCCGCCATCGTGCAGGAATCGTTACGATCCCTTCAGACAGACATGTCGCGGTGGGTCAGGGAACGGATGGCGCGGGTGATCGAGGTCAGCCTGTTAGGTCCCCCGCGGGTCGCGCGCGACGGAGCGCTCGTGGCGTTCGACACCCGCAAAGCCATGGCTCTACTCGCCCACCTCGCGCTTACGGACAGACCCCGGCCCCGGGATGTGTTGGCTGATCTGTTGTGGCCGGACAGCGACCCTGAGCACGCCCGAGGGGCGTTACGACGAACCCTTTCCACGTTGCGCAGTGCCATCGGTCCGGAGCTGATCGAGGCAACCCGCGACCACGTGCGTCTGGTCAAAGGGTCTGGGATCACTGTGGACGTCGACGGATTTCGACACTCGCGGGGGTGCGGGGACCTGGAGCGCGCCGTTGAGCTGTTCCGAGGCGAGTTTCTCGAGGCGTTCGCGGTGCGGGACGCGCCCGACTTCGAGGACTGGGTGCGGATCGAGGCCGAGGATCTTCGCCGGGAGCTGATAGCCGCGCTCGCCGAGCTCGCCGCGGTCAGGGAGGCGGCAGGGGACCCGTCAGGTGCCTTGCACTTCGCGCGGCGATCACTGTCCATCGACCCTCTGCACGAGCCCGCGCACCGCGCCCTGATTCGCCTGTACGCGGCAACGGGCGACCGGGGGGCTGCACTCGTGCAGTACCGCGAGTGCGTGCGCACGCTCTCGCGAGAACTTGGCGTGCCGCCGCTGAGAGAGACGACGGAGCTCTACGAGGCGATCAACCAGGGGTCGTATGCCGCGCTGGCTCCAACGCCGGCGCCGCACGTCAGCCGGCCACCTGAGGCGCTTGCGCCGCCGTTCGTCGGACGCGCGGGCGACCTACGTGCGCTGCGGTCGACGTACGACGCGATCGACACAGATGGCCGGGTCGTCCTGGTGGAGGGGGAGGCGGGGATCGGAAAGACCCGGCTTGTCGAGGAGCTGCTCAAGGAGCTTCGTGACGAGGGGTCACGGGTGTTGGTGGGGCGGGCATACGAGGACGAGTCGGGGCTCGCGTACGCCCCGATCATCGAGGCCCTCAAAGGCAGGCTCCGCGAGGGGGACGACTGGCTTGCCGGTGTAGGGGATCGCGCGCTGGCCGAGGCTGCCCGACTTGTGCCTGAGCTGGTCACGGGCCGGCCGGTCGAAGGTGTCGCTGGTCTCGACAGGCCCGGCGCCGAGACCCGCTTCCTGTCGGGAGTGTGGGACACCCTGAGTGCGGCCGCGTCCGGCAGGGTCCCCGGTGTGCTTTTCGTCGACGACGCCCATTGGAGTGACGACGCCACAGTAAGCCTGCTGTCTTACGGCTTGCGCCGCTCAGCAGGCCGTCCGCTGCTGACGGCGCTCACGTGGCGAACGCCGCACCACCACCCCCTGCGCCACGCCGTCGCGGCGGTCTCGCGAGCAGGGAGCGCAACGGTGCTGCATCTCGACCGGCTCGGAGAGGGTGCCGTCGAGGAGCTGGTACGAGCTACTCGACCCGCTGCCCGCGACCCGTCCGTCGTCCGGCGTCTCTGGGAGAAGACGGAAGGGGTGCCGTTGTTGCTCGTCGAGTACCTCCGCACGCTGGGCGGTGACGAGGACTGGCCGCTTCCGTCCGGTGCGCGTGACCTCCTCCGCGCCCGGCTCGACCCGGTCAGCGAGACCGGCCGGCAGGTGCTGTCAGCTGCTGCTGTGCTCGGCCGGTCCTTCGACGTTGACACCGTGCGGGTTGTGAGTGGGCGCACCGACGAGGAGACGGTGAACGCGCTCGAAGAGACGATGCGGCGGGGGCTGGTTGCTGAGGGGTCGTTCGACTACGACTTCGCACACGACCTGTTGCGGACACTCGTCTACGACGAGACCAGCCTCGCACGTCGACGGTTGCTGCACGGCAGGGCGGCCCAGGCGCTCGAAGGACCGGCGGCCGGCGTCGCCCGTCACCTCCAGCTGGCAGGCCGCGACGTCGAGGCGGCTCACGCCTTCCACCGGGCCGGCGAACAGGCACGTGAGGTGTACGCCAACGCCGAGGCTCTCGGGCACCTGTGCGCCGCGATGGCGCTCGGGCACCCCGACCAGGCCGGTCTGCATACCGCGATCGGCGACCTGCAGACACTGATGGGGGACTACCCGGCGGCCCTGCTCAGCCTGGAGGCGGCTGCCGCAGTCTGTGGTCCCGCTCAACTTTCGGCGGTTGAGCACCGTCTCGGCCGGTTGCAGCACCGCCGGGGCGAGTTCTCGCTGGCAGAGTCGCACCTGCAGGCAGCACTGACCGCAGGCGGGGGCCCCGCGCCTGCCGATCGCGCAGCAGTCATCGCCGACCTGAGTCTTGCTGCCCATTCCCTGGGCGACGCATCTCGGGCGTGGCAACTAGCCGGGGAGGCGACGAGACTGGCGGAGGAGGAAGGTGGCCCCCGCGCGCGGTGCCGCACACACAACCTGCTCGGCATGCTGGCGACGGCGCACGGCGACACTGGCCGTGCCTTGGACAGCCTGCGACGGAGCCGTGACCTCGCCGATCTGGTCGGCGACCAGGAGCTGCGGGCCGCGGCGCTGAACAACCTCGCCCTTGCACACAAGGCCCGCGGCGAGCTGGAGCACGCAATCGAGCTGACCGTCGAGGCGCTGGACCTGTGCAGGGCAACGGGAGACCGGCACCACGAAGCTGCCCTGCGAAACAATCTCGCCGACTTGCTGCATGCCTCCAGTCGACCTGACGAGGCGATGTCGCACCTCAAGTCGGCTGTCGAGATCTTCGCCGACATCGGGACGGAGCAAGAGCCCCGTCCCGAGATCTGGAAGCTGGTCAGGTGGTAGGAGAGTCAGGGAGAAGGAAGCGCGCCCGACCGTCCAGCGACGCTGGCGCGGTCGCGGAGACGGACCTTGTTGTTCACCCGATCGACGCCCGGGCGCGGTAGGAGTAGCGTCCTGAAGGCGATCGACTGTTAGCGGAACCGAACCAGATTCGTCGAAAGGAGCTCCCCGTGTTCGTCCAGGTGATCAAAGGTCAGGTAGCCGACCGAGAAAGGGCTCGCGCTGCGCTCGAGAAGTGGACGCAAGAGCTGGCGCCCAGTGCCACGGGCTGGCTCGGCACCACCGCAGGTGTGACCGAGGACGGCACGCTGATCGTGCTCGCCCGGTTTGACTCCGAGGAGGCGGCGCGGGCGAACAGCGAAAGGGCCGAGCAAGGAGAGTGGTGGGCCGCGACGTCCGAGGTCTTCACCGGAGATGCGACCTTCCTCGACAGCACGGTCGTCACCCCCGACATCATCGGTGACCCCGACAGCGCGGGCTTCGTCCAGGTCATGCAAGGGCGAGGCAGCAATCCCGACCGGGCGCGCGAGCTCATGTCGGGCGACTCGGAGGAATGGGCGGCGTTCCGGCCCGACATCATCGGCAGCCTTGCCGTCGAGCACGACGACGGCGCGTACACGATGGCGCTGTACTTCAACTCCGAGGAGGAAGCACGCGAAGGTGAGCGCAAGGAGGCCCCGCCGGCGTTGAAGGCGCAGATGGAGGAGATGGACGCCCTCAGCATCGGCGTCCCGGAGTTCTTCGACCTGAAGGAGCCCTGGCTCTACGCTGCGGGCTGACGGCTTCGGCGCGACTGCGTCCGCGGGGCGTCCTGGTATGCCGACGGGGGTCGGGCGGCGTGCGCCCTCGGAACATTCTCAACCATCTGATTGACAACTGCGGGAAGCGGCACTACCGTCGTATGCAACCAATCAGTTGCGGAGGGCCGGCTCATGACAGACGACAAGTTGTCCCGTGTGTTCGCGGCCCTGGCCGACCCGACCCGCCGTGACATCGTCGCTCGCCTTGCCGGCGGCGACGCGACGGTCGGGCAGCTCGCGCAGCCGTACGACGTCAGCGTGCAGGCCGTCTCCAAGCACCTCAAGGTGCTCGAGGAGGCCGGGCTGGTGAGCCGAAGCCGCGACGCGCAGCGGCGGCCATGTCATCTCGAGGCGGAGGTGTTCGACCTGATGACCAAGTGGATCGAGCGCTACCGGAGGGAGGCGCAGGAGCGGTTCCGCCGCTCGACGTCCTCCTAGCACGGATGGACTCAGAGCAGCGGAACGACGACGAGACCCAATCCCGGAAAGGGGCAGCATCATGAGCACGACTACCAGGCATGAGACCGAGATCATCGCCGATCCGAGTCTGCCGACGATCGAGATAATTCGCGAGTTCGACGCACCCCGCGAGCGCGTCTACCGCGCGTGGACCGACCCCGAGCTGGTGGCGCAGTGGTTGGGGCCGAAGTCAACCACCATGCGCATCGACACGTGGGACTGCCGGACCGGCGGCAGCTGGCGGTACGTGGCGATCCGGGACGGAGAGGAGATCGCGAGCTTCTTCGGGTCCTTCCACGAGGTGCGACCAGACGACCGGCTGGTGCAGACCTTCACGTTCGAGGGATTCCCGGACGGGGTCTCTCTCGAGACGATGACGTTCGCGGACCTCCCTGGGGGACGCACGCGGGCCCGTTGCCTGTCTGTGGTGGACACGATGGAGGCGCGGGACGGGATCCTGTCCAGCGGAATGGACGTCGGCGTCAACGAGGGCTACGAGAAGCTCGACGCGCTCCTCGCTGACCCGGCGGCGAACCAGTAGGTCCCGTCATCCGCCCGACATGCGGCGGTTGGTGGTCTCGTCGAAGTACCAGTCACGAGCTGCGATCGCCGTGTCGGGGTGGTCAGAGAAGAGCCCGTCGATACCCAGGTTGAAGAACGCGTAGTACTCGCTGAACGCGTCGCCCTTGGCGTTGGGATCGGACCCGACCCGGAAGTCAGCCGGAAGGAACTGGTTCTCGTCTCGGAAAGTGAACAGATGCACCAACAGGCCCACGTGGTGTGCACGAGACACCACCGCGGTCGGGTCGAGCAGGAAGCCGTCCGCGTCGCGCGGGATCACGACGTCCTTGTTGGGTCCGATGCCATCGGCGTACCTCGCGATCTCACGCAACCCCGCCGGGGTGACCAGATCCGCGTAGGTGCGCGGATCGCCGGCTGCGACCAGGTCGTACGGCGCTCCGCTCGAGTTGATGAGCTGGATCAGGGGAAGCACCGTCATGTCGTCGAGCCGGCGCAGGTTGGAGGTCTCGAACGACTGGATGAACACCTTGTTGACCGACTTGGCGAGGTCAGCCTGGCGCAGGTCCCGCATCATCCGTCCCTCGAGGGGCAGCCGGATCGAGCGGAAGTACGTCGGGTGCTTGGTCTCGGGATACACCCCGATCCGATGTCCCTGGACGACCGACTGCTTCTTCACCAGCGCCAGCACCTGGTCGAAGGTCGGGATCCTGAAGCGGCCGTCGTAGCGGGTGTTGTCGGGGCGCACGTCAGGGAGCCGTTCGACCGCACGAAGTGTCCTGAGCTCAGCCAACGTGAAGTCCTCGGTGAACCAGCCAGTCACAGTCACCCCGTCGATGCTCTTCGTCGTCTGCCGGCTCGCGAACTCGGGGTGGTCGGCCACGTCAGTCGTGCCGCTGATCTCGTTCTCGTGGCGAGCCACCAGGATGCCGTCCTTGGTGGCGACAAGGTCTGGCTCGACGAAGTCGGCGCCGAGCTGGATCGCGAGCTTGTACGACGCGAGGGTGTGCTCGGGCCGGTAACCAGGAGCGCCTCGGTGACCGATCACGATGGGCGACCTGCCAGAGAGCGTTCGAGCACTGCCGGGGCGTTGGTGGTCGGACGAGCCAACCGTCAGGGTAGAGGTGCCTGCCTGGGCTGACGGCAGCGCGACGAGTGGACTGAGGGCAGTGGCGCCCGCGATGATGCCGATCCCTAGGGCGGCCAGGCGACGTCGGGGGTTGCTGAGGGTGAGTGGGTGCATGAGGGCGAGACTGCCTTTCGTGGGTGCCGGGCGTGCCACCCGACAGTAACGCGCAGGTGTACACCCGTGGAAGATCTAGGTGGGAGCTAGCTGACGAGCTTCGCCCACGTGCCAAGCCGACGATACCGTCGGGGCTGAGGCCGTTGGCGCTCTGGAAGGACACGACCGCCGACTTCGTGCCGCTGCCGAACGCTCCGTCAACCGTGACGCTGTAGCCCTTGGCACGCAACGCGTTCCGGGCGCCGCGGACGGCGTCGCCACTTGAGCCTTGCGACACCGTGGCGACGAGCTTTTCCCATGTCTCTGTCCCGACGATACCGTCGGGGCTGAGGCCGTTGGCGCTCTGGAAGGACACGACCGCCGACTCCGTGCCGCTGCCGAACGCTCCGTCAACGGCGACCGAGCGCCCTCGGTAGCGCAGGAGGTACTGCAACGTCGTGACACGGAAACCTGAGCTGCCCTGCCGCAGGGTTGGCCACGACCTCCCTGCCGGCGGTGGCGTCGTACCGCCGAGCTTCGCGGCGACGGCACTGCGCAGGGAGGGAAGCTGTGCGTAGAAGGCGTCTCCGGGGCATTGGGTGCTGAGGAAGTCGCGGTGGCCGTACAGCGCGGACGAGGAGATGCCGTAGGTCTGGCACAGGTACGCACACAGGTCGACGAGCTTGTTCCACTGCACCGACGGGGGAGTCGTCGACGTGTAGGTGCCCTCGTTCTCGATGCCCAAGGCGTAGGAGTTCTGGCCGGTGCAGTGCGATCCCAGCACGAACGTCGATCCGCCGGGCAGGGTTTCGAGAGTGTGATGGCGTCCCTCCGTGATGTAGCCGCCACGGCTGAGCGTGTAGTGCTGCCCGGTGTCGATCCAGCCGTTGTTGAAGTGAGACTGCTGGATGCTGCGTGACAACGAGAACGCGTGCGCCTGGGAGTAGTCCGTGAAGTTCGACGTGGCGGTGTGGTGGATCAGGATCTTGCTGGGACGGTAGTTGTTGATGCTGATGGTCCCGCGGGCGACCTAGGCTCCCCAGGCGGTGCAGCTCGAGATTGTCGGCCTTGCCACCGCTCCCACCGCTTGTCGTGCGCCGAGCATGTCCAGTCCGCCGAACGCGGCTACGGCGCCGATCGACATACCTGCCCGGAGCAGGTTTCTGCGCGAGAGTGCTGGAGGTGTGGCGGTCTCGGGTCCTGGGTCGGAGTGGAGGTGTGCGCGCGTGGACGAGTGTCGGCTGTGGGTCATGGTGTGCGAGCTCCTGACGAGATGGGGTGCGATCCATCGCCGGCACCTCGGTGCTGGTTCCTGGTCTGGGACCTCGATACTTGCACGGCTGGGGGTCTCGACCGCAAGACGTCAGGGGCATGTTTCACGAGCAGGCACCGACACCGCGCTGTGGCAGGGGCTACGTCCTTGACGTGATGGCTCCGGTGACCTCGCCGAGTGTGATGCGCGTGTCGTCGGGTCCCGGCGCCCAGCCGCTGAGGGTGACCACGTCCCCGTATTCGAGGAAACCGCGCTTGGTGCCGTCGTCGAGCGCCAACAGGTCGGTGCCGTTCCAGGTCCGCTCCAGCAGGCTGCCGTAGGTCTCCGGGCGTTTCCCGCTGACGGTGCCCGACGCGAACAGGTCGCCGGTGCGCAGGCTGGCCCCGTTGACCGTCAGGTGGGCAAGCATCTGGGCAGGCGACCAGTACATGTCACGGAACTCAGGTGAGCTGACGAGCGTGCCGTTGACGCGGACCTCGAGATGCAGGTCGAGCCCGAAGACGTCGCGCTCAGACACGCCCTGGAGGTAAGGGAGGACGACGGGGTCCTGGCCGGGCACCGGCACCTCGGCCTCAGCGAGGGCCTCGAGTGGGACCACCCAGGCGGAGATGCTGGTGGCGAAGGACTTGCCGAGGAAGGGTCCGAGAGGGACATACTCCCAAGCCTGGATGTCGCGGGCGCTCCAGTCGTTGAGCAGCACTACCCCGAAGAGGTGTCGTCGAGCGTCAGCGACCGACACGGACGAGCCGATCTCCGTCGGGCCACAGACAACGAAACCCACCTCGCACTCGATGTCCAGGCTGGTCGAGGGTCCGAACGCAGGGACCCCGTCAGGTCCGGGTCTTCGCTGACCGGTCGGCCGTACGACGTCCGTACCGGTGACCACGACGGTTCCGGCCCGACCGTGGTAGCCGATCGGCAGGTGCTTCCAGCTCGGCGGCAGGTCGGGAGAGTCTGGCCTGAAGATCCTTCCCACGTTCGAGGCATGAGACTCGCTCGCGTAGAAGTCGACGTAGTCGGCCACCTCGAACGGCAGGTGAAGTCTGAGGTCGGAGACGTCGACGAGGTGCTCCCAGACGACGTCGCGGTAGGTGTCGCCCTCGAACAGCCCGCGGACCCAGGCCCGCAGTTCGCGGCACCGCTGGGGTCCGAGCTCCATGAGCGAGTTCAGCGACGGCCGCGCAAGAACGTCGACGTGCTGATGGTGGAGCGCCTGTGCCGTCTCACACAGGTCGAGCGCCTGATCGCCGACGCGCACCCCGACCCGGGCCGGCTTCTCGGCGTACGAGAAGACGCCGTACGGCAAAGTCGCCAAGCCATACGGCGTGTCGGCAGCGAGGCCCAACCAGGTCATCTGTGCCCCTTCCTCGCGAGGGTTGTCGTCGTCACGACTACGTCGTCAGGCTGAGGGCGACAAGGTCGCGGATCGGTTCCTCGACGCCACAACAACCGAAAGACACGAACGTCCGTCGCACGCCGCTGACCTGTTCGTCGTACCAGCCGCGCACTGTCTTGGCGAGGGTTGCTCCGTCGCGAGACGCCAGCACCTCGACGACACCAGCATCCGGTACGCCGGCCAACGCGGCCTCCACGGCCACCAGCAGGTTGAGAAACCCGTGATGCTCAAACCCGGTGTCTGCAGCCGTGAAACGAACCGCGTGGTGCAGGCCGGCGGTGAACTTCATCGGCGCGCCCAGCCGGACGGCAGCTGTTACCACCGCGGCGACCGTTGCCTCGTTGGGGAAGGAGGCTGCGTCTGTGCCGCCGGTGCGGAGCTTTCCTACCACGGCCACCCCAGCGGCGGCGGCCTCGGCGACCTCGGCGAGCACTTCCAAGCCTGCGTCATCGGCGCTGACCTCACAGGCGAGCGGCAGGTCGTCCTCGGCGGTGGGCAGAGGGAGGTGGTCGACCAGCTGCTCGAACCCGACGACGCGGAGGGGCGGGGGAGCGGTCCCGGGGAGACGGTGAGCGCCGATCATGACGACGTGCAGGGGGGGCGAGCCGAGATCGGCGTGCGCCGCGACGACGTCGTCCCAACGGCTGTGATGGACGAGCAGTGGGCCGACGTACGAGTCGATGTCGCTGGCGCGGTGACGCAGGTGGGCGCTGATCGCGTCGTACGCCGACGCGTTGCCAGGCGGGAACATCGCCGCGTCGTCGACCAACCGGGCGAACAGCGGGGGCGCCTGAGGGCTCGTCGACACCCCCGCACGGTACTGCAACCGGCGCAGTCGCCCCCGAAGGTGATGCCCACTTGTCCGGAAGACGGTGCTTGAATGGCAAGGTCCGAGATTCTCCCAGGCAGCACGAGGCAGAGACGACTCAGCGAGGCTCCGATGGCACACTATCTGTCCCGCGGTTCGATTCCCCCGAAGCGGCACACCCAGCACCGTCCCGATGGCCAGCACCTCGTCTTCGAGGAGCTGATGGGCGAGGAGGGGTTCTCGTCAGACTCGTCGCTCCTGTACCACCACAACCTGCCCTCACGGATCGTCAACTCCGAGGTGTGGCAGATCGAGGGACTCGGCACCACCCCGAACCACCCGTTGAAACCGCTGCACCTCAGGTTGCACGACCTCTTCAAGACCGTCGACGCGGCGGCTCTCGCCGACACCGACGTCGTCACCGACCGCCGTCTGGTGCTGGGCAACGCCGACGTGCGCATCTCTTACGTCGTCGCCGGCAAGCCATCCCCGCTGTATCGCAACGGTCTGGGGGACGAGTGCTGTTACGTCGAACGCGGGCGAGCTCGTGTCGAGACGGTCTTCGGTGCGTTCGAG
>JBBJMF010000064.1:0-16970 GCA_037719575.1 Nocardioidaceae bacterium
GGGCGGGTCGCCTCGGCGGGATCCCCGGAGGCGGCGCGCTCCCTTCAGAGTGGTTCAGCGAGAACGACCAGCCCTCGAACCCGCCGGGGAGCGCGTCGCGGCTCAGCGCGCTCTCCTGGCTGTAGGTCCAGGTTCCGCGATCGGGGGCGTACCAGTACGACCAGAACGCGGAGACCGGTGGCGTGTTGACACACGCCTCCTTGTAGTGCGGGTTGCCGTCGACCGGCAGCTCCTGGTCGGCCGTCGGCCTGTCCGCGATCCGGCAGACGAAGGCGAGTCCATAACGACGTACGCCCTCCGGGTCGAAACCCGTTCCCTGCAACGCGTCGATGCCGGTGAAGCCCGGCACGACGGGCCCCGTGGCACACCTGACGACGATACCGCCGCCGAGCTCCTGGAAGTCGACGACGACCGTGACACCTTCGTCGGTAGGGCAGTACCCCGGTGTGCCCGACAGCTCGTCGTCGACGGGATCGACGGTGGCCGCCCGCCCCGCGGCCGCCTCCGTCCCGGCAGACGCAAGCGCGGTCCCTCCGCCGGCCAGCAAAAGCACCACCCCCGCCACGAGCGCTCGCACGGACCGCCCGGCGGTCATGGCGCGGTCAGCGTCCCCAGGGGAGCGGGGACCAGCGCGAAGAACGCTTGCGGCGTGACGCGCCACCACTGGGAACGGTTGTCTCCCAAGCCGTTCGCGATGCCGTCGGCAAGCGCGTCTGGGTTGAGGGCGATGGCGCCGATGTCGGGCTTGGCCGGACCGCTGCCCGCGTTCGCCTTCGTCAGCTGCACGCTTGCCACCCAGGCAGCCGCCTTGAGCCGCGGTGAGTTGTGCCCCGCCGCCACGAGTGCGTTGGCCGCGAGCCCTGTCGAGTTCGAGCTGGGCGCGTCGCCGGTTGCGTCCTCGGAGTAGGAACCGTTGGCCCTCTGCACCGAGATCAGCCAGCTCGTCGTGTCGACGATCAGCCGGTGGCTTACCGTCGCGCCGTCGGCCTTGGCCACGATGAGGGCCTGCAGCGCCAGGGCCGTCGCGTCCACGTCTGGGTCGCTGCCGCTCTGGTCACAGGTCTCGCCCGCGGTCTCGAAGAGCCGGAAGTAGCCGGCAGCGCAGCGTTGTTTCAGGAGGTAGTTGACGACCGGCTGCGGCACGCTTCCCGACCTGGCGAGCCCGATCGTCCCGTAGGACTGGCCGAAGACGTTGCTGTAGTCGGTCCTTCCGGTGTCTCGGAGCCGACCGGCCTCGAAGCCCGCCCCAGCCGGGGCGACGAGGTTCAACACCCGCTTGCGGAGGTTGAGGCCGCCGAAGTCGGTCGGGTCGCCCTTCAGGACCTTCGACACCAGGAGTGCTTTCGCCATCGCCCCTGAGGCGGTGTCGCCCTGGTAGACGGCGTAGTCCAGGACGTGAAGGGAGATGGCGTGCCTTACCTCACCGAGCACCCCGGGCTGCGTGCCGTCGGCCGCCAGCATGAACGCCACGTCGATCGTCAGCCCCCAGTCGGGGTTGCCCGGAGAGAAGCCGGGCATCCGCCCGTTCCGGAGCTGGCTCGCCTGCCAGTGCGCCGCCAGGGTCCCGCGAGCTCGGTAGTTGACGGCGGCCGGGTCCAAGGACCAGGCGCTGGCGGAGGTCGCCGGGGCGACGTCGTGCCTCGGCGACCAAGCCTGGGCGGATGGCACCGACATCAGGCCGGTGGCGACGGTGAGTGCGGCAACGGTCAGGCTGCGCGTACATGACGAGAACATGGCTTCTGGGGCCTTTCGTGAGCGGTCCCAGGATTGGATGGACGGCGGCGTTGCCGGCGCTATCCATGACTCCGACCCTGCAGACCTCGACAGATGGGGAGCCGCTCGCTCGGCGCAGGTATTCCGGCTGCAGGTGGACGACACCTGTCACGGTTGCGGGACAGCGCTGGACTCTCACCAGCTTCCCCTACGACGAGCACTATGCAGTTGGTGATGCTGTGGTGATACCGCCGGATCCGGCAGCCCGCTCACGATAGCAGAGGATCACCGCGGCACACTGTGCCGATGAGCCTGCTCAGCGACCTCGTCGTGGTCGACCTGACGAGAGCGCTGGCGGGTCCGCACGCCGCGATGATGCTGGGCGACCTCGGTGCTCGGGTGATCAAGGTGGAGCACCCGGAGGGTGGGGACGACAGCCGTGGATGGGGCCCGCCCTTCGTGGGTACGGCGCAGGACCGGCAGTCGACGTACCACATGTGCTGCAACCGCAACAAGGAGTCGGTGACGGCTGACCTGAAGTCGGCGGAGGGGGCCGCCTTGCTTCGGCGTCTCGTCCGCCAGAGCGACATCCTGTGTGAGAACTTCCGGCCGGGTGTCCTGGACCGGCTCGGCTTCTCCGTGGCTCACCTCCGTGAGCTCAACCCGCGCCTGATTGTGTTGTCCATCACCGGGTTCGGCCACGACGGACCCGCCGGCGGTCGCGCGGGCTACGACCAGATCGCGCAGGGTGAGGCCGGGTTGATGAGTGTCACCGGCCAGCCCGGCGAGCCGATGAAGGTCGGCCTGCCGATCGGCGACCTGCTGGCGGGGATGTACGGCGTGACCGGGGTGCTGGCTGCCCTGCACGAGCGGGAGTCGACAGGGAGAGGCCGCGTCGTTCGCACCAGCCTGCTCGCGGCGATCGTCGGGGTGCACGCCTACCAGGGCACCCAGTGGACGGTCGCCCATGAGGTCCCGCAGCCGATCGGCAACCAGCACCCGTCGATCTCGCCGTACGGTCTCTTCCACGCGCAGGACGCCCCGGTCCAGATCGCCTGCGGGAGCGAGAGCCTGTGGCGCGCGTTCGCGCCGCTGGTGGGGGTCCGCTACGACGACGAGAGGTTCGCCACCAACGCCGACCGGGTGCAGCACCGTGCCGAGCTCGGTGCGCTCGTGGACACCGCGCTTGCTGCCGCGCCCGCCGCCATCTGGATCGAGAGGCTTGCCGACGCGGGGGTGCCCGCCGGGCTGGTGCGCAGTCTCGACCAGGTCTATGCCTGGGACCAGACCCGCTCCCAGGGGCTGGTCGTCAGCGTCGAGCAACCCGGTCTCGGAACGGTCGAGCTGCCCGGCCCCCCGGTCCGCTTCGACGACCTGCCGTACGCCGGCGGGCGCCCGAGCCACGACCCACCGCCGGGACTGGGTGAGCACACCGAGTCCGTCCTGGCCTGGCTGGACCGCACCGAGGCAGGTCAGCGGGAGGAAAGCCGGCGGTCAGACTCCGGCTGGGTTGGTGCGCAGTGACCGGACCTCAGCGGCCCGACGCACCTCGACCCGGCCGTCGACGACGCGAACCTCGAGAGTGGGCTGTGGACGGGTCGCGGGACCAGAGACGACAGAGCCGTCCGCGAGCTTGAAGACACTGTCGTGCCACGGGCAGATGACGCACTCGTCGACGATCTGACCTTCGTGCAGGGGTCCCCCACGGTGGGTGCACCGGTCTGCCATCGCCACGATGCGCCGGCCGTCTCTGGCGAGCAGCACGGGGACTCCGCCGGCGTCTCCCACCATCCCCCGGCCGCTCGTCACGTCGGGCTCAGCCGCGACGTCGGTCCAGTCGTCCGGGAGATGCTGGAAGCTTGTGGTGTCCACCCCGACACCCATGCCGTACACCAGATGACCGCCTAGCCAGCCAGCACCGCCCAGGGCGGCCGCCCCGGCCAGCGCCAGGACGACTCCGTGCGACCAGCGACCACGTCGACGTGCGACCCAGCTCGCCGAGTACAGCACCAGTGCCACCGAGTTGAGTGCCCCGTGCGTCGCGCCGACGCGCCGCTCGCCGCCGACGGTCGTCAACCAGTCGTTCATCCCGCTCAGCGCAGTCGGCACCGCGGCCAGGGTGCCGAGACCCACGAGTCGGGTCGCAGCTCGCCGGCTGCCCCCTGTCGCGTCCAGCCAGCTCGCGGCCGTCCACGACCCGATGGGGACCGCCACCAGGACCGGGTGCAACGGATGGCCGAGCGGCGTACCGCTCAGCACATCCGTCAGCGCGCGCGGTGCGAGCAGCCGGCCCAGGACGCGCGCGGCCGCGTCGCTGGGCGCGTCGAGACTGTCAGCCTGCTCGAGGCGCCGGGCCAGCCGCTCGAGAGCGTCGCGAGACTTCATCGATGTCACGTACCCGCGCCCGTTGCCCCCAAACCCACCGGCGTGTAGGTGGCGACAAACTGGGTACAACACCGCAATGGCCGATGCCCGGCGGACGCTGATCTTCGATGTCGACGGCACGCTCGTCGACTCCACCTACCAGCACGCGATGGCGTGGGGCCGAGCGTTCAGGTCCTGCGGGGTCGAGGTGTCGATGTGGCGGATCCATCGCGCGATCGGCATGGGCGGTGATCGCCTGGTGACTGCCGTCTGCGACGAGGTCATCGAGGAGCGGATGGGTGACACCCTCCGCACGCTCTGGGCCGAGGCCTTCGACGACCTCCGCGGAGAGGTGCGTGCGCTGCCGGGCGCCAGAGACCTGGTCCACCGGCTGCACGAGCAGGGCCATCGAGTCTGTGTGGCGTCCTCCGGCAGCCGCACCGACACCGACGCAGCGCTCGACATCGTGGGTGTCCGTCGCCTGCTCGACGGTGTGACGACAGGGGACGACGCCGAGAGCTCCAAGCCGTCTCCGGACACGGTCGAGCGCGCTTGGCAGGGGGCAGGCGGTGGCCCCGCCGGGGTGGTCGGCGTCTCCGTCTACGACATCCAGGCGGCGGAAAGTCTCGGTCTGCCGTGTTTCGCTGTCCGAACCGGGGGGGTCGGCACCGAGGAGCTCCTTACGGCGGGTGCGGCTCTCGTGACCGATGACCTCACCGGCCTCCTCGACGCCGACTGGCGGCAGCTCGTCCCCGCGAACGGTCCGACTCCGGGCCATCGGCCCTGACGACGGATCACGGCCGAGCGCAACCGTCGAGACGGGTCGTCTCAGCGTTGACCAGCGAAATTCGCCCGGCCTCCATGCATGGCTGGCGACGGGCGGGGTATTAGCCGCCCATCAGTCTCTGCCGCAAGGAGCCGCCGTGCCGTCCAGCAAGAAGTCCACGTCCCCTGCCCCAAAGCCGGGCGGCCGGCACGACGACTCGGCTGAGCCCTCGCCGCTGAGCGAGGCTCTGCGACAGTCCGGCGAGGTGCTGACGACGGCGCAGGGTCTGAGGCTGCCCGACACGGACCACTCGCTGAAGGCGGGAGTTCGTGGGCCGACCCTGCTGGAGGACTTCCATCTACGGGAGAAGGTCACCCATTTCGACCACGAGCGCATCCCGGAGCGAGTGGTGCACGCGCGCGGGGCTGCGGCACATGGGGTCTTCGAGTCCTACGGCACCGCGAGAGGCCTCACCAGGGCGCGCTTCCTCACCGAGAAGGGGCGCGGCACTGAGGTCTTCGTGCGCTTCTCGACGGTCCTCGGTTCTCGTGGCTCGGCGGACACCGTCCGCGACACACGCGGGTTCGCAGTGAAGTTCTATACCGACGAAGGCGTGTTCGACCTGGTGGGCAACAACATCCCCGTCTTCTTCATCCAGGACGGCATCAAGTTTCCTGACATCATCCACGCCGCAAAGCCGCACCCCGATCGGGAGATTCCGCAGGCCCAGTCGGCTCACGACACCTTCTGGGACTTCGTGTCGGAACATACCGAGGCTACTCATCACGTCATGTGGAACATGAGCGATCGTGGTATCCCGAGGTCGTACCGGACCATGGAGGGCTTCGGCGTCCACACCTTCCGCCTGGTCAACGACAGTGACGAGACAGCTCTGGTGAAGTTCCACTGGAAGCCGGTCGCAGGGGTGCACTCACTCATGTGGGAAGAGGCTCAGATCGCAGCAGGCGTCGACCCGGACTTCCACCGGCGAGACATGGCCGACGGCATCGAGGCCGGCGCTTTCCTCGAGTACGAGCTCGGTGTCCAGGTGATGCCGGATGACGGGAGTGAGACCTTCGAGGGCATCGATCTCCTCGATCCGACCAAGCTCGTGCCCGAGGAGCTGGCTCCGGTGGAGATGCTGGGCAGGCTGACGCTGAACCGAAATCCTACGAACTATTTCGCCGAGACCGAGCAGGTGGCCTTCCACACCGGTCACCTGGTTCCCGGAATCGAGGTGACCAACGACCCGCTGATGCAGGCCCGGCTGTTCTCCTATCTCGACACTCAGATCACCCGGCTCGGCGGTCCGAACTTCGCCCAGCTGCCGATCAACCGTCCGCGCTGCCCGGTCAACGACATGCTCCGCGACGGGATGCATCAGACCGCGATCCACACCGGACTCGCCCCTTACAGCCCGAACACCATCGATGACGGGGTGCCCCGTCCTGCCGGCTCGAGCGACCGCGGGTATGTGCAGGTGCCGAGACCCGTCAAAGGAGTCGTCGAGCGTGCGGCCCCGGTCTCGTTCGACGACCACTTCTCCCAGGCGACGATGTTCTACCGGAGCCTGAGCCCCGTAGAGCAGACACACCTCGTCGAGGCGTTCACCTTCGAGCTCGCTAAGTGCTATGAGCAGAGCATCCGGGAGCGCGAGCTCCAGGTTCTGGCAGCGGTGGATGCGGACCTGTGCCGACTGGTCGCGGCCGGGCTCGGGCTGCCGGCTCCCGGCGGAAGTCCGTCCGCCGACGTCACACTCTCGCCGGCGCTCTCCCAGGTCGGAAGGGATCCTGGCCCGGTCGCCGGCCGCAAGGTTGCGATCGTGGCCGACCCGGACTCCGACTTCACCGGTATCGCCAAGCTGCGTAAGGCGATGGACGCCGTTGCGGTCACGACGCACGTCGTCGCGGCGGTCGGCGGGACCTTGCAGCGTGGCCGCGCCAAGCTGCTCGTCGACCGAACCTTCGCCACCACCCGGTCCGTCGAGTTCGACGCCGTGATCGTGGCGGGCGGCACCGCGCCATCAGCGGACATCAAGCTCGTCCTGCTTCTCCACGAGGCACTCCGGCACTGCAAGCCGATCGGATCTTGGGGCACCGGTGTCGAGACACTGAGGGATGCCGGAATCGAGACTGACGGGCCGGGAATCCTGCAGTCCGACCTGGTCGTGAAGAGCTACACCGAGGACATCGTCGCTGCCCTCGGCAGGCATCGAGTCTGGGACCGGGCAGACAGTGTCGTGGCGTCCAAGGTCCCGCCGGCTCGTTGAGAACGTCCTGACAAGCACTCGCGGTTAGCGCGCCGCCACACACGGCCAGGCGAACGGTGCCGTCATGGCACCGCGCGTGGCCGAGGCTCCGGGCGGGATCACCCGTGGCCCCGTCGTCGTGGGCCAGCGGACAGCTGAGATCGATCCCACGGACCGACGGACTTGGGGTTGAGGCCGGTTTGCCCGGCCACGCACGCGGGTACCGGCAGTCCATGCGCATCGTCGTCATCGGGGCTACCGGCAACATCGGGACAGCACTCATCGAGGCGCTGTACCACCGGGCCGACGACCTGGAGCTTGTCGGTATCGCCCGCCGCCTCCCAGATGACGAGTTCCGGAAGGGCTCCCGGGTGACCTGGAGAGCGCTCGACGTCGCGAGGGCGCCGCTCGACGAAGCTCTGCGCGGTGCCGACGTTGTCGTCCACCTCGGCTGGCTCTTCCACCCCAGCCATCGGCCGGACGAAACCTGGCAGAACAACGTCGTCGGGACCGTCCGGGTCCTCGAGGCGGTCCAACGATGCGGAATCGGGGCTCTGGTCTGCTCGTCGTCCGTTGCCGCCTACTCTCACCGGACCGACGAGAGACCCGTCGACGAGACCTGGCCGACCCACGGCGCGTCATCTGCTCCCTACGTCAGGGAGAAGGCCTACGTCGAGCGGCTGCTCGACACCTTCGAGGAGCAGACACCGGGTTGTCGCCTGGTGCGGATGCGGCCGGCCTTCGTCTTCCACCCGCGAGCGGCACCGCAACAACGGCGACTGTTCATGGGCCCGTTGACGCCTGGCCGGTTGCTGCGGCCCGGGGCTCTTCCCGTGCTCCCGGTGCCGGCCGGCCTTCTCCTCCAGACCGCTCACGCTGACGACGTCGGCGAGGCGTTCGCCGCGGCGGTCCTCGGCGCTGCCAGGGGAACCTTCAACATCTGCGCGGACGAGGTCCTGCGGCCGGCGGACCTGGCTGACGTCTTCGAGTCTCGGGTTCGTACCGTCCCGCCCCAGGTCTTCGCGCGTGGCCTCGCCGGGGCATGGGCGGCGCACCTGGTCCCGGCTCACCCGCTGCTCTTCGACGCACTGATGCGACTCCCCGTGATGAGCAACACCCAGGCCAAGGAGCGTCTTGACTGGCACCCGCGCGTGTCGGCCCGCGATGCCCTGGGCGCGTTTCTCGTCGGGCTCAACAACCCGCAGGGACATCCCACGCCGCCGTTGGCCCCGAACGCCGGAGGGCGCCTGCGATGGCGGGAGCTCGCCACCCGGGTCGGCGCGAGCGCTGACTAGGCACCTTGTCAACGACATCCGAGCACGACGAGAGGCAGAGCCGATGAAAGCAGTGACGTGGCAGGGCAAGCGGGACGTCCGGGTCGAGGAGGTGCCCGATCCGACGATCGAACAACCGACCGATGCCGTCATCAAGGTCACCAGCACCAACATCTGCGGGTCGGACCTGCACCTCTATGAGGTCCTCGGCGCATTCATGAACCCCGGAGACATCCTCGGTCACGAGGCCATGGGGATCGTCGAGGAGGTCGGACCGGACGTGACCGCGATCTCGCCCGGGGATCGGGTCGTCATCCCGTTCCAGATGTCCTGCGGCACCTGCACCATGTGCGACGAGCGGCTGTTCTCCCAGTGCGAGACGACCCAGGTCCGGGAGTACGGCAGCGGGGCTGCGTTGTTCGGCTACTCGAAACTCTACGGCGAGGTTGCCGGCGGACAGGCCCAGTACCTTCGGGTGCCGCACGCGCAGCACACCCATATCGCCGTCCCGCACGGCCCGGCGGACGACAGGTTCGTCTACCTCTCGGATGTGCTTCCCACCGCCTGGCAGGCCGTCGAGTACGCCGCCATCCCCTCGGGCGGCACGGTTGCCGTGCTCGGCCTCGGACCGATCGGCGACATGTCGAGCCGAATCGCCCTGCACCATGGAGCGCGGGTCATCGGGGTCGACCTGGTGCCGGCCCGCCTGGAGCGGGCGCGAGCTCGCGGGGTGGAGGTGCTCGACCTGCGCGACCATGAGGACGACATCGGCGACGCGATCCGGGAGCTGACGGGGGGTCGCGGGCCGGACTCGGTCATCGACGCGGTCGGGATGGAGGCGCACGGGTCTCCCGTCAACAAGCTCGCCCACCGGCTCGTGTCCCTCCTCCCGGATGCCGTCGCGGCGCCGATGATGCAGCGAGTGGGCACCGACAGGCTCAACGCCCTCTACTCCGCGATCGACATCGTCCGCCGCGGCGGCACGATCTCGCTGTCCGGGGTCTACGGCGGCGCGTCCGACCCGCTGCCGATGCTGACGATGTTCGACAAGCAGATCCAGCTTCGGATGGGGCAGGCCAATGTCAAGCGGTGGGTCGGCGACATCCTGCCACTGCTCACCGACGACGATCCCTTGGGCGTCGAGGGCTTCGCCACCCACCATCTGTCGCTCGACGACGCACCGCAGGCCTACGAGACTTTCCAGAAGAAGGAGGACGACATGGTGAAGGTCGTCATGAATCCCTGAGTGGGTGCGGCGAGGTTCGCGCCCAGCACTGAGTCTGCGGGTCGAAATTGATGAGACCCGCGGACTCGAAGGCGGACAGCCATCCTTGCATCGGCCACCATCCCCATCGCCCCACGAACGTCCGCGCGTTGAGCAGAATCTCGTCGAGGTGCTCCGTCGGAGGATCCGACACCGGATGGTACTGGTGGTACGCGTCGGCGCCACCGACCCAGAACATGTCCACAGCCGCCTGTCGGGCGCACTCGGCGAAGTCGGTGTCCTCGCCGCCGTACCCGACGTACGACTCGCAGAACCCACCGACGCTGGCCCAGGCCTGCGAGGTGAGGGCGAACGAAAGCGACCAGAACAGCTCGTACGCCGTGGTCGCAAGGACCCGGTCACCGTCGAGCAACGGTCTTGCGTGGTGCGGAGGCGAGACGCTGGCGAGCGTCTCCTCGTCGCCGTCGAACCGGGTCCCGGAAGGGACATAGCGCACCTGGCCGCACAGCAGCCCGTTTCTATACTCGGCTGCGGCTGCCACCCGGGCATAGCGCCCCACCAGCCCGCGCGAGGGCACGCAGTCCACGTCGAGGAAGATCAGCGTTCGGGCTCCCATTCCCTGGGCGACCTCGGCTCCGAGGTTGCGGGCCGCGGCCAGCGGCAGCGGGTGTCCGCGGTGGAGCTCGACGACGGTGCAGGCGGGTTCGGCTGCCAACAGGGGACGGACGCTGCGGTCGCCCATCGCGACGACGACGTGATGGTCGGGCCGGCGGTCCCCATTCCGGAGTCCGATGCGCTGGTTGATCAGGTGCTCGTGCCGACCCGCCACGGTCGTCACGACGGCAACGAGAGGTCTCATCCGCTTCCTCCCGCGGCGACTTCGCTGATCGTGCGGGCCGTGGCTGCGCCGGCACCATCCGGGGCCCAGCGTGACCAGTCGGGGGTGTCGAGAAACCCCTCGAGGAGCCGGTCAGCCACCCCCGACCAGTCCGGACTCATCGCGGCGATCCCGGCCCGGGACAAGGCTTGCGCGGTGTGGACCTGCTCCGAGTACGGCCGGGTCTCCGGCACCAGGATCGCGGGTCGCTTCGCAGCCGCGATCTCGGCGACAGCGTTCTGCCCGGCATGGCTGACCACCAAGTCGGCTTCGCAGAGTGCCGACCAGACATCGTCGCGCCATCCCGCGGACCCGCCCATGACATTCCAGCCAATGTGCGGGACCCGCGCCATCAGCGCCTCTACCTGCACTGCTTCGAGGCTGCTGCCACCAGCACCGACCAGGACGAGTCCCTTCCGGACCGGGACTGTCGCCGCGGTCGCGCTCCGACCAGTGAAGCGGGAGAAGGCTCCGACGTAGTGGACACGGTCGGCGAACGGGTGGAGCCAGCTCGGGTCATAGATCTCGCGCGGCCAGGGCGCCACGATGCGGCTCGCGAGCCGGTAGCCCCACTGGTGCGCCGCATCGCTTCGATCGCCCGGCATGGCGATGACGACGACCGGTACGCCGAGCAGGCGCGCCAGGTTCGCGACCTCCACGGAGACGTCGACCACCATGGCGGCGGGGCGCGTCCGGTGGATCCAACGGGCGATCTGGTCCATCCGCGCTTGAAGGCCCCGATCGTGGAGTGGTGCCCAGTGCAACGACCCGAGCGCCGTCGGGTCGCATGCGTTGCCGACCTGGTCGGCGTCGGACGCCAGGGCGACGTAGTCGGTGAACGAGTCCCGATCCGCGGGAGGCGTTGTGGACAGCAATGTCAGGGGCTCAGCCAGGTACCCCGCGATCGTCGCCGCGCGCCAGGCATGCCCAGCGCCGTGATGATGGGCGTAGTAGCCGATCATGCGATGAGCGCGAAGGTCTCTTCGTACATGTCGACGTACTGGTCGACCATTCGGAACACGTCGCAGTGCGTCCTCGCACGTTGCGCGCACGCAGCGCGGGAGAGACGCATCACGCGGTGGACCGCCGCGGCCAGCTCGTCTACGTCACCCCCGTCGACGACCTCGCCGCACTCGGCGGTGAGAATCTCCGGGACGCCCCCACGGTCAAACGCGGCAACCGGCGTGCCGGACGCCAACGACTCCGCGACGACCAAGCCGTACGGCTCGTCCCATGCGGGTGTCACCAGGGTTGCCGCGGCGGACCCCACCTCACGCGCCAGCGCGCTTTGACGCAGATGCCCCAGATAGACGACGTCCCTGCCGAGCAACGGTTCCACGTGGCGGTCGAAATATTGCCGGTCGTGGACGGGACCCGCCATCCGCAGCCGCCGTCCCGCCCTGCGAGCAGCGGCCACGGCCAGGTGGGGGGCTTTCTCCGGCGTCAACCGGCCGAACCAGATGAGATCCTGCCCTCCCGGGCCGGCCGGCCAGCGTGCACAGTCGACTCCGTTGGCGACGACGGAGACGGCCGGCACGACTGCGGACCACATCCGAGCCGTGTGCCTGCTCACGGCGACGAACCTGCTGTCGCCGGGAGTGCTCGCCTTGACTGCCGACTCCAACCAGGGTGTAGGCGGCGTATGGAGCGTCGTGATCATCGGGCTCCGCAGCGTCGACGCCATGGCGACCGGCAGATAGTGCAGGCTGTGGTTGTGGACGACGTCGAACGAACTGCCGAGCCGTCCACCAAGACGCAGCATCAGCTCCAGGTACGCGTGGTGGTCGCGCATCCAGGCCACCTCGGGCATGGACGGGTCTTCCAGAGCTGCCGCGCTGAGCTCGAGCCGAGCCGGGCCGAGCATGCAGGTCGCGACATCGGGGTCGGACCCGGCACCCGCGAACAACGTGACGTCATGCCCGCGCGCACGAAGCGCCGCTGTCAGGTGCCACACGTGGGCCTCGAGGCCGCCGGCGAAAGGCTCGGCGACCGGGTGGCGACGGTCGGCGATGATCGCGACCCGCATCATCGTCATCGCATGACAGCCGCGTAGATCTCGGCGTGGGCGGCAGCCAGCTCGCGCCGTTCCGCGTCCCGCACCACCCAGCTCGGGCGGGCCCGGGCCGGCGCCTCCTGGAACGCGCCGACCGCCTTGAACAGGGCCTCCTTGTCGAGCTCGGCGTGCTCGTCGAACCCGAACACCTCGCAGGGACGCTGCTCGCCGTAGTAGCCGCAATCGGACACCACAACGCCGGTGCCGAGGTCGTGGCAGGCCTCCATCCATCCCGAGTGCGTGCCGAACCTGTAGGCGAGGACGGAGACGTCGATCGAGGACAGGTATGCCCAGAGCTCCTCGTCTGAGAAGTAGGGATGCACCTGCACGTCGATCTGCGGCTGCCCCTCGAAGGCCAGGATGCGCTGTCCCACGTCGGGCGCGTACCAGTAGTTGCCGGGGTCGAAGATCTCGTCGTGCACGTCGACCTGCAGGACGGCCCCGGGCCACTCGACCAGCCGGTCCGCGAGCGCCTCGATGACCGGCAGCGGGTCCATGCTGGCACGCAGACTCTTGGCGTGCACCCCCACGACAAAGTGCTCGGCGCGATCTCTTGGCCGCTCCAGCCAGCTGCGAGGGACGACGTGCGGATGGGGAAGCACGATCGCGTCCCCGTCCCATCTGCGCTGTATCTCGTCACGGGCGCCCGGGGTGAGCGTGATCAGCGCGTCTGCCGCTGGAACCAGCAGATCCAGCGCGGCGGTGTGGCTCCGACTCTCCCGCTGGTGCGGGTTACGGAGATCGTGGAGCGTATAGACCAGCGGCTTCTCGAGACGCCGCAGCATGCAGATCACCTCGTGCACCTGATCGGTGCTGAGGGTGTCGAACCCGAAGTGAATGTGGAGGATGTCGAAGTCGTCCGAATGGGACTCCAGCCAGTCCGGTTCCAACATGACCGGCGGCCACCACCCCCCAGGCACCGTGCAGCCGTCCCGCGGGACCGGATCCGGCAGTCTGACGACTCCCGGCACTGACGGGTGGGCGAGATGCCGCACGTAGACGTGGGACTCCGGCACCGAAGCCACGCGAATCACGGCGGGGGCGGCTCGTCGGCCTTGACCGCACCACGCTGGCCGAGGGGGCTTGGCTTGCCTTTGGTGGTGTCCTTGATGGTCTGGCCCTCGCTCTCCGCGTTGATCTCTGCGCCGAGCAGCACCACCAGCGCGGTGATCCAGAACCAGAGCAGCAGCACCACGACACCGGCGAGCGCACCGTAGGTCTCGGCGTAGCTGCCGAAGTTGTCGACGTAGAACGCGAATCCCACGGACGCGGCGATCCAGATGACAGTCGCGATGAGCGACCCGAGGGAGAGCCAGCGGATCGCCGGCGCGTCTCGGTTCGGCCCGACCCGGTAGAGCAGGGCGAGGGCGACCACCGCTACCACGAGCAGCATCGCCCACCGCAGCACCTGCAGGAGGATCTGGACCACGAGGCTGGACCCGAGATTGTCGCTCAGGAACGGGAAGACCGCGATCAGGCCGATGGCGATGGCGAAGAAGGCGAGAAACCCGAGGGTGAGGAGAAGCGCCAGCCCACGCTTGATGACGAAGTTGCGCTCCTCCTCCTCGTCGTAGGCGATGTTGAGCGCCTCCACCAGTCCCGCCATGCCGGCTGAGGCGCTGAAGAGGGCAAGGGCGACGCTCACGACGAGGCCGATACCCAACGCGCTGCCGGAGGCCCCCGCCAGTGACTCCAGCTGGGTGGTGATGAGCTGTCTCGCGCTGGCCGGGAGGGCGGACGACAGGTCGGCGACCTGGGCTTGCACCTGGGAAGGTGTGGTGACCAGGCCGTAGATGGAGATGGCGGCGATCAGCCCCGGGAACAGTGCCATGAACCACGAGTAGGCGACGCCTTTGGCGATCAGCGTCAGGTGGTCGTCGCCGATCTCCTTCAGGCTGCGCCGGGTGATCTGCCACCAGCCCTTGGCCGGGATGTCGCTCGGGGACTCGGCGTCATGCCCGAGATCGTCGCTCACCGCGTCGGCGTCCTGCGCCGCCGCGGACCGCTCAGCCATCTACCTCCCACCTCTCATCGTGATCCTGGGGCGGCTGCAAGCCTCAGGAGGAGTTGTTCCCGGTAGACCCGCGCACTTCCTCCGCGGCTCCCTGCGCCTGGTCCCGGACCGTCTGCGCCGAGTCCTTGCTCTGGTCGGTCACGGTCTGAGCGGCCTGCGTGGTGGTCTCCTTGACACTCTGCACCGCGTCCTGGGCCGACCCCTGCAGGTCGTCCTTCATCTCCTGGGCGATGCTGCTCAGCTGCTCCTTCACCGGCTCCTTGACCTTGTCCTCGATCGAGCGTACCGCCTGCTCCTCTGCCTGGGATGCCGGCAGGAGGCTGCTGACGAGCCATCCCGTGGCGAACGCCAGGAGCCCGGCCGCCAGCGGGTTGCCCTGCGTGCGACTCATGGCCGCGTCGGGAGCGCCGGTCACGGCATCGGAGATGCTGGACTGGGCGGAGCTGGCCTTGTCGCCGATGGTGCTCGTCCCCGACGACGCCGTCCCCATCACGCGCTCTCGGACCGAGCTCACGGCGCCCTTGGTCCGGTCGACCCTGCGCTGCACGATGCGCCCGGGACTGACCTTGTCACTGATCGCGTCGACGTCTCGGCTCATGTCCTGACGGGTCTGCTCGATCTCACGTCTCAGTTCTTCTGGGCTTTGAGCCATTGCGCGTCCTCCTTCAAAGAGTCGATCGTCTGTTCAGGTTTGGGGTTCAGACCCTGGAGCTTCTTCTTTCCGGCGAGGCCGAGAACGGCCGCTGCGACACCCCACAGGAGCGCCACGACGAGCGCCGCGAGGGTAAGGTCCATCGCCTTCCACAACAGCCACATCAGCGTGACCGACAGGAAGATCGCCGTCATCCAGCCGGCGAAGGCGGCACCGCCGAGCATGCCGGCCGCCTTGCCGGCCTCTTTCGCCTCCTCACGGAGCTCGGCCTTGGCGAGGGTGAGCTCCTGGCGCATGAGCTTGGACATGTCACCGGACAGCGACGAGACAAGACTGCCCAACGAGCGGTCCTCCGAGTCGGACTCCGCCCGCTCACCCCCTGCGCGCTCGGGTTCGTAGGTCGAGCTCACAGGGTGCCTCCCGGCGGGGTGGGGACGCCCTGGGACTCGGGGTAGTGGGTCCCCCCGGGACCCCAGACATCGGTCTCGAGCGCAGGTGTCGCCAACGGGTCCGTTGCGGGAACGCCGTACGGCGACGGCACGTCGATGTCGCCCGACGGGGCGCCGCGGGACGCCGAGTCGAAGGACCCGTCATCGGCGGAGTGAGCGCTCTTCGCCCCGCGCGCAGCCCGCCCGGCGACGACGCCCGCGAGAGCGGCGCCGAGCAGGAACGCTCCCGGACGACGGCGAGCGAGGTCGCGAACCTCGTCCACGAGCTGCCCCGGCTCCCGCTGCTCCAGGAAGTCGGCAACCTTCTTGGTCACGTCGCCGCCCTCGCGAGCCAGCTGGACCCCGAGACCCGAGCTCTCCGCCTTCTCGGCCATCTCCGACAGCTCGTCACCGACCGAGCGCAGGCTCTCGACGGCGCGGTCGCGCTGCGAGCCGGCATGGTCCATCAGCTGCTCGCGGGCGTCCCCCGCCAGCTGGCGCGTCTGGTCCCGGATGTCCGACGTGACGGCCTGTACCTGCTCCTTGGCCGTGTCGACGACCTGCGTCGCCTGGTGCTTCGCGGTGCCGGCGACCTGCTGGGCCTGCTCCCCGGCCACGTCCTTGACGCCGCTCGACTGCTCGGATTCGGACGATCTCTGGTAGTCGTATGGTTCGTTGCTCTCTGTCACAAGGCTCCTCCTTGGCTGGAAGTGGGCTCATACCCACGTGTCACTGCTCGGAAACGCTCTAGGGATAGATTCAGCCGGCCGACGTCGCTCCTCCCGTCGTGGTCTCCCCGAAGGGGCTGGTGGAATCGGCGGCACTCACGTTGTCGACCCTGCGGTGGTAGCGACATCCGACGCGGCCTCCGATGACTGCCGCCACGAGGGTGCCGACCACGATGCTCGCCAGGGCGATGACGCCGCCCCAGGTCGCGGTGTCGGTGGGGATCGGGATGGACGGCAGGCTCACCCGGTCGAAGACGTTGTACGTCGACCCGAAGATCGCGCCGACGACGACGACCAGCACGGTGATGACGACGCCGAACAGCCAGACGCCCACGCCTTGGCGGCCACCGTCGTAGCGCGACATCCTGCCGGCCACATACCCCCCGGCGTAGTACGCCACCACCAAGATGACCAGCAGCCCGATCGCGGTGGCCAGGCCGTAGGCCCCGGCGTCCTTCTCGATCTTCGCCTCGTTCACATTGAGCGTCCTCCCGACTGCCGCGGCGACCGCTCCGACGACTCCCGCGAGCAGGACCGTCATGGCGACAGCGACGAGCCAGCCGAAGAAGTCGGCCCCCACGTTGAACCCGCCGAACTCCGCGCGTCGACGCTCCTCGCGGATCTGCTG
>JBBJMF010000146.1:0-4895 GCA_037719575.1 Nocardioidaceae bacterium
CCGGGCCAGGTCACCGGTACCAGCAGCAACGCGAGCGACGCGGCGACGAGGGAGGTGACGCGGGCACGCGTGGTGGTGAGCCGCGGCCACAGCAGGGCCAGGAATGCGGCGGGCACTGCCGCGTCGAGGCCGTACGCGCTGGGGTCCCCGATGGACCGCCCGCCCAGCGCACCGATGAGCGTTGCGAGGTTCCAGAGCACGAAGATCGAGATTCCCGTTGCGAAGAAGCCGATTCGGGCGTTGGCCGGCTCCTTCGGCTTGAGTGCCATGGCCGTGGACTCGTCGATCACGAGCTGGGCGCCGGCGATGCGACGTACCCCGCGAAGTCGCAACAGGGACGCCAGCTTGAGCCCGTACATGGTGTTCCGTGTTCCGAGCATCAGCCCGGTGGCCGCTCCGGACATCGGCGCGCCGCCGGAGGCGACGACTCCGACGACGGCGAACTGGGAGGCCCCGCTGAACACCAGCAGGCTGAGAGCGCAGGCCTGCCAGACGCTGAAGCCGCTGGTGACGGCGATCGCACCAAAGGATACGCCGTACGCGCCGGTGGCGATGCCGACGCCGAACGAGTCGACGAGCACCTGGCGCCGTTCCGACCTCGGGGCCTCGCCTGCGTCAGGACGAGGAGCGGGCTCGGCAGGCACCGTCAGAGGTTACCGGCGCCCGCCGACAGGTCATCCGCTGGGCAGGTCGAGCCGAGAGTCCGCCGCGAGGGCCAGGACCGACTCGAGGCCGGGCAGCGGCGCCAGGGTCGGCGTCAGGGAGTTGTTGGCGAACAGCGGGTTCACCACAACGTGGGCGATCTCGCCGTCGGCCTGGGTGAGGATGACCTCGTAGCCGTCGGGCCCCTGCGGGTCTCCGCCGAGCCGGATCTCGCCGTACCCCGGCTCGTTGACAGTCCGGCAGGGAGCATAGGTCAGGCACCGGACCGAGGCTGCCGCATCCGGACTCCCCACCTCGACATCCACCATCCCTTCGCCGGTGTCCGCGACCTGCTGCCAGCCAAGCTTGATCCCCTGGATCAGATAGGGGCCCGACCCGTGCATGTTGTCGGTGTCGTAGCTGAGGTAGTCGTGCGCCGGGTCCAGGTGCTCTCGAGCGAGGACGAAGAGGGCGTTGCGCCATGAGCCGTAGGGCATATAGTTCTCGTCCCCCAGGTCCAAGCGGCTGATGTCGGTCATGGAGTGGGGTAACCGCTGATCAGCCCCGAGCGGGGTGGCTCTCCCGGTGGCCCCATCCGTGGTGCCCTTGCTTGGAGTGGGCGAATGCCGCACATCGCTGTTGCCTGCGATCTCGAGAGGCGGCTGGGTGCCGCTGCTCGCCTGGGTGGACAGGCCGACGATGGCGCTCGCGGTGGCGATGGCGACCACCCCGAGCGATGCTCCCGTCACGGTGATCGTCCTCCGGCGTCGCCTGCTTCGTCCCCTCGCGATGTCGGCGGCGACCATGCTGGGAGTTGGCTGCTCGGTGGCAGCCGCGTCGAAGAGTCGATCGCGCAGATCCTGCTCGTCCATCTCGATCACCCGTTCCTCTTGCCTATGCGCTGGTTGAATGTCGGCGACAGCAGCACCTCGAGCTTGCGGAGGGCATGGCTGGTCTGGCTCTTCACCGTGCCGGTCGAGCACCCCAGGTCATTCGCCGTCTCCTCGACCGAGAGGCCCAGGAAGTAGCGCAGGACGACGGTCCGGCGCTGCCCGCGCGGGAGCTCGGCGAGAGCTGAGATGATCACAGCCCGGTCCTCGGAGGACGTGTCGGGCTCGTCGGGCGGATCCGTCGCGTCGAGGGACCAGCGCTCGCGTCGCCACGGCCGCCGCCGCTCGTCGATGTGACAGTTGACGATGATGCGACGCACGTAGGCGTCCACGTTGCCCTCGCGGCAGACGCGGGGCCAGGCGACGTACAGCTTGGTCAGCGCCGTCTGGACGACGTCCTCGGCTAGCTGCCAGTCTGCGGTGATCAGGTACGCCGTCTGCAGCAGCCGGGTCCGCCGTGCCACGACGTACTCGCTGAACTCGTCGTCTCGCCGATCGCCCATGGACTTCCTATCAGGTCTGACGTGTGGTGCCGCTGTCACCTGTCTTACGGAGTGACGGTGCGAACGGTTGTACCCGCACGGGTGTCAGTCATCCGCCTGGCCGTCGGCTGGGCTGTCCGTGCGGTCGGTCAGGCCGGTGTGCAGGCGCACCTGCTTGACGGTGACCGCGCCGTCGCCCTCGAGGTCGAGCTCACGGAACGCACCGTCGGTAGCCCAGCCCTGGCTCGTGAGGAACGCGCGGAGGTCGTCGGCGGTCGAGGCGACCCAGGTCGTCGCCCGGTCGAACCCGTCCGAGCGCATCGTGTCGACCGCGGCGTGAAGCAGCCGCGAGCCGTGTCCCGCATGTCGGGCCGATGGTTCGATAGCGAGCTCACCGACCTCGGCGTCGCGACTGGGGTCCGCATCCGCGTCGGTGCTCGGCGCCGTTGTGGTGAACCCGCGTACGACGTTTCGCTCGAGCGCCACCAGCACGCGCTGCCGTGCCTCCTTCGGCGTCGCGATCGACTGCCCCCAGTGCTCCGCGAACTCGTCGACCGGGAGCGCGGCCAGCAGGCCGGGAGGCAGCAGGTCACCGTACGCATCCCGCCACACCGACACCTGTACCGCGGCCATCGCAGCCGCGTCGGCGCGCCAGGCCACCCGAACGCTGACGTCGGCAGTCGGGCGGCTCATGCCCCGATCCTCTCAGCCCGGGGGCTATCGTCGGGCGATGGCCACCGAGGAGGACCTGCGCCGGCTGGCCCTCGCGCTGCCCGCGGCGTACGAGCAGCCCTCGCACGGCGGGGCACCGTCGTTTCGGACCAAGCCACGAGCGTTCGCCTACGTCCGTGAGGAGCTGGGCGCCGCCGTCCTCTACGTGCCGTCCGAAGAGGACAAGCACGCGCTGATCGCGTCCGACCCCGAGGTCTTCTTCACGACGCCGCACTACGACGGCTACGCGATCGTCCTGGTCCGGTTGGAGGCGGTGGCGCCGGGTGAGCTAGCCGAGCTCGTCATCGACTCATGGCGGCTGCGCGCTCCCGACCGGGTGGTCAAGGAGTGGGAAAGCCGACCGAGAGCGTAGGTAGACCGCTCGCGAGCATCCCAGTTTGGAGCCCAGAGGGCTACATTGGCACCATGGTTTCCCAACGTCACATGAGGATCGCCACGAAGGTGCTGGTCGGAGCCGCCGTCCTGGCTCTGGGCTCGGGAGCTGCGCATGCTACGGGTGGCGCAGTCGACGGCGCCACCCCGCGAGCCGCGGAGATCGCCCGGCTCCAGCACGCCTGGGGGACCGACGTCGTGCGCAGCGGGTTGCCGATCGACGGCTCGCAAGCGATCCTCGTCGGCACCCGCGACGTGGCTCTGCTGCACTCCTCGTCGCCTCAGCGGTGGCTCGGGTCCCGCTATCCGGTCGTCGTCATCTACGCGCCTGCCCCGGGATCGGTCCGGCCCTTCTCCGAGGACGAGTGCGGCACGCATGGGATGATGTCGACGAGGGACAGCCAGTCCCGCGCCTGACCCACGCTCGCCCGGCATCGTCACCAACCGTTGGTTGCCTCCTGGAAATGGGGTGCGGCGGCGCGGCCACTCGCCCTATCGTCAGGTGCATGGGTATCGCTGCGTGACCTGAGCCAGGCGCGGCTCTGCGCCTGACGACCGATCTGCCACGAAGCGCGGCACGCCGGTCAGGAGGATCTCGTCTCGCGAGGGAACCGTGTCGACCCCGTCTCTTCGCCCGCGGCTCACCCCGATCGCCGCGAGCCACCCGGCCGCCCGCCGTTATCTGCAGGCCCGCCGCAACGTGCTGCCGCGCGGCGACCAGCTGATCGCCGCGTCCGGGCCCTGGGCCCATCAGCAGCTGATACGCCTCGGCGCCTCGATCGAGGTGTTCCTGTGGTGTCGCGGCGATGGCGCCGCGAAGTCGATGGCGGGGGTGGTGGACAGCATCGTCACGAGAGCGGCTGCGTCGTACGAGATCTCCGAGCGCACCCTCGCCCGGCTGCAGCCACAGGCTCGAGCACCCGGCCACCTGTCCGTGGTCCGGATCCCGACCTGGGAGCCCGAGCGCGTCCTGTCGCGCGACGCCCGCGTCGTGCTCGTCGCGGACGGCATCGAGTACGCCGGCAACCTCGGCGCCCTGCTGCGCACCGTCGACGCCAGCGGCGCCGACGCCCTGGTGGTCACCAACCAGGTCGCCCGGCTCACGCATCCGACGGTGTTCTCGGCGAGCCGCGGCACCGTGCTTACCACGCCAACCTTGCAGTTCCCGTCCGTCGGCGAGGCACGTCGGACGTTGGAGGCGGCGGGCTTCGACATCATCGTCGCCGACCCCGAGGCTCCGGTCGACTATCGAGAGGTTCAGTACGACGGCCGGCGAACCGCCATCGTGGTCGGGTCGGAGGGTTCGGGTGTCTGCGCCGAGTGGCGCCTCGCGGCATCGCGCCGGGTCTCGATCTCGATGCGAGGTCAGGCCGACTCGCTCAACGTCGCAACCGCCGCCGCTGTGCTCCTCTTCGGGCGGGCTCCTGACCCGCGATCGTCAACCGCCAGGGGCTGAACCGCGATACTTGCCACGTGGGCTGCCGACTCGCGCAGCCGGGCGTGGTGATCACCGACATCGATCCCCCTCGACGTCGAGCCGTGCACAGTGGTGGAGGCGCTCTCGTCCTGAGCCCGATAGCGCCGATTCGCGGCCACGGCGTGGCGGACGTCGAACGCGAGTGACGCTCCTCACGAGTTGCGGATACCTCAGGGCCTGAACGGGTCGAGAACGTAAAGCGGAGCAGAACCAGGCTGAGCGGACACGGTCGGAGTGGGGTGGGCGCCAGCGGCGCTAGGCAACTCCGGTGCGACGTGGCACGATCTCGCAGGTGACCAG
>JBBJMF010000147.1:0-4888 GCA_037719575.1 Nocardioidaceae bacterium
AGGTCGTCGAGGTACTCGACCACCCGGCTTCTGACAAGGCGCCGTTCGGGCAGGCAGTGCGGGCCCGCTCGGAGTCCGGCGGCGGCTGGCTGGGCTGGGTCGTGCGGGTCGACGACATCACGCAGGTGGAGAGGCGCCTTGGCCGCAAGGCGGTCCAGGGCAACCGGCACCGCCCGGACGGCGTGGAGCTGCGCTGGAGACAGATCGGGGTCCAGGGGCTGCAGACCGACCCTCAGCTGCCGTTCTTCGTGGAGTGGGAGGTTCCGGACCACCTGCACCCGTCAGCGGGGGCCACCGGTGACGTCGCACTCTCGAGGCTCGCGATCGCCGGAGACCCGACACGGGTCGCCGGCTGGCTGGACACGCCGTCCGACCACACCTTGGGTGACTACGAGGTCGCGTGGGTCACCGGCCGGGCACCCGGACTGGCGGCGGCGACGTTCGCAACTCCGGACGGACCCGTCAGCGTCTGACGGACAGCTCGCCCGCCGACCTCCAGCGGGTTCGACGACGCGTCCCGGTCGATGTGTCGGTGTCGTCCCCTACCGTCCTCGTCATGGCAGATACGGCGACCAAGAGACTCTCGACGACGTTCCGCTGCGGCGAGTGCGGGTGGACGAGCGTCAAGTGGGTAGGCAGATGCGGGGAGTGCCAGTCGTGGGGGACGGTCGAGGAGATCGGTGGCATCGCGGAGTCACGGCGGCGCGCGGGACCGGTCACCCACCCGGCGATGCCGATCTCGCGGATCGTCGCCGCGCGCGACGCAAGCAGGTCGACGGGGGTCTGCGAGCTCGACCGAGTCCTTGGCGGAGGGATCGTCGCCGGCAGCGTGGTCCTGCTCGCGGGCGAGCCGGGCGTCGGGAAGTCGACGCTGCTTCTCGAGGTGGCGGCGCGGGCTGCCCAGGCGGGGGCAACCACGCTCTACATCACCGGCGAGGAGTCCACTGCCCAGGTCAGGTTGCGGGCCGAGCGCACGGGGGCGCTGGAGGACAACCTGCTGCTGGCCGCCGAGGTCGATCTCTCGGCGGTCCTGGGTCACATCGAGGCGGTCCGCCCCGACCTGCTCGTCATCGACTCGATCCAGACGATCGGCTGCGACGACCTCGAGTCGACACTGGGGGGAGTCACCCAGGTCCGCGCGGTCACGGCCGCCCTGGTGCGGGTCGCGAAGCGGCTGGCGATGCCCACCCTGCTGGTCGGTCATGTCACCAAGGACGGCTCGATCGCCGGGCCGCGCTCGCTCGAGCATCTCGTCGATGTCGTGCTGCATTTCGAAGGCGAGCGCCACTCGCGGCTGCGCGTCCTGCGGGCGGTCAAGAACCGCTTCGGCCCGGTCGACGAGATCGGCTGCTTCGACATCAGTGCCGACGGCATCGTCGAGGTCGCGGACGCCACCGGCCTGTTCATCTCGCGGCACCCGACACCGATGGCCGGCACCTGTGTCACGGTGACGCTCGAAGGGCGCCGGCCGCTGCTGGCCGAGGTGCAGGCGCTGGTCACGCCGAACGCCGGTGGCCCCGCGCGACGCTCGGTCAGTGGTCTGGACTCGTCGCGACTAGCCATGCTGCTCGCCGTCCTGCAGCGACACGTGGAGATGCGCTGCTCATCGCTGGACGTCTACGCGGCGACTGTTGGCGGGGCGTCGCTGCGCGCTCCAGCAGCCGACCTGGCGGTGGCCGTGGCCCTCGTGAGCGCCGACGTCAAGGTGCCGCTTCCGCAGCACCTGGTGGCGATAGGCGAGGTCGGTCTCGCCGGCGAGCTGCGTCGCGTCCCCGAGATGCTGCAGCGTCTCTCCGAGGCGTCCCGGCTCGGCTTCACCTACGCCGTCGTCCCGTCCGACCGTGGCCCCGCTCCTGGGCCAATCCCCCACGTCGACGGTCTGACCGTGCTCGAGTGCCCCGACATCGTCTCGGTCGTCCGCACCCTTCGGCTGCTCGCGCAACCCCGTCCCGAGCCGGATGTCCACGGCCTGTCGGTCGTGTCGGACGGTTAGAGGCACCCCCCTCGGTCACCTAGACTGATGGCGCACAGCGGGGGACAGCGGGAGGCGGCAGTGGCGAGCAGTGACGGGCAGACGGACCTGACCCGGATGCGGGCGACGCTCGCCGCCGTGGCGCCCGGCACCGAGCTCCGTGAGGGTCTCGAGCGCGTCCTGCGCGGCCGTACCGGGGCCCTCGTCGTGCTCGGCAACGACAGAACCGTCGAGTCGATCTGCACCGGCGGGTTCATGTTGGACGTCGACTTCACCGCGACCGGGTTCCGCGAGCTCGCGAAGATGGACGGAGCGATCGTCTGCGACCGCGACGCCGCCAAGATCCTGCGGGCCGGCGTCCATCTGATGCCGGATGCGTCGATCGTCACGAACGAGGCAGGCACCCGACACCGCACAGCCGACCGGGTGGCCAGGCAGACCGGGCTGCCGGTGATCTCGGTGTCACAGTCGATGCACATCATCGCGCTCTACGTCGGTGAGGACCGCTACGTCCTGGAGAACGCCGGCGCCATCCTGGCTCGGGCGAACCAGGCGCTCGCCACCCTCGAGCGTTACAAGCACCGGCTCGACGAGGTGTCCGGCACGCTCTCGGCGCTGGAGATCGAGGACCTCGTCACGGTTCGCGATGTCGCGTCGGTGGGCCAGCGGCTCGAGATGGTCCTGCGCATCGCGCAGGAGATCGAGGACTACGTCCTCGAGCTCGGCAGTGATGGGCGGCTGCTGAGCCTTCAGCTCGACGAGCTGGTCGCAGGTGTGAGCAACGATCGTGACCTGGTCATCCGTGACTACCTGCCGAGCGTGCGCAAGGGGAGCACCGCCGAGGAGACGCTCGCCGACCTCGAGGCGCTGTCCTCGGTGGAGCTGCTCGACCTCGGCGCGGTGGCCCGGGCACTCGGTCTCGGCGGGACGGAGAGCCTCGACAGTGCTGTCAGTCCCCGTGGGTACCGGCTGCTCGCGAAGGTGCCGCGTCTCCCCAACACCGTCGTCGAGCGGCTCGTCGAGCACTTCGGCCACCTGCAGAAGCTGCTTGCGGCCAGCATCGACGACCTCCAGATGGTCGATGGCGTCGGTGACACCCGGGCTCGCTCCGTTCGCGAAGGCCTGTCCCGCCTCGCCGAGTCCAGCATCCTCGAGCGCTACGTCTGACCTGTGGGGGGAGACGTCGATCTGTTTTTCAGTGACCGCGTGAGGTCGGGCACCCGTTGCTCCCATCCGCATCGTCACGAAGCGTGTGCCTTCGCTACAGTCCCGTCTCGGGTTCCTCAATTCAGCGGTGCTTGTCGGCGGCGACCTCGAAGTAGGTCTTCTGCGGCTCGCCGCCGATCAAGGCGGCTTCCGCCCAGTATCCGCCTGGCGCGGCGACCTGGTCCGAGGACGTGCACGAGTCGGGAGTGACCCGTCCGTCCCAGTCGAACGAGTAGACGAGGAGCGGCCTCGGGCGCACCACGACGTTCTTGGCGGCCAGCCCGTCGGGGCAGCTGCGGCTCTGCCAGACCAGGACGTCACCGGACGTGATCCGGGTCTCCAGCAGTCGCGGGGTGACACCAAGCGAGCAGGTCGACCCGTCCGGCGTGGACATCCGCAGGCCCACCGTCGTCCCTTCTCCTTCGACCGCATTCTCCACGACGACGGCGAGCACGAGCGCCGACGGGTCACACGGACCGGTCGGCAGGGGGCGGTGCCGGGCTGCTCCGTCGCCGGGCGCGCTCGGCCCGCCCTTGGTGGGCCCGCTCTTGGTCGCCCCGGTGTGGGTGGGCACGGTATTCCGCGGCAGGGGGCGGGTCGTCGTAGCAGGGGTCGAGGGCGGTTGGGACGACGTGGTCGACCCGGTGCCCGAACTCGACCTGGACGGGCCGCCGGCACCGTTCGAAGGAGGAGCCGAACCTGGGTCGGCAGACGCGTCGCGGGGGCCGCCGAGCCCGGGCGCGACCCACCACACGAGAGCGGCTACGACCATGACGGCCGCGACGAGCAGCAGACGCCGCGTCCAGTAGACCCGTGGTGGAAGCGGTCCCCTCGGGCGCATCACCGTGCTCACGCCTCCACGCTAACGCCGGCCGTGGGGGATCCGTGGGATCATCGGGGCGACATGCCCGACTCCCTTGCGCACAAGCCGCTCCTCTCCTGGTACGCCGAGCAGGCTCGAGATCTCCCGTGGCGTGCACCGGACACGTCACCGTGGGGCGTGCTCGTCAGCGAGGTCATGCTCCAGCAGACGCCGGTGGTCCGGGTGCTGCCCGTCTACGCCGCCTGGCTGGCCAGCTGGCCGACGCCCGCCGCATTGGCAGCGGAGCGGCCGGGCGCGGCGGTCCGCCTCTGGGGTCGGCTGGGCTATCCGCGCCGTGCCCTGCGCCTGCATGAGGCCGCGACGGTGATCACCGCCGAGCACGGGGGCAAGGTGCCTCGCGACGCCGTGGCACTTCGGTTGCTCCCAGGCGTCGGGGCCTACACGGCGGCCGCGGTCCGCGCCTTCGCCTTCGCGGAACGCGTTGCCGTCCTCGACACGAACGTCCGGCGGGTGCTCGGCCGTCAGCACGCGGGCGTCGCGGTGCCACCTCCCGCCATCACCAGGACCGAGCGTTCATTCGCCGAGCAGATCCTTCCCGATGACCCCGAAACGGCAGCCTCCTGGAGCGTCGCGGTCATGGAGCTCGGGGCCCTCGTGTGCACCGCCCGAGCACCGGCCTGCTCTCGCTGTCCGGTTGCTTCGTTGTGCGCCTGGCGGGCCGCCGGTTACCCGGAACCGCTCGGCCCGCGAGCCAACGTCTCGACCTACGCCGGAACCGACCGACAGTGCCGGGGTCGGATCCTGCAGGCGTTGCGCGACGCCGACGGCCCGCTCGCCGATCCCGCAGTGGACGTCACCTGGAGCGACGACGGCCAACGCGAACGCGC
>JBBJMF010000148.1:0-4849 GCA_037719575.1 Nocardioidaceae bacterium
GCCACCCGAGGCGTGAGCCGGGGCGGTCATCGCGACTGCGAGACCGGCGGTGAGGGACGCGGCCGCTGCCAGCCGGGCGAGGTTCATCTTGTTCATCGGGTTCTCCGAACCGAGTAGGTGAGTGACGCTTCAAGCATCACTCGGGCCTGGGCCAAGCCGGTATTGTCCGCTGGTACTAGCTCCGGTGCACGATGGTTTGACGCCCAGGCGCACGGTCGCGGCATTGCCTGTTACGTTCGGAACAGCGACCACGACGAGAGGGCCAGGCCATGACCGACACCCCCGGTGACCTTTCCGCTACCGAAGAGGCAGACGCAGTCGAGCAGGCCCAGGCCGCCGACGGCGGCGTCGACGACGAGACCGGCGGGCAGACCGCGGCGGACCAGGCTGCCGACGCCATGGCCCCTGACCGCTGGGATGCCAACGAGGCCGACGTGATCGAGCAGACCCAGAGTGTCGAGCCGGTGAGAGAAGAGGAGTATCCCCCGGCGGACGAGATCTAGGAGCCGCAAGAGTCCGAGGTGCCGAAGGACGGTTAGGGTCGTCGGCGTGACGACGGTTCGTATCGGCATCTCGGGCTGGACGTATCCGGGGTGGCGGGGCTCGTTCTACCCAGCGGGCCTGGCGCACCGCAAGGAGCTCTCGTATGCCGCCGAGCGGTTCACCTCCATCGAGATCAACGGTTCGTTCTACTCTCTGCAACGGCCCTCGAGCTATCGACGCTGGTACGACGAGACACCCGACGACTTCGTCTTCTCGCTCAAGGGCGGCCGCTTCATCACCCACATGAAACGGCTTGTGGACGTCGAGACGCCCGTCGCCAACTTTCTCGCATCCGGCGTGCTTGCCCTGGGGCACAAGCTCGGTCCGATCCTGTGGCAGCTGCCGCCCACGTTGACCTTCGAGGCGGAGCGGCTCACGACCTTCCTCGCGCTGCTCCCGCGGTCGACCGGCGCCGCTGCCGATCTCGCGGCTCGCCATGACGACCGCATCGACGCGGACGCCGCCGTCACGGGGGTTGTCGACGACCGGCCGCTCCGGCACGCGCTCGAGATCCGACATCCGAGTCTGGCAACCCCGCAGGCGGTTGCCGTCCTGAGAGACCACGATGTCGCCCTGGTCGTCGCCGACAGTGCCGGCCGCTTTCCGGCGGTCGAGGAGACCACATCCGACTTCGTCTACGTCCGGCTCCATGGCGCCGACGAGCTCTACGTCAGCGGCTATACCGACGTTGCCCTCGCCCGCTGGGCCGACAAGGTACGGCGCTGGTCGGCTGAGGGGTTGGACGTGTTCATCTACTTCGACAACGACGCCAAGGTCCACGCGCCGTACGACGCCCAGTCACTCATCGGTCTCCTCGAATCCTGACAACGTCCGGCAAGCCGATAAGGGCGCAGATTCGACACATGTCCTGACATTCTCAACGTCTTCTGGCAGGCTAGGAAACACGCAGTGATACCGCGATGAGCCGTTGAATCCGAGGCGTCATGGCTGAGACCGGGAGGTCGTCCCACACCGACGGCCGGAGCGCAGGCTCCGGCCGCCCGGCCGCCGACGAACACACCAGGAGACCCGACGAGGGCGGCCAGTGGAAGCGTCTGACCACCGTGGCTCTGGGCGCCGTCGTCGGTGGACTGGTCGCTGGAGTCCTTGCCTGGTTGGCGGATGTCCCACGAGGGGCGAGCATCATCTACCTCGAGCTGGCGGGAACCGCCGACCGCGCACGGCTGTGGCTCCAGCTCCGACCCTCGGACAGCGAGGTGAGCGTTCCCGAGATCCACCATGCGCTCGTCGTGGACGTCCTCTTGATCGTCTCCTACGTGGTTGCGCTGTTCGTGGCCGCCGGCTTCCTCGGGCGGCGCGGGTTCCGGGTGCGACAGTGGCGGCGAGCCGCTCTCTCGATCCGCTGGCTCGCGGTCGTCGCCGGCGGGCTCGACCTGCTGGAGAACGTGGGCATCTGGATCGGCACCGACAATGCCGGCAGCTCGAGCGGGTGGCTGGATCCTTTGTGGGCAGGTGTCGCCGCGGTGGCGTGGGCCAAGTTCGCGCTGCTCGCCGTCGCGGTCGCCTACGTCGTCCTGGCAGCATGCGGCTACGTCGTCACACCCCCGTGGGTCCGCGCGGCCTTGCTCGAGCCCGACTCCACGAACGTGCAGGTCGGCCCACGTGCGGCCGTCGAGCCCGAGCGGGTCGTCGTCGAAGGGACACCGACGGCCGGGCCCGAATCGACAGACCTCAGCCCGATCCGACCCGCCCGGTTCGGCATCGCGGTGTCCGGCGGCGGAATTCGGTCGGCAGCCCTTGCGCTCGGTGGGCTGCAGGAGCTCGACCGGGACCCAGGTGGTCCTAGCTGGTCGTCGGCGGCGAAGGTGACGGCCGTGTCCGGAGGCGCCTACATCTCCGGTGGCTACAGCGTCGCCCGCAGCTCCAGACTGAACTCCGGTCCGCCGAGCTGCCGGCCTGAAGACCCGCCCCGGGAGCCGCCACCGGCGACCAGCTGGCCTCCGCAACCGCCGCCTCCCTGCGGAAACGCATGGAACGACGGTGAGCCCGAGACCGAGTTCCTGATCGGCCACCTTGGCTATCTGTTGGCCAAGAACCCGACCGGCAACCGTGACAGCAGGGGGAGCGACGTCCCCGGAGTGATCGCCACTGTGGTTCTGGGCCTGCTCTTCAACGCCGTCATGTTGCTCGTGCCGCTCTGGCTCCTCGTCCAACCCCTTGCCTGGCTGAGCAAGTCGGACGTGATCGCCTGTGACGGCTACGGGGACTCCGGCTGCCTCACGGGCAAGACCGTATGGCCGACCACGATCTGGATCGTCGTGTCCCTGCTGTCGGTGGTCGTCTGGGTGACCGCGGGCTGGGTCCGAGGGGCGTTTGCGCCAGGCAGCCGGCTCTTCCGGGCGACCACCTGGGTCTACCTCCACCTCCGAGTGGCGGTTCTCGGCCTGGTCGGGCTGACGATCGTGCTCGCGATCCTCCTGCTGGGCTTTCCCGCCCTGGTGACCGCAACCCCCGGCTGGTTGCGCGGCGCGGCTCGCTGGGCACAGCCGGCAGCCATCATCGGAGCGCTCGTGGCCGTGACAGCCGTGTTGAGGTCCCTCGCTCGGCCACTCACCCGGTTCGCTCCTCAGCTCGCTGGTCTGCTGTTCATCGCCGTACTGGTCTTCCTCTCGGCGCACTGGGCGAGCACGGCGAACTTCCAGCACTGGGACGGTGAACATCTCCACGACGTGAGAGTGGCGGCGGGTGCGGGCCACAGCTGGTGGGACCGGTGGCTTTTCGAGGGTTGGTCATGGATCGGGGCCTTCCCCAACCACGCTTGGCTGTTGAGCCTTCTCGGCTGGCTCGTCGGGTACGCCGCGCTCAACCCCGGGTGGTGGTCCATGGCGCCGTTCTACCGGGGGAAGCTGCGCGGCGCCTTCGCGACGTACCGAAGGAATGGCACGACACACGCCTACAGCAGCGGCAACCTGCCCACGTCGACGGCCGAGCCGTCGCTCTACGAGCTCGACAAGCGTGGGCCGGGCGTCGACGAGTGGGGGTCACCGCTCCAGATCTGTGCCACTGCGACAGTGTCGGGCCGGGCCGTCAAGACGCACTACGGGATCCCGGGGCTGAGCGTCACGTTCGACCCGACGACCGTGCGGCTCAACATCCCGACCAATGACGAGGGCGGCTGGTCGGCCTACCAGTGCTCGACCACGAAGTTCGAGCGCCTGCTCTACCGACGAGGAGGGTCGCGCTTCACGACGATGATGGCCGTCGGCATCTCGGGGGCGGCCGTCTCCCCTGCCATGGGCAAGTTCAAGATCGGTCCGGCCCGCGCGCTGATCGCCCTGCTGAACGTGCGGCTCGGCGTCTGGGTGCCGAACCCGAAGTACGTCGCGGCCTGGCGCCCCGACGAGCCAGAACCGCGCACTCGACCCGCCCGCGCCCAGCGGGTGCCCTACCCGCAGCCGCGGCTCGGATACCTGCTGAAGGAGGCGTTCGGGACTCACGACCCGGACGACCTGTATCTCTACGTGACCGACGGCGGCCACTGGGAGAACACCGGCCTCGTGGAGCTGTTGCGCGACCGGAACTTCTCCGAGGTCGTGTGCCTGGACGCCGATGCGGGTGAGCGCGACACGGTGACCCAGCTGGCGAACGCCGTCGTCCTCGCCGAGCTCGAGTGCGGCGCCAGCATCAGCGTCGACCTCGACCCACTGCGGTCGGCACTCGGTGCCCGGCGGGGCGGGGACTACTCGAAGCGCTCCGTGGTGCTCGGCCTGATCCGGCGCGGCGACCGACGAGGCCTGTTGTGGTACGCCAAACCCGCCCTCACGATCGGCACGCCACCGGGAATCCTCTCGTACGGCGAGAACGACACGGCCTTTCCGACTACGAGCACCGCGGACCAGTTCTTCCACAGCGCCAAGTTCAGCGCCTACCGCAACCTCGGCCGCTACAACGCACGCCAGGTGATCCTCGCCCGGACTGCGGTGCTGACCGCGCTCGACGCAGCACCGACCTGGTCCGCCTTCGAGACGCTCGCCGCGAGACCGGAGGCCCACTGGGCGCTCGCGACCCTCCACGACCTGGTGGCCGGCGAATACGAGTACGGCCAGCTGCGGGCCCAGCTCATCGAAGCCTGAGTCCGGACCGGCGCTCCCCCGCTCCCTCGGCAGCTGCGTCGGGGACCGGTGAGGCACACTGGCACTGCGAGAGGGACGCGACATCATCGAGGGGAGCCCCGTGACGCCTGACCAGCGCCGCTTCGGACGTCGCGCGCTTCTCGCGGGTGCCGCAGGTGTCGGCGCTCTCGCCACCTACGAGGTCAGCCGCTGGGGAGTCGACGACCCCGACC
>JBBJMF010000149.1:0-4831 GCA_037719575.1 Nocardioidaceae bacterium
GTTTCTGGCCGAAGGACCGCAGGCGGTGCGCGAGGCGCTCGCGTTCGCCGGCTGCGTGATGGAGATCTTTGCGTCGTCCGAGGACAAGGACCGTCACCGCGACCTGCACGCCACCGCCCAGACTGCCCGGCTGCCCTGGCACCTCACCCAGCCCGACGGGCTGGCAACCCTCACCGACACGGTCAGCTCGCAGGGGGTCGTCGCGGTGTGCCGGTTCCTCGACGTATCGCTCGAGGACGTTCTCGAACCGCAGCCGCGACTGCTTGCCGTGTGCGTCGGCGTACGCGACCCGGGAAACGCCGGCAGCGTGATCCGCTGCGCTGACGCCTCGGGAGCAGATGCGGTCGTGCTGGCCGGCGCGTCGGTGGACCCCTACAACGGCAAGGCTGTACGCGCCAGCGCCGGCTCGCTCTTCCACGTGCCGGTCGTCTTCGGCCCCGCGGTCGAGGACGCCGTGAAGCGACTGCGCAGAGCCGGACTCCGCGTGCTGGCTGCCGACGGCGCCGGCGCCGTCGACCTCGTCCGGGCAGCTGATGACGGCACGCTGAGCGCGCCGAGCGCATGGCTTTTCGGCAACGAGGCGCATGGGCTGTCCGCGGCCGACACCGCGCTCGCCGACCACGTCGTCCGCGTCCCGATCTACGGCCGGGCCGAGAGCCTCAACCTCGCCGCCGCAGCAGCGGTGTGCCTCTATGCGTCGGCTCGCGCTCAGCGCACCCCTCCTGATCGATCTTTCGGTACGTTCTACCCGCGGCGCTAGCGCGCGGGACTTCGACGGAGCTGGAGCGAGGTGGTGTGGGTGGCTTCCGACGCACTGCTCGACGCGCTGCCGGACGGCGTGGTCATCGCGGGCGCCGACGGACTCGTCACGCATGTCAACGCGGTAGCGCTGCGGCTGGTGGAGTACACCGGTCCGGATCCAGTCGGGCGACCGCTCGGTGAGGTGCTGGAGCTGCAGGACCTCGACGGCAACGACTGGTTCAACTGCGTGCTGCCCTACACCGGCCTCGCGGTGCGCCGTCGCCTCGTCGAGTCGTCGTGGCACACCGCCAGCGGTACCGAGGTGCTCGCCACGGTTGCCCTGCACCGCCAGTCCCCCGCCGGCAGCGTCGACTCCGTCGTGGTGGGACTGCGCGACGGGCGGTCCCGCGAACGCGTCGACCTCGCGCGCTCCGACCTCGTGGCCACGGTCGCCCACGAGCTCCGGTCGCCACTCACCGGCGTCAAAGGCTTCACATCGACCCTGCTGTCGAAGTGGGACCGGTTCACGGACTCGCAGAAGCAGCTGATGCTGCGCACCGTCGACGCCGACGCCGACCGGCTGAGCCGGCTGATCGCCGAGCTGCTCGACGTGGCAAGGATCGACGCCGGTCGGCTGTCCCTGCGAAAGGAGCCCGTGGACCTCGTCGAAGCCGTACGCCGACAGCTCGAGCCGCTGTCGGCTCCCGGCGAACGGACGATCTCAGTGCACGGAGACGAGAGTGCGGTCACGTGGGTCGACCGCGACAAGTTCGCGCAAGTCGTCGCCAACCTCGTCGAGAACGGCCTCAAGCACGGCGACGGCGACGTCGACGTCACCGTCCTTGCTGCGGATGGCGGTGGGGCCGAGCTGGTCGTCGACGATCACGGCCGCGGCATCGACACCGACATCAGGTCGCGGATCTTCACGAAGTTCTGGAAGCACGGCCGCGGAGGCGGGTCAGGGCTGGGCCTCTACATCGTCGGCGGCCTTGTCGCCGCGCACGACGGCGTCGTACGGGTGGAGGAGTCCCCGTCGGGTGGTGCCCGGATGCGAGTCGTGCTCCCGCATGGACAGCCGCCCGGGCTCGACTGACCCGGCGCGCCGAGAAACCGATTCGCGGGTCCTCGGCCTACTTCCTAGACTTCGGGTGCCGCCCCCGTCGAAAGCGAGCTCATGTCAGGCCCGAACAAGGACTACGACCCGGTCGAGGTCACGCCGCTGCACGCCGATCAGGTGGCAGCGATGCGTGACGCGGCGGTCGCAGCCATCGAGGCAGCGACCAGTCTTGACGAGCTCAAGCAGGCCCGCCTCGCCCACGCCGGTGACCGGTCACCGCTCGCACTGGCCAACCGTGAGATCGGGGCGCTGCCGCCCCAGGCGCGCAAGGACGCCGGGCAGCGCGTCGGACAAGCCAGGGGGACAGTGAACCAGGCACTGGTCCGGCGTACGGCTCAGCTCGAGGCAGAGCGCGAGGAGCGGATGCTCGTCGAGGAGGCCGTCGACGTCACGCTGCCGTACGACCGTGACCCGCACGGCGCCCGGCACCCGTTGACGACCCTGCAGGAGCGGATCGGCGACGTGTTCGTCGCGATGGGCTGGGAGGTTGCCGAGGGGCCGGAGGTCGAGGCGGAATGGCTCAACTTCGACGCCCTGAACCTCGGCCCGGACCATCCTGCCCGGTCGATGCAGGACACCATCTTCCTCGAGCCCGAGGACGCCGGAGTGGTGCTGCGAACCCACACGTCGCCCGTCCAGGCGCGCAGCATGCTGACCCGCGAGCCGCCGATCTACGTCATCTGTCCAGGCCGCACCTACCGCACCGACGAGCTCGACGCGACGCACACACCCGTCTTCCACCAGGTGGAGGGGCTGGCGGTCGACCGGGGGCTGACGATGGCGCACCTCAAGGGCACGCTCGACCGCTTCGCCGCGGCGATGTTCGGCGACGGGATCACCACACGCTTCCGGCCGTCGTACTTCCCGTTCACCGAGCCGTCGGCCGAGGTCGACCTGCGCTGCTTCGTCTGTCGCGGCGTCGAGCCCGACGTCGAGTCGTGCCGCACCTGCCGAGGCGAGGGTTGGATCGAGTGGGGCGGCTGTGGTGTCATCAACCCGCGGGTGCTCGTCGCATCCGGCGTGGACCCCGAGACGTACTCCGGCTTCGCCTTCGGGATGGGCGTCGAGCGCACGTTGATGTTCCGTCACGGCGTCGACGACATGCGCGACATGGTCGAGGGCGACGTCCGGTTCGTGCTGCCGTTCGGAACGGAGCTGTAATGCGGGTGCCCGTCTCCTGGTTGCGGGACTACGTCAACCTGCCCGCGGAGATCGACGTGGTCGAGCTGGCCAGCCGGTTGACACTGCTCGGCCTGAAGCTCGAGGCGCTCGAGGCGGCCGGAGCCGACGTGTCCGGCCCGCTGGTGGTGGGCAAGGTGTTGACGTTCGAAGCCGAACAGCACTCGAACGGCAAGACCGTGCGGTGGTGCCAGGTCGACGTCGGCGAGGACGAACCGCGCGGGATCGTCTGTGGCGCGGACAACTTCGCCGAGGGCGATCTGGTGGTCGTGTCACTGCCAGGTGCTGTGTTGCCCGGCGGCTTCGAGATCACCGCCCGGCGCACCTACGGTCACGTGTCCAACGGCATGATCTGCTCGACCCGCGAGCTCGGCCTGGGCGACGACGCGTCCGGCATCCTCGTGCTCGGTTCCTCCGAGGGGTCCCCGGGTGACGACGCGGTCGACGTCCTCCACCTGCAGGACGACGTCATCGAGTTCGAGATCAACCCCGACCGCGCCTACGCGCTGTCCGTCCGCGGAGTGGCGCGGGAGGCCGCGACGGCGTACTGCGTCGCCTTCCACGACCCCGGGATCACGTACGCCGCTGCCGGCGCCGGCGCCGGCTACCCCGTCGACATCGTGGACGGCTCGGGCTGCGACGTGTTCGTGACGTTGGAGGTCGAGGGGATCAACGCCACCGCCCCGTCACCCCGCTGGCTCGCGCGGCGGCTACAGCTGGCTGGCATGCGGCCGATCTCGCTCGCGGTCGACGTCACCAACTACGTCATGCTCGAGCTCGGCCAGCCCTTGCACGGCTACGACAAGGCTGCGCTGCGGGGCCCGATCGTCGTACGGCGCGCCCGTCTCGGCGAGAAGCTGGTCACCCTTGACGGGGCTGCGTGCGACCTCCACCCCGAGGACCTCCTCATCACCGACGACCGCGGCCCGATCGGCCTCGCCGGCGTGATGGGTGGCGAGGACACCGAGATGAGCGACGCGACGACATCAGTCGTGATCGAGGCCGCGCACTTCGACCCGGTGACGATCGCCCGCGCGGCACGCCGGCACCGGTTGCCGAGCGAGGCGTCGAAGCGGTTCGAGCGCGGTATCGACCCGACGATCTCTCAGGTGGCGGCGCGCCGCGTCGCGGAGCTGCTGGTGGAGCACGGTGGCGGCCGGATCGCCGAAACCGCCGCTGTGGTGGGCGCACCGGCCGGGCGTGAGGCCATCACCATCGACGCCCAGCTGCCGAGCCGGGTCGGCGGCTTCGCGGTTTCCGACCGGCAGGCAGCCGACGCGCTGCGCACGGTCGGATGCGAGGTCGTGGAGGCCGACGGCACGATCACCGCGACACCCGCCCCGTGGCGCCCCGACATCCGCGACCCGCACGACCTCGTCGAGGAGGTCTTGCGCATCGTCGGCTACGACGCCGTCCCCAGCGTCCTTCCGGCGGCGCCCGCCGGTCGGGGCTGGACCAGACGGCAACGGCTGCGCCGCCGGGTCGGCCTCGCGCTCGCCGCCTCCGGCTACGTCGAGGCGCTGGTCTACCCCTTCGTCGGGGACCAGGACTGGTCGGCCCTCGGCCTCGGGGTCGACGACGAGCGCCGGGCCGCGCTGCGGGTCGCCAACCCGCTGTCGGAGGAGGAGCCGCTGCTCCGCACCACCTTGGTCCCCGGGCTGCTGCGTACGCTCGCCCGCAACGTGAGCCGCGGCCGCTCCGACGTCGGCCTCTACGAGCTGGGCAGCGTTTTCCTGCCCGGCGTCGCCGGCCGGCCGAAGGCTCCGAAGCTGGGTGTCGACCGTGCCCCGACGG
>JBBJMF010000008.1:0-48386 GCA_037719575.1 Nocardioidaceae bacterium
CGAGTTCATGAAGAAGGTCGTGCCGATGCACGACGACCTCTTCGACTTCATGTACGAGGCGCTTCCCGGCTACGAGCAGGTCGGGCTCCGGCGCACGCTGCTCGCCTGCTGGGGCTCGTTCCAGGACCCGGAGCACTGCAACTTCGAGTACAAGGACATGACCAACTGGGGCCGCAAGATGTATGTGACTCCCGGCATCGTCGTCGACGGCAAGCTCATCACGACCGACCTGGTCGAAATCAACCTCGGGATCAGGATCCTGCTCGGGTCCTCCTACTACGAGGACTGGGAGGACCAGGAGACGTTCGTCACGCACGACCCGCTGGGCAACCCCGTTGACCGCCGCCACCCCTGGAACCAGCACACCAACCCGCGGCCGCAGAAGCGTGACTTCGACGACAAGTACAGCTGGGTCATGTCACCGCGCTGGTACGACGGCAAGGACTACCTGGCGCTGGACACCGGCGGCGGGCCGTTGGCCCGGCTGTGGTCCACGGCTCTCGCCGGGCTCGTCGACACCGGGTACGTGAAGTCCACGGGCAACAGCGTGCAGATCAACCTGCCGAAGACCGTGCTCAAGGGACCCGTCTCGCTGGAGTGGAAGGTGCCCCAGTGGAGCAACACCATCGAGCGCAACCGGGCTCGCACCTACTTCCAGGCATATGCCGCTGCGCAGGCTCTGCACTTCGCCGAGAAGGCGCTAGTGGAGATCCGGGCCGGCCGGACGAAGACGTGGGAGAAGTTCACGGTTCCCGAGGAAGGCATCGGGTGTGGCTTCACCGAAGCGGTCCGCGGCGTGCTCTCGCACCACATGGTGATCCGCGAGGGCAAGATCGCGAACTACCACCCCTACCCGCCCACTCCGTGGAACGCCGCCCCGCGTGACAGCTACGGGACTCCCGGTCCCTACGAGGACGCCGTCCAGGGACAGCCGATCTTCGAGGAGAACGACCGCGAGCACTTCAAGGGCATCGACATCATGCGCACCGTCCGGAGCTTCGACCCGTGCCTGCCCTGTGGGGTGCACATGTACCTCGGTGCGGGCAAGAAGCTCGAGATGCTGCACTCGCCCACGCAGTCAGTGACAGGAGAGTAAGAGCCACGATGGCTCCTGCCGAAGCCGACGTCAGGAAGTCCGACCAGCTTCGGGCAACAGGCGAGCGAATCGATGCCCTGCTGGACGCCAGCGCGTCCGGTGGCCCGGTTGCGCGCGAGCGTGCCGAAGAGCTCGTCCGGCTGGTGGCGGACCTCTACGGCGAAGGGCTGGAACGCGTCCTGACGATCATGCACGAGGCCGGGCATCTCGACGACGAGGCGCTCGCGGCCCTGGCGGCCGACGATCTGGTGGCGAGCCTGCTCCTCGTGCACGACCTGCACCCGTACGACGTCACGACGCGAGTCGAGCACGCGCTGGTGAGCGTGCGTCCCTACCTGGGCACCCACGGCGGTGACGTCGAGTTGCTCGAGGTGAGTGCGGAGGGCGTCGTCCGGCTGCGACTGCTGGGCAGCTGCGACGGCTGCCCCTCGTCGTCGGTGACGCTGAAGCTCGCCGTCGAAGGGGCGATCGAGTCCGCGGCTCCCGAGATCGTGGCGATCGAGGTGGAGACGCCTACCGAGACCGCGAAGCCCGCTGCGGGTGCCATCATCTCGGTCGACTCGCTCAGGTCGCGGCTGGGGACGCCCGGACCCGCCGGGCCGATCGGCGCGAACGGCTCGTCCTGGGAGACAGTGCCGGGCCTTCTGACGCTGGAGCCGGGTGCGGTGGCAGCCTTCACCGTCGACCGGAACACGATCCTCGGGTGCCGCATCGGAACCGACCTGTTCGCCTTCCTCGACCGCTGCGCGCGATGTGACGGCTCGCTCGCCACAGCGGTGCTGGCTCGGCGGCTCGGTGGGGCCGTCGGGGATGCACTCTTGCGCTGTCCCGCGTGCCAGGCCCGCTTCGACGTACGTCGCGCCGGGGCGTGCCTCGACCAGGAGGACCTGCACCTCGACCCGCTGCCCCTGCTCGTCAACGGTGATCTGGTGTCGGTCGCCGTACCGACACAGGTCCCCGCATGACCGCCGTCCCCCTCGACGACGCCTCCGAAGCCGCCAGGAACGTCGCGCCCGCGCGGGACCCCCGATGAGCGGCACGCCGCCGTCGGGTGTTCGTAGCGGCGCGCCGCTGGCGGCCCTCAAGCGCATCACCTCGTCGAGGCCGACTGCGCCCGTCGGCGAGCGGTGCGAGATGTGTGGTGCGCCGATCGCCGAGACGCATCAGCACGTGGTCAACCTCGAAAGCCGGGTGCTGATGTGCACCTGTCGCGCCTGCTATCTGCTCTTCACCGCCCACGACGCGCAGCTTCGCTACCGCTCCGTGCCGGAGCGCTACCTGTCGTTCCCCTCCTTCGACCTCGACACTCGTCAGTACGACGAGCTCGAGATACCGGTGGGCCTCGCGTTCCTGTTCAAGAACTCCTTGCAGGGCAGGACCGTTGCCTTCTATCCCGGCCCGGCCGGAGCCACGGAGTCGGAGCTGCCCCTCGAGGCGTGGGAACGCATCGTGTCGGCGAATCCCGAGCTCGACCAGCTGCTGCCCGACGTGGAGGCGCTGCTCATCCGCGGGGCCGACCGGGACGGCGCCAGCTTCTCCTGCCATCTGGTCCCCATCGACGCGTGCTACGAGCTCGTCGGCCAGCTGCGCTCGCTGTGGCGTGGTTTCGACGGGGGCCAGGAGGTCCACGAGGCGATGCGCGACTTCTTCGCCGAGGTCTCGAGACGCAGCCGGCCCGCGAAGCCCGTCGTCGACGGAGCCACCCGATGAGCGCGTTCACGTTCACCGCCGTCGACATCTTTGCCGAGCCGTACGCCGTCGCCCCCCAGCTCACCGCGAGGCTGCGCATCGAAGAAGCAACGGGCGAGGTTATCCATGCGATCGCGTTGCGCTGCCAGGTGCGGATCGAACCGCAACGACGGCGCTACACCGAAGCCGAGGAGAGCGGCCTGCTGGCGCTGTTCGGTGGCCGGGAGCGATGGATCGACACCCTGAAGCCCTTCATGTGGATGCAGTGCAACACGATGGTGCAGGGGTTCACGAACATCACTGAGGTCGACCTGCCGCTGCCGTGCACCTACGACTTCGAGGTGACGGGCTCGACCTACATGCACGCGCTGACCGACGGCATGATCCCGTTGGCGCTGCTCTTCTCCGGCACGATCTTCACCCGAGGGCTCAACGGGTTCGGCGTGGAGCAGGTTCCGTGGGACTGCGAGGCGTCCTACCAGCTCCCCGTGTCGGTTTGGAGCCAGATGGTCGAGTTCTACTACCCGAACAGCGGCTGGGTGCGCCTCGACCGCGACGTCGTGGCTGCCCTCGCGCACCTGAAGGCCTCGCGCGGTCTGACGTCGTTGGACGCTACCGTCGAGTCGCTTCTGGCCGGCGCGGGAGAGGCTGTCTCATGAGCCTCGAGGTGGCGCGCAAGGTCGCGGACGCCGTGCTGTACGAGGGCTATCTCCTGTATCCCTACCGAGCCACGTCGGGCAAGAACAGGGTGCGGTGGCAGTTCGGCGTCCTCGGTCCGACTGGCGCAGCGCAGGCCGGGATCGGCGAGGAGTCGACGATGTCGGCCGACGCTCTCGTACGGGGTGGAGCGGACACCGAGGTCTCGATCCACGTCAGGTTCCTGCAGCTCCAACGACGCTCGGTCGAGACGCGAGTCGGCGACGAGTTCACGCCGGTGGACGAGCTCGTCGTCGGTCAGCAACGCTGGCTGCGGTGGGAGGAGGCCGTCGAGCATGAACCCGCCTTCGGCCCGCTACGGCTCGGCGACCTCGCGGAAGCCTGCACCCTGGACGTCCACGTGCTGGCGGGCCACGAGGTCGAGGACGTCCTCGACGAGGACGGCTCCGCGGTCGGCCGCATCGTTCGCGACTCGCAGCACCTCTCGGCGACCCTTCACGTGCAGGCGCACGAGATCGACGGCCTCACCCGCCTCATGCTGCGCCTCGAGAACGACGCGCAGCAGCAGGTCGACAAGGATCGAGCGATCGGGGTCTCCCTGATCGGGACCCATCTGCTGCTCACCGTGGAGGGCGGCGAGTTCGTCTCGACCGTGAACCCGCCTGACGAGGCGGCGGCGGCGGCGGCCCAGTGCCACCAGCACAGGTGGTGGCCGGTGCTGGCGGGTCCCGAGGAGCAGTCAGGGGTGCTCCTGGTCTCGCCGATCATCGTCGAGGACCATGCTCAGCTAGCTCCACAGAGCGCCGGCGCGCTCTTCGACTCCACCGAGATAGACGAGATCCTCACGTTGCGCGTCATGACGCTCACCGACCAGGAGAAGGCGGAGGCCCGGGCAACCGACCCGCGGGCAGCCGAGATCATCGACCGCTGTGACTCGATGACGCCCGAGCAGCTGCAGGAGCTGCACGGGATCCTGCGCGACCCCCATGCGCTCGCCGCCGCCGCTGTCGCCGACGATCCCTACGCCCTGCCCGACGCGCTGACCTGGGGCGCGCCCACCGAGCTGGGTGACGGTCCCGTCTTCACCACGGATGCGCCATGGTGGGACCCCGAGGCCGACGCGAGCGTGGCTCCCGAGACCGACAGCGTGCTGATCGCAGGGGTGCCCGTCAGCAAGGGCAGTCTGGTCACCGTGCACCCGAACCGGCGGGCCGACGCGCAGGACCTGTTCTTCACCGGGATGACGGCCAAGGTGTCGGCGGTGCTGAGCGATGTGGACGGCGACACGCACGTCGCCGTGACCCTCGTCGACGACCCCGCGGCCGACCTGCACGACTGGTACGGGCGATACCTCTACTTCGCCCCCGACGAGCTCGAGCCCCTGACCGCCGACGCACATGAGTGTGGACCGACACAAGGAGAGTCAGCATGAAGACCCTGGGCACGATCACCGCGACAGTCCTGGCGGCTGCAACCGCGGGCGCCGTCTTGATCACGCTGCGCTCGATCCCCGACATCCGCAGGTATCTCAAGATGCGCCAGATGTCACCGGCGCCGACAAGGAGGACACCATGAGCGACACCCCAGCCGAGCACCTCGAGGAGGAGCCGCAAGAGGAACGGGGTCCGATGGGCTCGCGCGACACCGGCTCGGACGAGCCCGGCGGAGGTCCGGTGGACCGGCCGTCCGGCACGTCCGACGAGGAGTCCGACACGTCGATCGACCCACAGGGAGCCGGCCACGACGACGCACCCGACCTGCCGACCGGTTCCGGCGGCTGACATGACGAGCAGATCCGCACACCCAGGAAAAGGGAGCCTGACATGACTGAGACCTTCGACCCCGACAACCCCGATACCGAAGGCCGTGCCGTCCCGCCGTACGACGGTCGCCGAGAGACCGCTGACGTCGACGGCAAGGAGGAGTCGGTGAAGGACGGGGCGAAGGTGGCCGGCGCCACCGGTCCCGTCGAGGATGACGAGATGAAGGGTCCCGAGCCGTCGGAGACCGAGCGTGGAGCAGTCGCCTCACCCGCGGACGAGCAGCCCGCCGATGAGACATCGGACGAGAGGGGGCAAGAGGACGAAGGCGTCGGCCCCGACCACTACGCCGGAACGCCGCGTGGGGAGGACGAGGGAGCATGAACGTTGTCGGCTGGGTAGCCGTCGTCCTCGTCATCGTGGTCGTGCTGATCGCGCTCTTCGTGCTCGTCCGCTCGATCCCCGACATCCGGCGTTACTCGCGGATCCGGAAGATGTGAGGTGACTGGACGGCCGGCTAGATCTGCGGTGGGTCGATGAGCGTGCCTCTCGGCGGGCGCCGGATCCTGGTGGCGGGCATCGGCAACATCTTCTTGTCCGACGACGGGTTCGGCCCGGAGGTGGCGCGACGCTTCGCGCCTGGGCGAGACGCCTCCGCTGACGTTCGGGTCGTCGACTACGGCATCCGTGGCATGCACCTGGCCTATGACCTGCTCGAAGGGTACGACGCCCTCGTCATCGTCGACGCCATACCGCCTGAGCAGGACTCGCTCGACGAGACGCCCGGCATCCTGCGGGTGCTCAGCGTCGGCCCGGACGACCTCGGAGAGGCTGAGCTCGACGCCCACGGGATGAACCCGGTGGCGGTGCTGGCGAGCCTCGGCGCCCTGGGCGGGACGCTGCCGCCGACGTACATCGTGGGATGCTGCCCGGCTAGTCTCGAGGAGGCGATGGGCCTCACGGATGAGGTCAATGCAGTAGTCGACGACGCCGTTGCCCTGACCGCGAGGGTCGTCGACGACCTGCTCGCCTCACGACCTGTCCTGGGAGGTGGTCTCGAGTGTGCCTCGGAATCCCCGGTCGGGTGATCCGGTTCCTCGACGGCTACAACGGGCAGCTCGCCCTCGTCGACGTGGCAGGCGCGGAGCGCAAGGTCAACATCGGCATGCTCGAGGACGAGGTCCTGAGCCCGGGCGACTGGGTCGTCATCCACATGGGGTTCGCTGTCGAGCGAGTCACCCCTGAGGGCGCCGAGGAGGCGATGGCGGGCCTCGAGCTCGTCGGCCGACCGCGAGAGACCCGCACCCGGAGGCGCTTCGAGGTGCGGGGACTGGTACAGGGTGTGGGGTTCCGGCCGTTCGTCTACGTGACCGCCGCCGAGCTGGCCCTGGCAGGCTCGGTGGCCAACGACTCGACGGGGGTCGTCGCCGAGGTCGAGGGCCCGATCGTCGCGGTCGAGGTGTTCGCCGAGCGTTTGCGCTCCCAGGCGCCTCCGCTCGCAGTCGTCGAGTCGGTCCGGGTCACCGAGGTCCCTATGACCGGCGGGACCGGGTTCGTCATCGAGGACTCCCGGCACGGCGCCGGTCGTCGTACGCTCGCGAGCCCCGACGTCGCCACCTGCGAGGACTGTCTGCGCGAGCTCGCGGACCCGGGCGACCGGCGCTACCGGCACCCCTTCGTCACCTGCACGAACTGCGGGCCACGCTTCACGATCATCACCGACCTGCCGTACGACCGCCCCACCACGACGATGGCCGACTTCGCAATGTGTGCCCGCTGCCGACGCGAGTACGACGACCCGACGGACCGGCGCTTCCACGCCCAGCCGATCGCCTGCCCGGACTGCGGCCCGCACCTCGAGTACGTCGATTCAGCCGGCACCGTCGAGGGTGACGGAGAGAGCCTGGCCCTGGCGCGCTACCAGCTCTCGCGAGGGGGGATCCTCGCGGTCAAGGGAATCGGTGGCTACCACCTGGTGTGCGACGCGGAGAACGACGAGGCCGTGACCGAGCTGCGTCGGCGTAAGCAGCGCGGGTCCAAGCCGTTCGCGATCATGGTGCCCGACCTGGCCGTGGCCCGGGAGATCGTCCGGCTGGACGAGGCGGAGGAGCTGCTGCTGACCGACCCGCGGCGGCCGATCGTGCTGCTGAGGCGCCGGGCCGACGCCGCCGTTACGGTTGCGGCGAGTGTCGCGCCAGATACCGACGAGCTTGGTGTCCTGCTGCCCTACAGCGGCCTGCACGTCCTGCTCTTCGGGCTGGCCGGTGACGGTCCGGGTGGCCGGGTCCTCGTGATGACCTCGGGCAACCGAGGCGGGGAGCCGATCGCGACGGACGACGCGGATGCGCATGCCCGGCTGGCGCCACTCGTGGACGGCTGGCTGCGTCACGGCCGACGCATCCATGTGCCGTGCGACGACTCGGTGGCCCGCGTGGTGGATGGTGTCGAGCTGCCGATCCGCCGGTCGCGCGGGTACGCCCCGATGCCGATCGCCCTGCCGTTCGACGTACCCCCGATGCTCGCCGTCGGAGCTGACCTGAAGAACACCTGCGCGGTCGCCGAGGGCCGGCACCTGTGGTTCAGCCAGCACATCGGCGACATGGACGACGTGGCCACCGTGGAGGCGTTCGATGCCACCGAACGCCATCTCGAGCTGCTCACCGGGGTCCGGCCGACGACGCTGGTGTGCGACGACCACCCCGGCTACCGCTCGACCAGGTGGGCGGCAGCCAACAGTGCAGACCGGCCGGTGGTGTCGGTCCAGCACCACCACGCGCACGTGGCCTCCGTGATGGGCGAGCACGGGCTTGACGGCTCCACGCCGGTCATCGGCTTCGCCTTCGACGGCACGGGATACGGACCGGACCACGCCATCTGGGGTGGTGAGGTGCTGATCGCCGACTACAAGGGCTTCCGGCGCTTCGCGCACCTGGCCTACGTGCCCCTCGCCGGCGGAGACGCGAGCGTCGAGCGGCCCTACCGGATGGCACTGTCGCACCTGCGGGCCTCCGGGATCGCCTGGGCTCCCGACCTGCCGCCGGTGCAAGCCTGCCCGGCCGAGGAGCTGGCCGTCCTCGAGCATCAGCTCACGACCGGCTTCGGGTGCGTCGACACATCGAGCATGGGTCGGCTCTTCGACGCCGTCGCCTCGCTCACGGGCGTGCGGCACGTGGCGTCGTACGAGGCGGAGGCGGCCATGTCGCTCGAGTCCGCCGCTGACGAGAGCAGCGGGGCCGGCGACTACGCGCTCACTTTCGGTCGCGGTGAGGACGGCGCGGTCACCGTCGACCCCTCGCCGGTGCTGGCCGCCGTCGTGCGCGACGTGCGGGCGGGTCTGCCCGTGGGCGGCATCGCGTCTCGCTTCCACTCGGCGATCGCGCAGATGGTCGTCGCGGTGGCCCTCCAGGTGCGTGACTCACAGGCCGCCGGCACCGGGCTCAACACGGTCGCCCTCGGTGGTGGCGTGTTCCAGAACGCGCGGCTGCTCACCGAGTGCCTCCGGGGGCTGCGCGAGCACGGGTTCGAGGTCCTGGCACCGCGACGCGTCCCCCCGAACGACGGGGGACTCGCCCTCGGCCAGGTCCTCGTCGCGAGTGCGCGGTAGGGGTTGAGGGGGGAGGCACCGGATCTGTCGCAGTCGGCCCGGATGAGGCGTATAACTGAACGAACGAGAGGAGCGCTCGAATGTGCCTGGCAGTGCCCGGAAGGGTCATCAGCATCGAGGAGCGAGACCAGACGGCAATGGCCGAGGTGGACTTCGGCGGGGTCACGAAGGACGTCTGCCTTGCCTACATCCCGGACATCGAGATCGGCGAGTACGTGATGGTGCACGTCGGGTTCGCGATCCAGCGGATGGACGAGGCGGCGGCGCTGGAGACGCTGGCGAACTTCGAGAAGCTCGGCATCCTCGAGGAGGAGTTCGGCGACGGGTTCGCGCTCGCCGCGAAGCAGGCCGGTGAGGAGTACGTCCCCTCGGCCCACCCATAGCAGAGATACCGTGCGTTGCAGACGGAGATCTCGGGACTGTCCCTTTCAGCTCGCCCACGACCACGCCCGCCACGAATGAGGTGCCACGATGCGATACTTGGATGAGTTCAGCAACCCCGATCTGGCGAAGAAGCTCCTCGACCAGATCCACCAGGCCACCACCAGGCCGTGGGCGATGATGGAGGTCTGCGGCGGCCAGACCCACTCGATCATCCGGCACGGGATCGACCAGCTGCTCCCCGAGGGCATCGAGATGATCCACGGACCGGGTTGCCCGGTGTGTGTCACACCGCTCGAGATCATCGACAAGGCGCTGGCGATCGCGGCGCGCCCCGGTGTCATCTTCTGCTCGTTCGGCGACATGCTGAGGGTCCCGGGCAGCTCGCAGGACCTGTTCCGGATCAAGAGCGAGGGTGGCGACGTACGCGTCGTCTACTCGCCGCTCGACGCGCTCAACCTGGCACGGGACAACCCCGATCGCGAGGTCGTGTTCTTCGGTATCGGGTTCGAGACGACTGCACCAGCAAACGCGATGACCGTCTACCAGGCCAAGCGCCTCGGCATCCCCAACTTCTCGCTGCTGGTCTCCCACGTCCTCGTCCCGCCTGCGATAGCGGCGATCATGGAGTCGCCCACCTGCCGAGTGCAGGCCTTCCTCGCCGCGGGCCACGTGTGCAGCGTGATGGGCACCCAGGAGTACCCGCCACTCGTCGAGAAGTACCACGTACCGATCGTGGTGACCGGCTTCGAGCCGCTGGACATCCTCGAGGGGATCCGCAAGACCGTGATCCAGCTGGAGGAAGGCCGCTACGAGCTCGAGAACGCCTACACCCGGGCCGTCTCGACCGAGGGGAACATCCCTGCGCAGCAGATGCTCAACGACGTGTTCGAGGTGACGGACCGGGCGTGGCGAGGCATCGGGATGATCGCGCAGAGTGGCTGGACGCTGTCGGAGAAGTACGCCGACTTCGACGCCGAGAAGCGCTTCGCGGTGACCGGCATCCACACCGACGAGTCGCCGCTGTGCCGCTCCGGTGAGGTGCTGCAGGGACTCATCAAGCCGCACGAGTGCGCGGCCTTCGGCCGGGAGTGCACGCCGCGCAATCCGCTGGGCGCCACGATGGTCTCGTCCGAAGGGGCCTGCGCGGCCTACTACCTCTACCGTCGCCTCGAGCTCGTGGGGAGCTGACACATGGACGAAGCCGCCGACGGCGGGGCTGGCTCGTTCTCAGGGACGGGGCTCGACTTCAACGCATGGGTGTGCCCGGCTCCGTTGCGCGACACCCCGGCGATCGTCATGGGTCACGGTGGCGGCGGCGCAATGTCGGCCGAGCTCATCGAGCACCTGTTCCTGCCGGCGTACGGCGACGCGGCGGACGCCCAGCTCGGCGACTCCGCAGTCGTCGAGATCGGCGGGACCCGGCTGGCGTTCTCCACCGACTCGTATGTCGTGAAGCCGATGTTCTTCCCGGGCGGGTCGATCGGCGACCTCGCGGTCAACGGGACAGTCAACGACCTGGCGATGTCGGGGGCAACCCCGCTCTTCCTCTCCACCGCCTTCATCCTCGCGGAGGGCACCGAGCTGACCGAGCTGGGGCGGGTTGCCGAGGCGGTGGGCGAGGCCGCCCGCCGAGCCGGCGTCAAGCTCGTCACCGGCGACACGAAGGTCGTCGACAGCGGGAGCGGTGACGGAGTCTTCATCAACACGGCAGGGATCGGCGTGCTCGCCGCGACCGTCGATATCCGACCGGAGCGAGCGACCGTCGGTGACGCGGTGATCGTCAGTGGCGACATCGGCGTGCACGGCGTTGCCGTGATGAGCTGCCGCGAGGGTCTGGAGTTCGGGACGACGGTGCGCAGCGACTCGGCTCCGCTGCACGGGCTCGTCGCCGCCATGCTGGCCACGGGTGCCGACATCCACGTCCTCCGCGACCCGACTCGTGGTGGCGTCGCGGCCTCGCTCAACGAGATCGCGAAGGCGGCGAAGGTCGGTTTCGCCCTCGTGGAGCGTGACCTGCCGATCCCGCAGACCGTCAAGGACGCCTGCGGCCTGCTGGGTCTGGACCCGCTCTACGTCGCCAACGAGGGCAAGCTGCTGGCCGTCGTACCCACCGAAGACGTCGACCGGGTCCTCGAGGCGATGCGCGGTCACGAGTACGGCCGGGACGCGTGCGTGATCGGCAGCTGCGTCGACGAGCACCCGGGCATGGTCGTCGCCAAGACGGGGCTCGGTGGCACCCGGGTGGTCGACCTGCCGATCGGTGAACAGCTCCCGCGGATCTGCTGACACTCATGCCCGAACCGACGCAGGCCCGCACCTCCGGGTCGGACCTCTTCGCGCGTTATGCGTACCCGCCCAACGAGCTCGGCTACTGCGGCCCCGGCGACCCCGGTGGCCTCCTCGTGCGCGGGACGCCGGAGGCCGCCGCCGAGATCGGACGCCGGGCTCGGGAGTTCGAGGGTGCCTGGGTCTACCTGCAGCTGATCGCCGAGGCCTGCGGCATCAGCGACCCGCTGGACGCCCGTGTGGTCGAGGCGTACTGGCTCGGCAACGACCTGCTCGAGAGCATCGACTCCGGCTGGTTCATCGAGCGGCTGCGCCGCACGTTCCGCGGCCAGACCGGCGGTCAGTGGGCCGGCGGCATCCCCGACCTGGAGGCCAGCGTGCTCCCGCACCACGCCTTCCACGTCTTCGCGATCTACCCCTGGGTGGGTCTGCTGGACCGCGACAACGACGTGCCCCGATCGGTGCTCGACCAGTGCCGCATCCGCACCGGCGTCGTCGAGGCGGTCGACGGGCCGCGGGCGCGGGTGCGGGTCCGGCGGCTCAGCTGGGACGGCGCTAACCTCGGTATCGGCGACGCCGAGCCCCTCCACGTGCGGTGGAGCGACAACGGCAGGTCCCTGCTGGACGGGATTGCCGTGGGTGACCGGGTATCCGTCCACTGGGACTGGGTCTGCGACATCCTCGCTGCGGACCAGGCTGCTGCGATCGAGGACTACGAGCGGCGCCAGCTCGACGTGACCAACGCGGTCCTTGCCGCCGTCCGGTAGATCTGCTCCTCGCGCGTGGGCCGCGGTGCCGGCGCCGAGCGGGCAGTGCTGAGATAGGGACGTGGCAGTCGGCGGCGAGACCTCGCAGACGTTGGACCGAGGGCTGCGGCTGCTGCGTCTGGTGGCCGAGCGCGGCTCGGCAGGGGCGACCGTCACCGAGCTGGCCCGCGACCTGGGCGTCGGACGCCCGGTTGTCTACCGGCTGGTGGCAACGCTCGCGGACCATGCGCTGGTACGCCGCTCACCCGACGCCATGGTGCACCTCGGTGCGGGCGTCCTGCACTTCGCCGCCGCCCTTCACCCGGCGCTGCGCCAGGCAGCCGGGCCGATCCTGCGCCGGCTCGCCGACGCGGCCGGGGCCACCGCCCACCTCACCATCGCTGACGGCGGTGAGGCGCTCGCCCTGTGCGTCGTGGAGCCGACCTGGACCGACTTCCACGTCGGCTACCGCGTGGGCAGCCGGCATCCCTTCGAACGCGGAGCCGCCGGCCGGGCGATCCTGGCGGGGAGAGGCGGCGTGGACGCTGTCGTCACGACCCGTGGTGAGCTCCAGCAGGGTGCCACCGGGATGGCAGCGCCGGTGCTGGGGGTATCGGTCCTCGAGGCCTCCGTCGGGGTCGTCACCGTGCAGAGCCTCGACGAAAGCCGGGTCGCCGGGCTCGTCGCCCAGGCAGCCGTCGCGGTGGCAGAGGCACTCCGGATGACCGTATAGCGCCACTCCGCCCACGGCATCTGCCTGGCCAGCCAGGCAGATGCCCCCGCCACCAGGCAGATCTGACTGGCTCAGGGGAGGCTTGCCTGGCTAGCCAGGCAGATCGTGCCGCGGTGGAGCAGGCTAGGGGAGGAGCCGTCCGACCGAGGCGACCACGGCGGCAGTCTTTGGGCAGACCCAGAACACGCCAGCCGCGATCAACCGGACCTGGAGCGGGTGCGTGCCCGGATGCTCAGGGCACTCTGGCCAGACCGCGGACAGACCGGCGCTCCACAGGCTCTCGTGCAGGCCGTCCTGCAGGCGGTCGGACACGTGCCACAGCTGCTCGGCTGCGTCGTCGCTGAGGCCGGTATCCACGCCGAAGGCGCTGCCATCCCGGTCGCGGATCATCACGTGGTCCTGGTCGTCTGGCGTCGGCGACGGGGCCTCGACCACCACCAGCGCCTTGAGGACCGCAGGCACGTCGCGCCACACCGTCCCGAGCGCGACCGACAGCGCGCTGTCCATCTGGTCAACCGCCGCGCCCGCCGCGACAACGGTGCCCGTGACCTCGCCGAGTGTGACGACCGACCCGCCCGCGCCAGGCGCGGTCCCCCGCAGCGTGACGGTGTCGCCGTCCTCGAGGAAGCCGCGCGTCGACCCGTCGGCCAGCGCAATCGGCCGCTCGCCGTTCCAGCTGATCTCCAGCAGGCTGCCGAACGTTTCCGGCACCGACCCGCTGACCGTCCCGGACCCGAACAGGTCACCGGTCCGAAGGCTCGCACCGTTGACGGTCAGGTGCGCGAGCATCTGCGCCGGCGACCAGTACATCGTCTGGTACTCCGGACGCGAGACCACCGTGTCGTTGAGCACGACCTCGAGGTGCAGGTCGAGGCCGAAGACGCTGTCGCCGGACAGGTAGGCCAGCACGGCCGGGTCCTGCGATGGCAGCTCGACGAGAGCCGGCTCCAGCGCCTGGAAGGGCACCACCCAGGCCGAGATGCTGGTCGCGAACGACTTGCCGAGGAACGGACCGAGCGGCACGTACTCCCAGGCCTGGATGTCGCGGGCGCTCCAGTCGTTGAGCAGCACCACGCCGAAGATGTGGTTCCGCGCGTCGTCGAGCGGCACCGGTACGCCGAGCCTGCTGCCGGGTCCGACGAGGAACCCGACCTCGCACTCGATGTCCAGCCGGGTGCTCGGTCCGAACGGCGGGGGTGAGCCCGGTTCGGGTCGGCGCTGCCCCGAGGGCCGTACGACGTCCGTTCCGCTCACGACGACGGTGCCGGCGCGCCCGTGGTAGCCGATCGGGAGGTGCTTCCAGTTCGGCGGCAGGCCGGGGGAGTCCGGGCGGAAGATCTGCCCGACGTTGGTGGCGTGCTGCTCGCTCGCGTAGAAGTCGACGTAGTCGGCCACCTCGACCGGCAGGTGCATGGTCACAGCACTCAGTGGGTGGGAGTTGGCGGTCACGACATCCCGGTTGGCCTCGTCCGTCAGCAGGGTCCCGACCCAGCGACGCACGTCGGACCAGCCGTGGCGGCCCAGTGCCATCAGCGGGTTGAGCGACGAGCTCGCGAAGACGTCGGCGAGCGGATGGCCTTCGACCTCCGCCACCTCCGCCAGGTCGACGACCTGGTCCCCGATCCGGACCCCCACCGACGCGATCCCGTCGCCGGTGCTGAACACGCCGTAGGGCAGGGTGGCCAGCCCGTACGGGTGGTCGTCAGGCACGTCCAGCCAGGTCATTCCAGCTCCTCCGGGTCAGGGTCCACCAGACCGAGTTCTACCAGGTCGCCGACCGGATCCTCGACGCCGCAGCACCCGAAGGACACGAAGCTTTCGCGCACGTCCCTCACCTGCTCCGCAGTGAGCTCGCGAATCTCCGCGACGAGCGGTGCGCTGTGGCGCCCTGCAAGCGCCTCGGCTACCGCGTCCCCGTCAGCACCGGACAGCGCCCTGCTCACGGCCGCGATGACGTTGAGGAACCCGTGGTGCTCGAAGCCCGTCGCCTGCCCCGTGTGCCGCACGGCGTGGTGCAGGCCGGCGGTGAGCTTGAACGGCGCCTGCACCGCGACGGCTCGGCAGATCACGCTCGCCAGCACGTCCTGCGACGGGAAGGCGTCCGCCGTGGTGCCGCCGGTGCGGAACTTCGCAAGCAACCGGGGGTCGGCGGCGTCCCCAATCGCTGCGAGGACTCGGTCCCCGGCGGGACCGAGGGTGATCTCGGCCGCGAGCGACGTTGCGGCCGGTACGTCGGGTAGGGGGACGTCGGTCACGGCCACCTCGAGACCCATGAGCGCCACCGTTTCGGGGACACCCGCCGGGGCACTCGTCGTACCGATGAGCACGACCGCGACCTCGGGCGCGTCGGCATCCTCGTGGGCCCGGACGAAGTCGTCCCAGGAGCGAGCCGAGACGAGCAGGGGCCCGACGAGACCGGCGAACCAGGAACGTCGGAGCCGGAGGTGTCCGGCCAAGGCAGCCTCCGCGCTGGCGTTGCCGGGCGGGAACATCGCCGCGTCGTCGAACAGCCCGCGGAACAAGGCACGTGGAGGCATTGACACGTCTGCACGCTACTGCAAGGCTGAGCAAACCGATACAGTCACGTCCGATGCGCGGACGCAGCACAGGAGGTACGGCAATCTCCCACTACCGGTTCTGCGGCCTCGTCCCCCCGAAGCGGCACACCCAGCACCGTCTCGCGTCTGGCGAGCTGGCCTTCGAGGAGCTCATGGGGGAGGAGGGTTTCACCTCGGACTCCTCGCTGCTCTACCACCGCAACCTGCCGTCCCGCATAACGGGAGCAGAGACGTGGAATCCCGGAAACCTCGCCACCCAACCGAACCACCCGCTCAAGCCGCTGCACCTGAAGCTGCACGACCTGTTCGACGTCGGTCAGATCGGTGACGTCGACGTCGTCACCGGTAGGCGTCTCGTGCTCGGGAACGGCGACGTACGCATCTCGTACGTGGTTGCGGCCGCACCATCGCCCCTGTACCGCAACGGGCTCGGCGACGAGTGCCTGTACGTCGAGCGCGGCAGTGCTCGGGTCGAGACGATCTTCGGCGCCTTCGACGTGGGCCAGGGCGACTACGTCGTCATCCCTCGCGCCACGACGCACCGATGGTTGCCGACCGGTGAAGATGAGCCGCTCCGGGTCTACTGCATCGAGGCGAACTCGCACATCACCCCGCCGAAGCGCTACCTGTCGCGGTTCGGCCAGCTGCTCGAGCACTCGCCCTACTGCGAGCGCGACCTGCGATGCCCAGCAGGCCCGCTGCTCGCCGAGGACCTGGACCTGGATCCCTCGGCGCCAACCGAGGTTCTCCTCAAGCACCGCGGCAACGGGCCGAGCGGCGTCGTGGGCACCGTCTACACCTACCCGTTCCATCCGTTCGACGTCGTGGGCTGGGACGGCTGCCTCTACCCCTTCGTCTTCAACGTCGCCGACTTCGAGCCGATCACCGGCCGCGTGCACCAGCCACCACCGGTGCACCAAGTGTTCGAGGCCTTCAACTTCGTCATCTGCAACTTCGTGCCCCGCCAGGTCGACTACCACCCGCTGTCGATCCCGGTGCCGTACTACCACTCCAACGTCGACAGCGACGAGATCATGTTCTACGTCGACGGGGACTACGAGGCGCGGAAGGGCTCCGGTATCGGTCGGGGCTCGATCAGCGTCCACCCCGGCGGCCACGCCCACGGGCCACAGACGGGTGCCTACGAGCGGTCGATCGGGGTGCACTACTTCGACGAGCTCGCCGTGATGGTCGACACGTTCCGGCCGCTCGAGCTCGGCGAGGCCGGACTGGCGAGCGACGACGGCGCATACGCATGGTCCTGGGCGAAGCGTGTCGAGGCCGAGGAGCCGCCCTCGCACGGCTGAACGCGAGGGCGGGCGCGGTCAGCGGCGGCCGCGGCGGGCCCGGAGGTAGTCGGCCACGACGTACTCGCCGAGGCGGGACAGGTCGGGGGTGAAGACGCGCCCGCCCGCGCGCCGCACGATCGCATCCACGAACCGGGCCAGCCCAGGGTCGTCACCGAGCATGAAGACGTTGAGCGCGGCGCCGTAGCGGGCCAGCTCGTCCACCTGAGCGACCGTCGCCCGCAGCGTCTCCGTGGTCGTGGGCCAGCGGAAGTACGGCGATCGGTCCCGCAGGACGTGCGCGGTGGGCTCGCCGTCGGTGACGACCAGCACGACAGGCTCGGCGTCGGGGTGGCGGCGAACGTGTCGGGCCGCGATCATCAGCGCATGCTGCAGGTTCGTGCCCTGCACCCACTCCGGCTCGACCTCGGCGAGCTGGACGGGTGACAGCCGCCGCGCCGACAGGTTGAAGCCGATCACCTCGAGGGCGTCATGGCGAAAACGGGTGGAGACAAGGTGGCAGAGCGCAAGTGCCGTCTGCTTCATCGGCCCCCAACGCCCCTCCTGCACCATCGAGTAGGAGAGGTCGACGCAGAGCGCCACGGCGGCCGTCGTACGCCGCTCCGTCTCGACGACCTCAAAGTCGTCGACACTCAGCAGCGCCGGGATGCCCGCCCCCCGGCTCAGGGCGTTCGACACGGTTCGGACCGCGTCGATGGCGAGCTCGTCGCCGAACTCCCACTCGCGGGTGAGCCCCGTGGGCTCGTCCGCAGAGCCGGTCCGGCGGTCGTCGTGGTCACCGGCGCCGGCCGCCTCGATCTGGGCGAAGACGCGTTTCAGCGCAGTCTCCCCGAGGCGACGCACGGCGCGTGGGGTCAGCCGCAGACCGTCGTTGCCGCGCGCGAGGAAGCCCTGCCGCTCGAGCTCCCGCTCGAGCTCGCGCAGGGCCCGGAAGTCGGCCGCCGCCGTTGCACCCAGCCGACGCTCGAGCACATCCACGTCGACGTCGTCGAGGGTGGCGCCGGCGTGGTCTTGACCCAGCGACTGCTGCAGGGACTCCAGGTCGGCGATCTCCGCCACCGCCTCGACGGCATCGCTGTAGCCGAGCGGCTCGCCTCCCTGGCGTATCTGCACGGCTCCCCGCTCGAGGCCCGGACGCAGCGTGCGGAGGTTGTCCGAGAGCTGCGCCAGCTGTGACGTGAGGTCGGGGTCGGACAGCGCGTCGCTCATCAGCTGACCTAGCTGCGACCGCTGCTCGGGAGACAAGGAGGCCAGCATGCGGTCGGTCGCTGCCTGCCGTCGCGCCAGCGCGTCGACCATCTCGTCGACGTTCTCGGGCTTCTCGGGGAACAGGTCGCCGTGCTTGTCCATGAACCGCCGGAAGAGGTCCGTGGTGTCGCCACCCCGCGCATGCGCGGCGAGCAGCGCGTTCAGGTCTGCCAGCATGTCTTTGACGGCGTCCAGTGCCGCCGGGTCGGCCGACCCGAGAGCCTGTTTCATGCCGGTGAACTGCGCGTCGAGCACCTCTCGCTGGAGCATCTCTCGGATGTGCTCGTACGTCGCTCGTGCTTCGGGGGAGTGCCAGTCGTAGGCGTCCAACGCCCGGACCGCGCCGGCCGTGTCGTCGGGCAGGGTCGCGAGCTCCATCTCGTTCCACCGGGCGGTGTCGGTCTCCTCACCGGCCAGCGTGTCGCGCTCCGCGGCCAGCGCCTGGTCGAGGGCCGCCCGGACCTGGTCGAGGGTGCCGCCGAGATCACCGCGTCGCCGGGCCGCGGCTCGCATGCGTCGTACCCGTGCGGCGAGGTCGTCCAGACCGCGGTGACCGTCCGCGCCGCGGCGCAGCAGGTCACGGAGCGCCTCGCGCGGCGACCCACCCGCGAGCACGTCGCGGCCGAGGTCGTCCAGGGCCGCGCGCACGTCGTACGGCGGTGCGAGCGGGTCAGGTCCACCACTCCACGGGCTGTAGCGAAACCGGCCGGCCGCCATGCTCAGCCCCCGTAGACCGCGCGGCCGTCCACGGCCGCCTTGTCGATGCGGCGCGTCAGGTGCAACCCCTCGAGCACGAGCTCGACAGCGGCCGCCACCTGGCCCGGGCTGGCGTCGTCACCGTGACCGAGCCGGTCGAGAACCTTCGACAGCCCCGGCACGGTGCCCACCTGGCCGAGCAGATCGTCGGCACCGACGAGGTCGCCGGTCTCGACAGTGGCGCCCTCGGCGAACAGGTCGGTGAAGCCGGACAGGTCGAGGCCAGACAGGCGGGCCCGGAACGTCTCTGCGGTCGCGACCCTGAGCAGGTGCAGCACGGCCTCGGACTCTCGGCCCTCCTCACCCATCTCGAACTCAACCTTGCCGAGGAGGGTGGGGATGACCGCCGGCACGTCGCAGATGCGGGCCACCGCGTCGCGCTCGCCGAGCCGCGCACGTCGGCGCAGTGCCGACGCGGCCACGGACTCGGCGGCCGCGATGGCGAACCGGGCACTCACGCCGGAGCGCTGGTCGACGGACGCGCTGCTGCGCAGTCCCCGGCTGAGGCGGGCGACGACCTCGAGGAGGTGCTCGGGGACGACGGCCACCAGGTCGGCCTCCTGGGTCACCAGGCCGATCTCGTCGTCGACATCGAAGGGGTAATGGGTTCGGATCTCGGAGCCGAACCTGTCCTTCAGCGGGGTGATGATCCGACCGCGGTTGGTGTAGTCCTCGGGGTTGGCGGTGGCGACCACCAGGACGTCGAGCGGCAGGCGGAGCGAGTAGCCGCGCACCTGGATGTCGCGCTCCTCGAGCACGTTGAACATCGCCACCTGGATGCGCTCGGCGAGGTCGGGCAGCTCGTTGATGGCGAACACGCCTCGGTTGCTCCGCGGAAGCAGGCCGTAGTGGATCGTCTCCGGGTCACCCAGAGTGCGGCCCGCCGCGACCTTGACGGGGTCCACGTCCCCCACCAGGTCACCGACGCTGGTGTCGGGCGTCGCGAGCTTCTCGACGTACCTGTCGTCTCGGTGCCGCCACGTCACCGGCATCTCGTCGCCCAAATCCGCCGCGAGCCGTCGGCATCGGACGCAGACCGGCCGGAACGGGTCGTCGTTGATCTCGCATCCTTCGACGACCGGGCTCCACTCGTCGAGCAGGGCCACAAGGGTGCGCATCAACCGGGTCTTGCCCTGCCCGCGCTCGCCGAGCAGCACGAAGTCGTGTCCAGCGAGCAGCGCGGACTCGAGCTGCGGGAGGACGGTGTCGTCGAAGCCGAGGATGCCGGGGAAGGCGACCGTGCCCGCGCGCAGGCAGTCGAGCAGGTTGGCCCGGAGCTCGGCCTTGACCGAGCGTGCTTCGTAACCGCTCTTCCTGAGGGCGCCAAGGGTGGTGGGCTGGCTCATGCTGCTCACACTAGGCGGCGGCGTGAAACGCGCGACGGTTGTCGGCCGCCCCGCGGCCAGGGCTCCCCGGCCGGCGGTGTCTCTGCCCGGCACGTCCCGCCGTCGTGGCGTCCCCGTCGACTAGGGTTTCGGTGTGGCTCTCAGGAGCCACCCCAAGGTCTGCGGAGGGACCAGTGGCTGAGTCGGGCGTCGCGGTGACCAACCGCGTCGCGACCCTGCCCAACCTCTTGAGCATCACCCGACTGTTCGGCGTGCCGCTGTTCCTCTGGCTGGTCCTGGCCACGCACCAGGACGGCTGGGCGCTCGTGGTCCTGATGGTGTCCGGCTTTACCGACTGGCTCGACGGCTGGTTGGCCCGCACCCTCAACCAGACGTCGAAGCTCGGGGAGATCCTCGACCCGGTGGCCGACCGGCTCTACATCGTTGCGGTGGTGGTCGGTCTGGCGCTTCGCGACATCATCCCGGTATGGCTGGCTGTGCTCCTTCCGCTCCGCGACGTCTTCCTGTTCTCGCTCGTCCCGTTCCTGCGCACCCGGGGCTACAGCGCGCTTCCCGTCCACTTCCTCGGCAAGGCGGCAACGGCGAACCTGCTCTACGCGTTCCCGTTGCTTCTACTCGGTGACGGCACGGGCACCCTTGCCGGGTTGGCGGACGTCTTCGGCTGGGCCTTTGCCATCTGGGGGACCGGACTCTACTGGTGGGCCGGCGTCCTCTACGGCTATCAGGTCGCCGCGATCATGCGGGAGCCCCGTCGTCAGGTCGCGTCATGAGCTCGGCCGTCCGGTCGACCAGCGTCGACGGGCCCGATACGTCGCACGCCGGCCTGCTCACGGAGATCATGTCCCACACCGTGGACGAGGACTATCGCGCCGCCGCGGCCCGGCGCGAGGATCGACCCACCCCACGAGGTCCGTCAGGGCGGGTCACGGGGGCGGTCGTCATCGTGCTCTTCGGGGTCATGATCGGCATCTCCGCGCTGCAGACCCAGGAGCAGCAGCCGATCGCTGCCGCCGAGCGCGACCAGCTGGTCGCGCAGATCCACGAGCGGCAGGACCGGCTCGACGCGCTGCACCGGCAGCTGGCGGACCTCGAGACCGCAGTGTCAGACATGCAGCAGAGCGCGAGCGAGTCCCGGACGCTGGAGCGCCAGACCGACGCGTCGATCACCGAGGTCGCCGGGGTCTCGGGGGCCGGCGAGGTGAGTGGACCGGGCATCCAGATCACGACCGACGACGCCCCCGACTCCGTGGGGTCGGCCGAGGGAGGCGTCATCCGCGACACCGACCTGCAGGCACTCGTCAACGCCCTCTGGGGTGCTGGCGCCGAGGCCGTGGCCATCAACGGGCATCGGCTCACGAGCCTGTCCGCGATCCGGTTCGCCGGACAGGCGATCACCGTTGACTACCGCTCGCTGACTCCCCCCTATGTCGTCGATGCCGTGGGCAACCCCGACACCTTGCCTGCCCAGCTGCTCGAGATGCCCGGCGGACAGGCCTGGCTCGGACTGAAGGAGAACTACGGGATCAGGTTCGACACCCTGTCCGTGAGCTCGCTGGTGCTGCCTGCCGACTCCGACATCGCCGTCCGGCACGCCGAGCCGGTGGGTCCGCGATGATCGCGGTTCTCGGGCTCGTTGTCGGAGTGGTGCTGGGACTGGTGTTCGAGCCGACCGTCCCGGACGCCTGGCAGACCTACCTGCCGATCGCCGTCGTGGCAGCACTCGACGCCGTCTTCGGAGCCCTGCGCGCCTATCTGGACGGAATCTTCGACGACAAGGTGTTCGCGGTGTCTTTCGTGTCGAACGTGCTGATCGCCGCGCTCATCGTCTACCTGGGGGACCAGCTCGGCGTCGGGGGGCAGCTCTCCACCGGCGTCATCGTCGTCCTCGGGATCCGTATCTTCTCCAACGTCGCCGCGATCCGAAGGCACGTCTTCCATGCCTGAACCCACCGACCCGACTCCCACCGGGACCCAGGGTGAGAACGCGACCGACGGCCCCGGCTCCGGCGGTCGCCGGCTCTGGTCGGCCGTGACCGCGCGACCTCGGCGCGGGCAGGCGATCGCGGCCATCCTGCTGGCCCTCCTGGGGTATGCCGCCGCTGTCCAGATCCAGCTCACCCGTGGCAGCGACGACTTCGCCGGTCAGCGACGCCAGGACCTGGTCGAGCTTCTCGACTCGCTGTCCGGCGCCTCGGACCGCGCAGAGCAGCAGATCAGCGCGCTTCGCGACACCCGCACCGAGCTGCAGTCGAGCTCCAGCGCGCGGGCGGTCGCCATCGCCGACGCCCAGCAGCGGCTCGACGACCTCAAGATCCTGGCGGGCACGATCGCCGCCGTCGGACCAGGCGTGACGATCACCATTGAGGACCCCCAGTCATCGGTCACTCCGGCGAGTCTGCTCAACGGCATCGAGGAGCTCCGAGACGCAGGTGCGGAGGCGATCCAGATCAACGAGGTGGTTCGTCTCGTCCAGTCGAGCTGGATCGCCGGCGGCCCGGGCATGCTCACGATCGACGGCCACGCGGTTCGGGCGCCGTACGTGATCAAGGCGATCGGCTCGGCGCATACCCTCAGCGACGCGGTCGGCTTCCCCGGCGGTCTCGCCGACGAGATCTCCTCGCTCGGTGGCACCGTCTCCGTCGAGGAGGACGACGTGGTCGCCGTGGATGCGTTGCATCCCGCGGAGCAGCCTCAGTACTCTCACCCCACCGATCAGTAGCACCGAAGGAGCCCTCGTGAACCCTGACAGCCTGCTCTACACCGCCGAGCACGAATGGGTCAGCGGTTCCGTCGAGCCCGGCTCCACCGTCCGGGTGGGAATCACCGACTTCGCCCAGAACGCGCTCGGCGACATCGTGTACGTCAACCTCCCGGAGGTCGACACGGTGGTCAGCGGTGGAGGGGTCATGGGCGAGCTCGAGTCCACGAAGAGCGTCAGCGACCTGTTCGCCCCGGTGGACGGCACCGTGAGCGCCGTCAACGAGGCGCTGACGGACACCCCCGAGCTCTGCAACAGCGACCCCTACGGGGATGGCTGGCTGGTCGAGCTGACGGTCGGAGACGCCTCGGGGGTGGACTCTTTGCTAAGTTCCGCGGACTACGACGCCACGGTAACCTCACAGTAGAGTCGGGCTTCCCGGCCTCGCCGCACACCACGCGACCGTCGCGTGAGGAGGAATGATGTTCTGCACCGAATGCGGGCACCAGAACCCGGAGGGGGCACGCTTCTGCTCGAACTGCGGACACCGGCTGGCGTCCGGTGACCGGCCAGCCGAGTCGACGTCCACGCTCAACCTCGGTGGACCGGACCGCGGCGACGGAGAGGAAGAGGGTCGCCTGACCGCAGAGGAACAGGCCGCCGTCGAGGCTCTGCCGAACGGCAGTGCCCTGCTCGTCGTCCAACGCGGACCGAGCGCCGGCAGCCGCTTCCTCCTCGACACCGACGAGGTCTCGGCCGGTCGGCACCCGGAGAGCGACATCTTCCTCGACGATGTGACGGTGAGCCGACGGCACGCGATGTTCCGCCGGACGTCCGACGGCTACCTGGTCGCCGATGTCGGAAGCCTCAACGGCACGTACGTCAACCGGGACCGGATCGACGAGGTGCTGCTCTCCGGCGGCGACGAGGTCCAGATCGGCAAGTACCGGCTGGTCTACTTCGCCGGGGCGTGATGTCGACGAGGGCGCCGGCCCGCCCAGCAGGTCGGATGGGCATCGGGGAAGTGCTGCGTCGACTGCGGCAGGAGTTTCCCGATGTCTCCGTCTCCAAGATCAGGTTCCTCGAGTCCGAGGGGCTCGTCGAGCCCGCCCGTGCCGCGTCCGGCTACCGCAAGTTCAGTCACGCCGACGTCGAGCGGCTCCGCTACGTGCTTGCCGCGCAGCGCGACCACTACCTCCCGTTGAAGGTCATCCGCGAGCATCTCGACGCGATAGCGAGGGGCCTCGAGCCGCCAGCCGTCGCCGGGGCAGCCCCGCGCGTGCCGCGGGCGGTGTCGCCCGACGACGAGTCCCACCCGGTGGCCCCGCAGATCCGGATGTCACGCGTCGAGCTGCTGGCGAACTCCGGGCTGAGCGGCGACGAGCTGGCCGACCTCCAGGTGTACGGGCTCGTGCGCCCGCTCACCGGGAGCGAGCACTTCGACGCCGCAGCCCTGACTGTTGCCACGACCGTGGCGGCTCTGTCCAGGCACGGCCTGGAACCTCGCCACCTGCGGCTGTTCAAGACTGCTGCCGACCGGGAGTCGGGTCTCATCGAGCAGATCGTCGCACCGGTCGCCCGCCAGCGCGACGACGAGGCCGGCTCCCGGGCCGCGGACCTGCGCCGAGAGCTCGCCCGCCTCACCGCCCAGCTGCACGACGCGCTCGTCTCCAGCGCCCTGGCCGGGCCGGACTGAGCGGCTCCTGAGCCGGCACCCGGCAAGCAGCGGCCGGCCACTCGGGCTCGGCAACCAGGGGTAGTGTGGAGAATGTGCGAGAGGTCGAGGTAGTCGGAGTCCGGGTCGAGATGCCCTCTCAGCAGCCGATCATCCTGCTCCGCGAGTCGTCCGGCGAGCGCTATCTCCCGATCTGGATCGGCGCTGTCGAGGCGACGGCGATCGCCTTCGCCCAGCAGGGGGTCGTCCCGCCCCGTCCGATGACCCATGACCTCCTCAAGGACATCCTGGAGGCGACTGGCAACGAGCTGAGCGAGGTCCGGATCACCGAGATGCGCGACGGGATCTTCTACGCGACTCTGGTGCTGGGCAACGCGGTGGAGGTGAGCGCGCGTCCGTCCGACTCGATCGCGCTCGCGCTGCGCACCGGCAGCCGGATCGTCTGCAGCGAGGATGTGTTGGACGAGGTCGGGCTGGCCGTGCCCGACGACCAGGAGGAGGAGGTCGAGAAGTTTCGCGAGTTCCTTGACCAGATCACCCCGGAGGACTTCGTCCCCGAGCAGGACTAACTCTCAACCTCGACCTTTGATCGAGACTTACGACACGCCTGGGGCCTCGTTGACCTCGCCGTTGGTTCGCCGTACCGTCGGAGGCGAACTTCCTCGCTGTAACTTCACCTCTGGCGGTACCGCCAGAGGTGGGCAGAGGACTGCGCCCACCGGAGGTCCACCGTGACTGACAACGATCTGCTCGCCGCTTCGGCTGGACCCTCCAACAGTGCGCGCCGGGCCAGTGAGCAGGGTCTGCTGTTCGACGACGACGTCGCTCCGATGCCGGAGGACGTCGGCTACCGAGGTCCGACGGCCTGCCAGGTGGCCGGCATCACCTACCGCCAGCTGGACTACTGGGCGCGCACCGCGCTCGTCGAGCCGACCGTAAGGACGGCCGGAGGCTCCGGGACCCAGCGGCTGTACTCGTTTCGAGACGTGCTGCTGCTCAAGGTGATCAAGCGACTGCTCGACGCGGGCGTCTCGCTCCAGCAGATCCGCACCGCCGTCCACCACTTGCGCGAGCGGGGTACCGACGACCTCACCGGGGTCACCTTGATGAGCGACGGTGCCACGGTCTACGAGTGCCGGTCCGCCGACGAGGTCATCGACCTGCTCCAGGGTGGACAGGGAGTCTTCGGCATCGCGATCGGCGGGGTCTGGCGGGAGATCGAAGGATCGCTCTCCGAGCTGCCGAGCGAGCGGGCCGAGCGGACCGACGAGACCCATCCGGGAGACGAGCTCGCGGCGCGCCGTCAGGCCCGGTTGTCCGGCTGAGTGGGGACCGCCCGGGTCGCTGGTAAGGTAGCGGAGCCGCCACAGTCGCACGGGAGAGACCGGCCTCGCGCCGGCGCCGAAGGGGCAACTCCTCCCCGGAACCTCTCAGGCCACAGGACCGTGCTGACCGGCATCTCTGGAGTGGCAACGCGACAGAGGGGGAGGCTCGTCCACCGACGCCGGGAGCCTCTTCATGACCTCTCCGCCCACTCTCCTCGACCTGGAGACGGCCGCGCCGTTCGCCCATCGCCACATCGGGCCCGACGCCGCGGAGCAGCAGACGATGCTTGCCGCCCTCGGCTACGAGAGCCTCGACGACCTCGTCCTCGCGGCGATGCCCGACCGGATCCGTTCCAACGGCGATCTCGACCTCCCACCCGCTCTGAGCGAGACCGCCGCGCAGGAAGCACTCCGGTCGCTCGCGGCCCGCAACCACCCGCTCGTCTCCATGATCGGACTCGGGTACGCCGCGACGGTGACGCCGTCGGTGATCCGGCGCAACGTGCTCGAGGACCCCGCCTGGTATACCGCATACACCCCGTACCAGCCGGAGATCTCGCAGGGCCGGCTCGAGGCGCTGCTGAACTTCCAGACGATGGTGAGCGACCTGGCCGGCCTGCCGACCGCCAACGCGTCGCTGCTCGACGAAGGCACCGCCGCCGCGGAAGCCATGACGCTCGTCCGACGGGCGAACCGGTCGAGCCCGTCGCGTCGCTTCGTGGTCGACAAGGACTGCCTGCCACAGACGATCGCGGTCATCAAGACGCGCGCCAATGCCATGGACATCGAGATCGTCGTCGTCGACGTTCTCACTGACCTCCCTGCGGCTGACATGTGCGGGGTGTTGATCCAGTACCCCGGCGCGAGCGGCCGGGTCCTCGACCCCCGCCCGGTCATCGAACAGATCCACGCGGCGGGAGCTCTCGCGGTCGTCGCCGCCGACCTGTTGGCGCTCACGGTGCTCGAGTCGCCGGGAGCACTCGGTGCCGATGTCGTGCTCGGATCGAGCCAGCGGTTCGGCGTCCCGCTGTTCTACGGCGGCCCGCACGCGGGCTTCATGGCAGTCGCCCCCGGGCTCGAGCGGCACCTGCCCGGGCGGCTCGTCGGTGTCTCTGTCGACGCCGAGGGCCGACCGGCGTACCGGCTGGCCCTGCAGACTCGCGAGCAGCACATCCGACGGGACAAGGCGACCTCGAACATCTGCACCGCTCAGGTGCTGCTGGCCGTCGCGGCGTCGATGTACGCCGTCTACCACGGTCCCGACGGCCTCACCCGGATCGCGACGCGTACCCACCGGTACGCCGCTGTGCTCGCCGCCGCACTGCGAGAAGCCGGTGTCGACGTCGAGCACGATGCGTTCTTCGACACGATCTCGGTCGTGGTTCCCGACCGGGCCGAGGCCGTCGCGGCACATGCCCGCGAGCTCGGGCTCCACCTGCGGATCACCGACGCCGACCGGGTGGGGGTGGCCCTGTCCGAGGTGACCACCCGCACCCACTTGCAGCGCGTGCTCGCCGCGTTCGGCGTCGACCAGGTCGATATCGAGGCGCTCGACGCGAAGACCCCCGACGCATTGCCCTCCACGCTGCGCCGCAGCACTGAGTTCCTGACCCACCCGGTGTTCCACACCCATCATTCGGAGACCGACCTGCTCCGCTACCTGCGGCGGCTGTCCGACCGCGACTACGCCCTCGACCGGGGGATGATCCCGCTGGGCTCTTGCACGATGAAGCTCAACGCCACCGCGGAGATGGAGCCGATCAGCCTGACCGGCTTCGCCGATCTGCACCCGTTCGCTCCGGCGCACGACGCGGCGGGATACCGAGAGCTCGTCGTGACCCTCGAGGGCTGGCTCGCCGAGATCACCGGCTACACGGCGGTCTCGATCCAGCCGAACGCGGGGTCGCAGGGCGAGCTGGCGGGACTCGTCGCCATCCGCGGATACCACCACGCTGCCGGCCAGCCCGAGCGCGACGTCTGCCTGATCCCGTCCAGCGCCCACGGGACCAACGCGGCATCTGCCGTCATGGCGGGCATGCAGGTCGTCGTGGTCAAGGCGGCTGACGACGGCGCCATCGACCTCGACGACCTGCGGGCGAAGTGTGACACCCACGCTGCGCGGCTGGCCGCGATCATGGTCACCTATCCCTCCACCCACGGCGCGTTCGAGGACACGATCACCGACCTCTGCGCTACCGTCCACGACCACGGCGGACAGGTCTACATCGACGGCGCCAACCTGAACGCGCTGCTGGGACTGGCGAAACCGGGACAGTTCGGTGGCGACGTGTCCCACCTCAACCTGCACAAGACGTTCTGCATCCCGCACGGTGGTGGGGGTCCCGGAGTCGGGCCGGTCGCAGTCGCGGCCCACCTCGCGCCGTACCTGCCGAGCCATCCCGCACATCCCGACCCCGCCCGTCGCGACGGCATCGGGCCGGTGAGCTCGGCCCCGTTCGGCTCGGCGGGCATCCTGCCGATCTCGTGGGCCTACATCGCCATGATGGGCGCCGACGGTCTCCGCGAAGCGACGCAGGTGGCGATCCTCTCCGCGAACTACATCGCGCATCGGCTGCACAAGCACTTTCCCGTGCTCTACAAGGGACATGGCGACCTGGTAGCCCACGAGTGCATCATCGACGTACGCGGCCTCACCAAGGCGAGTGGCGTCATGGTGGACGACATCGCGAAGCGACTCGTCGATTACGGCTTCCACGCCCCGACGATGAGCTTTCCGGTGCCGGGCACGTTCATGGTGGAGCCGACCGAGTCCGAAAGCCTGCCCGAGCTCGACCGGTTCTGCGACGCGATGGTCGCGATCCGAGCCGAGATCGACGACATCGAGCAGGGTCGGACGACATTGGACGACAGTCCGCTTCGCCATGCACCACACACGATCCAGGCGTTGACGGGGGAGTGGAACCGGTCCTACTCCCGGGAGACTGCCGCCTTCCCGGCGGGACCTACCCCCGACAAGTACTGGCCCCCGGTCGGGCGCATCGACCAGGCTTACGGCGATCGGCACCTCGTCTGCTCATGCCCACCTCCCGAGGCCTTCGCGCTGTGAGCCCGCAGGGAGTCCTGAGGCCCACAGCCAACCGGTTGCTGTCGATCGTCGCCACCGAGCAGGTCGCCGGCCGGCTCCCGGCGCTCGTCGCAGGTGTCGTCCGAGCCGGCGAGCTGGTCTGGTTCGGGTCTCATGGGTCGCTGGTGTCCCGCACCGGAGATGCAGAGCCGACCGCACAGACGCAGTTCCGGATCGGTTCCATCACCAAGACCCTCACGGCGATGCTCGTCATGCAGCTGCGCGACGTTGGACTTCTCGACCTGTCGGACCGCCTGGAAGTCCACCTTCCTGGCGTGGCGTACGGCGACCGCACGCTGCGACAGCTGTTGTCTCACTCGTCCGGCATGCAGGCGGAACCACGAGGCACATGGTGGGAGCGCAGCCCGGGCGTCTCATACGACGCGCTCGCGGGGACGCTGGACGACTCCACGGCCGTGTTCCCTGTAGGGGAGCGGTTCCACTACTCCAACCTCGCATTCGCGTTGCTCGGAGAGGTCGTCGCGCGCACGACGGGCACATCCTGGGCGGCGGCGCTCGAGAGCCGACTGCTCCGGCCACTCGGCATGCATCGGACGAGCACTCGTCCGACCGACCCGGTGGCATCTGGCTTCAGCATCCATGCGTTCGCCGGCACGCTGACCAACGAGCCGGCCCAGGACACCCGGGCCATGGGCCCGGCCGGTCAGGTCTGGAGCACGGTGATCGACCTGACCCGGTACGCGGCCTTCCTCGCCGACCCCGATCCTGCCGTCATCTCTCCCGACACGCTGCGCGAGATGACGATCGCGCAGTCAGGCGTCCCCGACGACGCTTCGGGCGCCTACGGGCTCGGCCTCCAGCTTGCCCGGGCCGAGAGCCGGACGTACGTCGGCCACACCGGCTCGATGCCCGGCTTCCTCGCCGGGCTGTTCGTCGACAGAGCTCGCCGAACCGGGGCCGTCTGTCTCGCGAACGGCACGATCGGCCTGCGGTGCCAGGGCCTGCCGCTCGACCTGCTGAGAGTGCTGGAGGAGCAGGAGCCCTCGATCCCTCTTGCCTGGGAGCCGGTCCGCGAGGTGTCGGCGCCGGTACTCGAGGTGCTCGGCCTCTGGCACTGGGGCAACACCGCGATCACGTTCTCCTACGACGGCACGGCGCTGGTCTCCAAGGCTCTCGGCTCGAGGGAACCATGGTGCATCCTTCGAAGCGCCGGGACCGACCGGTTCGTGGGCTCGTCGGGCTACCTCGACGGCGAGACCTTGGAGGTGGTCCGCCGAGCAGACGGCTCGATCTCTCACCTGGAGGCGGCGACCTTCGTGTTCACGCGGATCCCCTACGACCCGGAGGCACCCATCCCAGGGGGCTAGGCGAATGGCGTTCAGCGGCCGTCAGTTGCCGAGGAGTCCTGGGTCGGCCGGACCGTGCGGGCTCCGTACCTGAAGTCGCTGCGCCTAGGCTGCGGTCTGCTCCGCAAGTACGCACCACGACCGCGTAGCGGGCACGGGTCTGCTCGTGGCCGCGAGCACCGCGTGGCGAACGGAGCCGGTAGACGTCACCACGCACGCAACGTCTCCATGTCTCTGAGTACCTGTGCCGCCTCGGCGCGATCTGCGGCATCACCAGCGATGGCCACAGCCTCGGAGTGCAATCGATGGCGCGCACGTGCGCGCGCGGCATCGATCAGCGCGGAGCGCACGGCGGTCGACACGGCCGTGCCGTCGGCGGTCAGCGCGTCAAGAGCGCGTCGGGCGTCATCGTCCGGACGAAACGTGATCGTGTCTGACATCTGCCAATCGTAACACGATATGTAAGACATCTGGGTGGCAGGAATCTTCCCTCTCGCCGCGTCGCGTCATATCTCGGCGCACGTACGCCGCAGTAGCCTGCCACCAGATCCGCCTCGTGAAAGGACCACACGCCATGGTGCTCCCGTCGATCGGGAACCTGACCTCGTTGCGCGCCATCGACCGCCCGGAGCTTCTCGCCATGCCCGTAGCCCAAGCCCTGGGGGCATGGCAGCACGCCTCGTCTGTCGCAGTCGTCGAGATCGACCCGGCAGTTGCGGACACCACCGCGATGATGGCGGCCTTCTCGCTGCCGATCACGGCGGGCGCCAACTGCGTGGTGGTGGCGGGCCGACGCGGCGGTGAGGAACGGATCGCTGCCTGTGTGGTGCGGGCGGACACCCGGACGGATGTCAACACCCTGGTCAAGCGGATCCTCGATGTGCGCAAGCTGTCGTTCCTCACGATGGAGCGGGCCGTCCAGGAGTCGGCCATGGAGTACGGCGGGATCACCCCCCTGGGGCTACCCGCCTCGTGGCGGGTGCTCCTCGACAGCGCCGTACCGGACATGGACGTCGCGATCATCGGCTCCGGCGTCCGAAGGTCCAAGCTCCTGCTTGCCGGCAAGCTACTCTCCGAGCTACCCGGAGCCGAGGTCATCGATGGGCTCGGCCGCTGACGCGGTGAGCAGCCTTCACCGGTTGTCAGCTGGCCTGGCTGACACTCGACATGTTGAAGTCGGGGATCCGCAGTGCAGGCGTCGCGGTGCGTTTGAACACGTCACCCCACTCCCGCGAGAACGAGCGCTCGGTCGAGCCTGCCTCGGTGAACCTGCCGAGAAGGGAGATCGGGCTCTCGTTGAAGCGGAAGTTGTTGACCGCCCCGACGACCTCTCCATGCTCCACCAGGTAGCTGCCGTCGCGGGTCAGGCCGGTGAGCAGCAGCTCTTGGGAGTCGACCTTGCGGATGTACCACAGACAGGTGAGCAGCAGCGCCCGCTCCGAGCCCGCCACGAGATCATCCACCGACCCCGCCCCTCCGGTGACTTCGAGGACCAGGTTGTCGACGAGCGGGTGGACGTCGAGCCCGGTGAGGCTCGCCGTGTAGCGAGACGTTGGCAGCGCCGTGAGCGTTCCGTCGAGGATCCAGTCGGCGGGCCCGACCGGCAGACCGTTGTCGAAGACGCTGGTGGACGAGCTGCTGCTGCGAGCCGCCACGAACGGGATCGCGTGCAGTCCCGGATGACGAGGGTCGGAGAAGACCCGGACACCCGGCCGCGCGATCCGCTGCCCTAGCCGGGTGCCACCTCCGGGCGCGCTGAACACGGTCCGCCCTTCGTGGGCGTCGCGGCCGCTCGACACGAAGTACGCGTAGGTCAGCAGGTCCGCGACGGCCGTCGGCGGCAGCAGCGTCTCGTAGCGGCCCGCCGGCAGGTCAACCGATCGAGTAGCCCAGCCGATGCGCTTGACGAGCGCGTCATCGAGTGCAGCCACGTCGACGTCGGAGAAGTCGTCGGTGGCCTGCCCGACCCACGCCGATGTCGAGAGGTCGGAGGGCTTGCCGGTTATCCCGACGTGGCCCGACGGCTGCTCGTGGCGAAGCCTGAGACCTGCCGACGTGGCGAGGTACGTCGTCTCCACGGCATGGTCGACATATCCGTAGAGCAGGCGACCTTCGAGGCGAGCGCGGCTCAGCGCCTCGCCGAGGTCGGACGCGAACGTGTCGAAGACGTCGATGCTCGTCGAACCGGGCGGCTCGTCCCAGTCCGCGGCCTCGCTGCCGGAGACGACGCTGTTGGCGTCCTCCGCCGCCGAGGCATCGCGGGCCGCGGCGTCGGCTCGGGCCACCAGGTCCGCGACCTCCGACGGCGACGAGGCCGGCTCGGTGACCACCCCAGCCGCGGTGCCACCGGCCGCGGATATCTGTGACACCACGGTGACGTGGCACGCACTCATCACGCCGTTGGTCGTCAAGGTGTTGTTGGCCCACCGGAGGTTCGCAGTCGATGTCTGTCGGAGCAGCACCGAGCAGTGGTCCGCCGCGCTCACGTCAAGCGCGTGGTCGACGAGCGCCTGGGGAGTGGCCATGTCAGTGACCCGCTTCCGTGCCGGTGTTGAGCACTCGCACGCCACGGAAGAGTGCCGACGGACAGCCATGGCTCACCGGCGCCACCTGGCCTGGCTGTGCCTTTCCGCAGTTGAACGCGCCCTCGAGCTGCCAGGTGCCGGCGCCGCCGACGGCCTCCATCGATCCCCAGAAGTCCGTGGTTGTTGCCTGGTAGGCGGCGTCGCGGACCTGGCCTCGGAGCTCGCCGTCACGGATCTCGATGAAACGTTGCGCGGTGAACTGGAAGTTGTAACGCTGCATGTCGATGCTCCAGGAGTTGTCGCCGACCACGTAGAGCCCGCGCTCGACCCGCGAGATGAGGTCCTGGGTCGACGTGTCGTCGGGTCCCGGCTGCAGTGACACGTTCGCCATCCGCTGGATCGCGGTATGTCCAGGTGAGTCCGCGAAGGCACAGCCGTTGGACCGGCCCCACGACATCAGCGCCGCAATCCGACGGTCGGTCTGGTAGCCGACGAGGACCCCGTCGCGGATGAGGTCCCAGGACTGAGTCTGCACGCCGTCGTCGTCCCAGCCGATCGTCGCGAGGCCGTGCTCGACGGTGCGGTCCGCTGTCACGTGCATGCACGGCGACCCGTAGCGCAGGCTGCCCAGCTTGTCGACGGTGGCGAACGAGGTGCCCGCGTAGTTGGCCTCGTAGCCGAGAGCTCGGTCGAGCTCGGTGGCGTGCCCGATACTCTCGTGGATCGTCAGCCAGAGGTTCGTCGGATCCACGACCAGGTCGTAGCGGCCGGCCTCGACCGGCGGTGCACTCAGCTTGGCTGCGAGCTGGTCCGGCAGAGCCGCGAGCGCGCCATCCCAGTCGTAGACGTCCCCGTCGAGGTACTCCCAGCCCCGGCCGGTGGGAGCGGCCACGGTTCGCATCGAGTCCAAGATGCCGCGCTCGGTGTCCGCGCCGAAGACCTCGATCACCGGCTCGACCCGGATCCGCTGCTGAAGAGTGGAGGTGCCGTGCGAGTCGGCGTAGAAGCTGTTCTCCCGAACCTGTCCGACACCGGCGCTCACGTGGTCGACGGTTGGGTGGGCCAGCAGCCGGGCGCTCCAGTCCGCGAGGAGGGCTATCTTGTCGGCAGTCGGCACCTGGAAAGGATCGATCTCGTATGACGACATCCAGATCGCGTCCCGATACGTGGGCTCGTCGGCGAGCTCGATCGCCTCGACGGAGATCGCCTTGGCCACCATTGCCACCCGGATCGCCTGCTCCGCGACTCGAACCGCCTCGTCGACGGTGAGCGCAATCCCTGCCGCGAACCCCCACGTCCCGTCGAGCACGACGCGTACCGCGAGGCCCAGGTCAGTTTCCATGCCGGCGTCCACCAGGGCGGCGTCCTGCAGCTGGACGTGCTGCGTCAGAATCCGCTCGATCCGGACGTCGCAGTGGCTGGCACCGAAGTCGGCAGCGCGGCTCAGCGCCGCGGCGGCAAGCGACTCGCGAGGGAGCGCGACGAACGGGGGGTCCATCTCGGGTACGGCGGGCATGCCCGGCAGCCTAACAACCCGTCCCGGTCACCGGCAGACAGCGTGAACCGCCGGCCGACGCGACCACATGGAGCTGGACGGGGCAGCGAACGCGCAGCTCCGCGAGGTGGCTGACGAGCCCAACCGTGCGCCCTCCCGAGCGCAGTGCATCGAGCTCATCGAGCACCTCGTCGCGGGTGTCGTCGTCGAGGCTGCCGAACCCCTCATCGACGAAGAGCGTCGACAGCTCAGCACCCCCGGCCTCGGCAGTCACGACATCAGCGAGTCCGAGGGCGAGACTCAGACTCACGTAGAAGGTCTCGCCGCCCGACAGGGTCGCCGGGTCGCGGCCCTGGTCGGTATGGGTGTCTCGCATCACCAGGCCCAGGCCCCCCCGAGCGTCACCCGCACCGCGGATCATCGTGTGCTCGAGCTGGTATCGCCCGCCTCCGACTGAGTCCAACCGGAGGTTGGCCGCCGCGACGACCTGCGCGAGCCGGGTCGCCAGCACGTAGTGCGACAAGGCGGTGCGCGTGACGTTATCGGTCGACGTGCCCGCACACAGGCCGGCGAGCTCCTCGGCCAGGTCCCGGGCGGCAAGCAACGGGACGAGCGCCGCGACCATCTCGTCGAGCTCGACGACGAGCTCCTCGAGCCGTGACTGGCGACGCTCGAGGGACGCCGCGCGGTCGGCTGCCGTGTGCGCCGCGTCGGCCGACTCTGCGGCCTCGGACTCCAGCCGGGTGAGGTCTGGAGCCGATGCGCCGGCAGCCTCTACCAGGACGGGGTCCGCCAGGACACGGGACCAGCCGGCCAGGTCGACCTCGTGTGCCCGGCCGAGTGCCTCCTCGTGGGCGATCTCCGCCTGCGAGAGGCAGGCCGCCGCGACCTCGTCGCGGTCGGCGAAGTCCGAGGCGGCAACCGCGGCATGGAGCCGCTCGCGAGCCCGGTCCAGTGCCCGCTCGGCCTCCTCCGCGCTGCGCAGTGCCGCCTCCAGGACGCGACACCGCCCGGCATCGTCGGCTGCCTGGGCGAGCACATCGGCCAGGCGCAGGGCGCCACCCAGCTCCTCGACGAGCCTGGTCCTGAGCAGAGCGAGGCGACGCTGCCATCCGTCGAGGCGCTCGTCCGAGCGGGCGAGCTCGGTGACGGCGAGCTCGAGCGCCGCCCCATGCGACTCCTCCTCGGCGACGAGCAGCTCGTGCTCGCGACTGAGCGCGGCGTGCTCGACGGACGCGGTCGAAGCCATCGCGAGCTCGGTCGTCGCCTGCTCGACGGCTGCCGCGGCCCCTCGCTCGTCGAGGCCACCAGAACGGACCACCGCCTCGCAGCGGCTGGCGAGGGCGTCGGCTCTCTCGGCCTCCAGCCCCGCCAGGACATCTCGAGCACGGGTGGCTTCGCGCAGCAGAGCGGCCTCCTGGTGGGCGGTCACATGGGTTGACGTCGGAGTCGCCGGCGACGGATGAGTGCTGCTTCCGCAGACCGGGCACTGCTCGCCGTCCGCGAGAAGTCCCGCGAGCTCGGCAGCGAGCCCCGCGAGGTAGCGCTCTCGGGCCGCCAGCCACTCCTCGACCGCACCGACAGACGTCTCGCGAGCCACCAGGATCGCGACGTTGAGCCTGGCGCCCAACGCGTCGCACGCCGCGACCTCGCGTGCGGCTTCGAGCGCGTCAGCGGCGCTCCGCCGACGGTGCTCTGCCTCGGCGCCGCGCACGACGGTCGCGGTTGCCGTCTCGAGGCGGGTCCGCAGATCCGCAATCCGACCTGGGGTCTCACGGGCACTGGCGGTGAGTCCGTCGATGGCTTCGACAAGCGCACTCCGGGGCGCTTCGACCTCTCGAATGCTCATCGTCAGGTCATCGCACTCGCACTCGACCGCCACCATGGACTCCAGCCGTGCGATGCGGTCGGCGAGCCGGCGAGCCAGCACGCTGGCCTCCTCGGTCGACCTGACCTGGTGATCCGGCGAGCCTGTGAGAGGGAGACCGCTGGTCGTGGTGACCCGGGCCACGGCAGCCGTGGCCGCCAGGCGTGACCGGTCGACTGTCTCCTCGGCTTCGCTCGTGAGCGTCACGAGCGGCAGCAACGGCTCTGCCGCACGTGCCCGTCGGACCCGGGTCTGCCTGGCGGCGACCACGTCCCGCGTCGCCAGGAGTGCGTCGTGGTGTCGCCGGGCCTCCAGGTGGCGCTCGCGGCGGTCGGCGAGCGTCCGGGCCTCGTCCCGCGCGTGCTCGGCGTGCTTCGCGCGCGACGCGCTGCCCTCGACGGCGGCACGCGCGCTGCCCAGCTCAGCCGTCCCTGACTCGACGAGCTGTCGCACCGACCTCAGGAGGTCGTGTGGGTTGCTGGCGAGCTCCGACTCGTCGAAGGGCGGGTCGTCGGCGTCGACCGGGACGCAAACCTCGTGCAGCCGTGCCGCGAGCCGCCCGATCGTCTCCTCGTGCTCGCGGCAGCGGCGGGCCTGCACACGACGGTGCTCGGCCAACCACCGCTCCACCGCCTGGAACTGCTGGGTGCCGAAGAGGGTCTCCAGGATGTGCTGCCGCTCGCGCCCGCCGGCCCGCAGAAAGGCCTGGAAGTCGCCCTGCGGCAACATCACGACCTGGCAGAACTGGTCGCGGTTGAGGCCGAGCAGCCGGGAGACGAGGTGCCCGACCTCGTCGACGCGCGATGACCGCGGCAGCCAGGCGCCGTCGACGAGCTCCTCGACGAGCGCGCGCGCCTTCTCCTCGACGTAGCCGGACCTGGCCCGCCGAGACGGTCGCGACCAGACCGGCAGTCGGGTAAGCCTGAGCCGCCGTCCCTGCAGGGTGACCTCGAGGACGATGCGAGGCGCGACGTCTCGCGGGGCGTGATGGCTGCGGTAGGCCTTCGCCTTGTCGCGCACGCCGGGCACCTGGCCGAAGAGGCCGAAGCAGATCGCATCCAGGATGCTCGTCTTGCCGGCTCCGGTCTGACCGGTGAGCAGGAAGACGCCAGCGGCGTTGAGTGGCTCGAAGTCGATCGCCTGCGTCCCCGCGAACGGGCCGAACGCCGTGATCTCGAGGCGGTGGACTCTCATGACGCTGCGTCCTGCTGCCGCCGGCAGGCGTCGGAGGCACGCTGCATCACCTCGGCCTCGTCCTGGCGGATCGGTCGCCCGGCCACGTCGACGAAGAAGTCGGCAACCAGCTGCGCGTCGGAGCGACCGGCGAGCCGTCGACGTGTCTCGCCAGCGTCACTACCCGGCCGGCCGGCCGGCTCGAACGACAGCACGAGCGTGTGCTGAAATCGGCGCTGGAGCAGCTCCATCGCTCGCCGCGGCCGGTGCGGGTCGGTCAGGCTGGCATGGACCCAGCTGGTCTCGTGCGCCGTGAAGCGGGTGTCGGTGAGCAGCTGTTCCAGATCCCCTCGGATGGTCGCCAGTCGCCGTGGAACCGGAGCCTCGACGAACTCGACAGCGCCCAGACCGGCGGGGCCCAGCTCGACGAGCCAGCTGCCCTTGAGGTGATCGGCCTCCGAGAAGGAGTAGGCGAGGGGCGAGCCGCTGTAGCGCAGACCGGACGCCAGCGTGTGCCGCCCGTGCAGATGACCGAGCGCTGCGTAGTCGACGCCGTCGAATGTCTCGACGGCGACGCTCTGCACGCCTCCGACGCTGATGTCCCGCTCGCTGTCGCTGTGCCGAGCCCCCGCAACGAAGGCATGGGCGAGCACCACCGAACGGGTCCCGCCGCCGCGCGTCGCAAGGTCGGAGCGCACCCGACGCATCGCCTCGTCGAGTGCCGTTTGATGGCTGCGCCGCATCAAGGACCAGCTCGTGGCGACCAGATCCGGCTCGAGGTAGGGAATGCCGTGGAAGGCCACGTCACCGTGGGCATCGCCGATCAGCACCGGACACCCGACTGCCGCCGGGTCGGTGCGCAGATGGACGCCGGCGGCATCGATCAGTTCGGCCGCGAAACCCAGTCGCTGCGCGGAGTCGTGGTTGCCACTGGTCATGACCACCCGGACCCCGGCACCCAGCAGTCGCTTCAGCGCGGAGCTGCCCAGGGCAACGGCATCGACGGGGGCCAGGGCCCGGTCGAAGATGTCTCCACTCACGGCTACGACGTCCACGCGCTCGCGCACGGCGGTCTCGACGAGGTGGTCGACGAAGACTGCTTGTGCGTCGAGCAGGCCGACCCGGTGGAACGAGCGTCCCAGGTGCCAGTCTGAGGTGTGCAGGATGCGCATGCCTGCCAACCTATGAGCGGCTGCCGACAGTTCGGGGATGCACACGCCGCCGGGTGATGCGTCAGGTGTGCGCGATCCGGCCCGGGTGTGTGTAGACGACGTACCGCGACCCACGGGCGAACCCGCACACCGTGACTCCGGCCCGGTCGGCGAGCTGGACGGCGAGGCTCGACGGCCCGCCGACCCCGATCACGACGGGGATCCGCCCGGCCACAGCCTTCGTCACGATGTCGAAGCCGATGCGTCCGCTCACGCACAGCACCGACTGCTCGCCGTACGACGCAGCTCCGAGCAGCCGGGCGCCGAGCACCTTGTCGACGGCGTTGTGCCTGCCGACGTCCTCGCGCACGACACAAAGGGAGCCCGCGAAGGAGAACACGCTGGCGGCGTGCACCGCGCCGGTCTTGGCGAAGACCGGTTGAGCGGATCGGAGTGCGGCCGGCAGCGTGCCCAATAGCCCTGGATCCATCACCGCCGAGACCGCGAGTGGAGCCGCGTCCGCCGCGAAGACGTCGTCGAGACTCTGGGTGCCGCAGACGCCACACGCCGACGACAAGGCGGTAAAGCGGGCCGCGGGGGTGCGCATCGGCGTTCGACGCAGCCCCACGGTCACCACATTGTACTGCTGCTCCGGCGTCAGCGCCGTGTCGAGACAGTAGGTGATGGTCCGCGGTGCGTCGCCGAGGCGGACGATGCCCTCGCTGATCAGAAAGCCCGCGGCGAGCTCGAAGTCGGCGCCAGGCGTGCGCATCGCGACCGCGACCCGGGTGGCGCGGTGGCCCGGCCAGCCGACGCGGATCTCGAGAGGCTCCTCGGTGATCACCCGGTCCGGACGGCGACGCAGCGTGCCGGCGACGGCTTCGTGCACGAGCCGGGCGGTGGTCGGTCCCGGGCGGGTCGCGTCGCTCACCCACGCAGGCTACCGCGCTGTCGGCGGGGTCCTCGCCGAGTCAAGCCCAGGCCACGGTTGGTTGGTAGATTGAGCCCACGATGCACCACACGACGACGACAGCGAGGGCGCCGACGCGTCCCCGACGCATGCGACGGTATACCCGTCCGCTTCGCGGCAGTCTGGCCGCAGCGGCCGGGCTCTCCGTCGCCTTCGTGGTCTACACCTGGCTCGTGGTGAACTGGAGCCCGTTCATCAGCCTGGACTCCTTCCTCAACCGGAACTTCCACGTGCAGTCGCTCTGGCCGGTGTTGACCAGGGTGGACCGGGTGGGCCAGCGCGCGGTGTGCCTACCCATTCTCGCGGTCGTCGTCGCGGTCACCGCCTGGCGGCACCGCTCGTGGCGGCCCGCACTGCTCGCGACCATCGCCGTCTTCTCCGTCAACCTGATCGTGCTCATCGCCAAGCTCGCGATGTCCCGGGGCCGGCCGCTGTCCGGACAATCGTTCTTCGCCGACGGCGACATGTACCCGAGCGGTCACACGGCCAACATCTTGGTGGTCTACGGTCTCTGCTACCACCTGGTCACGCACTACGGACGGGTGTCCCCGCGGATGAAACGCCTCCTCTTCGGGTTCGTCTGCGCGCTGTCCGCCGTAATGCTCGCGACGTCGCTACTGTTGCGCTGGCACTGGTTCAGCGACCTCGTCGGCGGTTTCATGGTGGGCGGTGCCGTGCTCGCACTGACGGTGGGAATCGACGCAGCCATGCCCTTCCGGTCACCCAAGCTGGTCGTGCTGCCGGCCGGCGTCGCCCCCCAGCCACAACAGGCTCATGTCGAGCGGCCGCCCGATGCCGTCGCCGCGGACGTGCAGGCGGGCCCCGACGGGACGCGACCCGGATTGGACCGGTCGGGCCCGTCCGTGGACGATGCCGCCGACCAGGACCGGGTCAGCCTTCGCCGAAGCTCTGCCGGCTTGCCCGCAGGCGTCGCAGATCGTCGGTCTGGTCGCTGATCGCGCGGCGCGCGAAGGAGTCAAGGACCGAGCCGTTCAGCACGTCGTCAGCCAGCTCGAGGATGTCGTCGGTTGCAGCGAAGCGCGGGAAGGTCAGGTGGCACGAGGTCTGGACGACCCAGCCGCTGCGCCACTGGGCCGTGGCCGGCAGGTCCGAGAAGAAGCGTGGGACGTAGGGGCGGGTCAGATGCTGCTGAGACGCGCGGAAGAAGGACGCGCAGAGCGCGTACAGGTCGTGGTTGCTGATATCGCGGTCGGTGGTGATCGTCTCCCACGCCGACTGCTTGCCGTCGGCGGTGGGCAACGCCGCCCCACAGCGCAGGGCAGCAACGGCTCCCTGTGATGAGGGGTCCCGCTCCTTCTCGCGCCTGATGTCGTCCCGACCTGCGACTCCCAGCACGCACAGCTGCTCCAGTACCCGCCACCGCATGTCGGCATCCATCAGCAGCCCGTCGTGAGCGTGACCGTCGAGCCATGACCAGAGCATCTTCACGTCCGTCGTGACCATCAGCAGCGCCCGGCTCGCGAGGAGCTGGCGGTTGCTCTCGGGTTGTGACGCGTCGAGCAGGTCGTGGGCCAGCGACTCGAGTTGCTGGAGCTGGGCACCCGTGTGCAGGTAGGTGCCCGCGCGTGCCACCGACTCGGTCAGTACCCGGCCGACGATGAAGTCGTTGCCCTCGTGGGGAAGTGCCGCACACGCCACGTGTAGGTAGTCATCCGGGGCGACGTGGGCATCCAGCAGACCGTCCCGGAGGGCGCCCCAGAGAACCGCTCGGCTGATGGCGCTGTCGATCTGGGGGAGCAGCGCGGGAAGCCTGGCGACGGCTGAGGAGTCGAGGCTGATCTTCGCCCAGCTCTCGTCCTCGCTGTCCGGCAGCACGAGGGTGCTCGGGTCGGAGCTGTCCAGTGGGATCTGCGTCGAGTCGTCGGTGAGGACCACGGGGACCGTGGTTGCTGTGCCCTCCTCGTCGTACGACGTGACCTTAATCGCGTGGACCCGCGGGGCACCGTTCGGCGCCCCGCCCTCGCGCTCGATCGTCGTCGATGGCCCTCGCCGGACAGACAACGTGTCCACGCCCGACGTCTCGAGCCAGCCGGCCGTCCAGTCGGAGAGGTTCCGTCCGCTGGCCGTCTCCCAGCTGGTGACGAGGTCCGCGAGCGTGGCATTGCGGTAGGAATGCGTGGTCAGGTGGTCGACGATCCCGCGCACGAACGCCTCGTCACCGAGGTAGCCCGCCAGCTGGCGCAGGGCGACCGCGCCCTTCGAGTAGGAGATCCCGTCGAAGTTGGTCAGTGCCGAGTGCGCGTCGGGAGAGCCGTTGCCTGCCACGGGATGCGTGGACGACCGCTGGTCCGCGTCGAGGCCCCACGCCTTGTTGTCCAAGGCGAAGAGCAGCCAGTTGTCGGTGAACGACGTGGCGTCGACACACACCCGGTGGCCCATGTAGTCGGCGAACGACTCGTTGAGCCACAGGTCGTCCCACCACCGCATGGTGACGAGGTCCCCGAACCACTGGTGGGCCATCTCGTGGGCGACCGTGTTGGCCCGGTTGCTGCGCTGGCTGTCAGTCGCCTGAGCCCTGAACACCAGCTCGTCCATGAACGTGACACATCCCGGGTTCTCCATGGCGCCGGCATTGAACTCCGGCACGAACACCTGGTGGTACTCGCCGAAGGGATAGCGGATGCCGAACAGCCGGTGGTACTCGTCGAAGCATTGCCCGGTGAGCGTGAACAGCTCCTCGGCATCCTTGTCGAGATGCGTCGCCAGGGACTGGCGGCAGTGAAGTCCCAAGGTGATGCCGTCGTGCTCGGCCGCGATCGCGTGGTACGGCCCGGCAACCAGCGTGATGAGATACGTGGACAGCGGCTTCGTCAGTGCGATCGTCCACCAGCCGACGGGGCCTCCGTCGACGTCGTGCTCTTGCTGCGCACGCCCGTTGCCCAGCACGCTCCAGCCTTCAGGGACCTTTGCCCGCACGCTCACCTCGGCCTTGAGGTCGGGCTGGTCGAAGCAGGCGAAGACGCGGGGGGCGGCATCGAGGAACGTCATCGCGTAGACATAGGCCTTGCCGTCCTCCGGGTCCACCGACCGATGCAGTCCCTCGCCGTCGTGCGAGTAGCTCATCGTGGCGCGCACCGTCAGCATGTTGCTTCCTACCGCCGGCTCAATCGGGAACCTCCCGTCGCTGAGCAACGAGACGTCCAGCGGGGCACCGTTCAGGTCGACCTCATGGAGCACGTCGGTCGCGATCTCGACGAAGGTGGCCTTGCCTTCCCGGCTCTGGAACGTCATCCGGCACATCGACTCGAACGTCGACTCGCCGGTGTCGAGGTCCAGCTCGATCTCGTATCCGCTCACCTGCACAGACGCGGCACGGGTCTGGGCTTCGCCGACAGTCAGGTTCACCATGTCCGCAGCCTACTTTGCTGCTGAGCGACGTGTTGATGAGTGGCTAGTCTGCCCAGGTGGACTGGAACCTCGCGACCTGTGGCCGAAGCGGTCACGAGACCTATGCGCCCGACGAGGCGGCGTTGCGGGAGCGGCTGCGCGTCGAGACACCCGCGGGCGAGGCGTGGCGCTGCCTGCGCTGTGCCACGTATGTCGTCGGTCCGGCCATGGCCGGCGGGCCGGCCGACGACGCACCCGAGGTCCCGAGAGGACGGCTGCTCAGGGACCGCCGGATCATGCGCCTGCTCGCTGCGGAGCGCGTGCTGCGGGGACTCGGTCTCGTCCTGCTGGCCATCCTCGTCTTCGCCTTCAAGAACTCGCGGGAGGACCTGCACAAGTCCTTCGCGCGTGAGCTTCCCTTGCTGCGCCCGCTGGCCGACCAAATCGGCTGGAACATCGACGACTCGAAGGTCGTTCGCGGTGTCAACCAGGCCTTCTCGATGTCGCCCGCGACGCTGACGTGGATCGCGTTGGCGCTGCTCGCCTATGCCGCCGTCCAGTTCGTCGAGGGCGTCGGGCTGTGGCTGATGAAGAGGTGGGGGGAGTACTTTGCCGTGGTCGCCACCAGCATCTTCGTGCCGGTGGAGATCTACGAGCTCACCGAGCGGGTCACCGTCCTCCGCGTCCTGCTGCTCCTCGTCAACGTCGCGGCGGTCGGCTGGCTGGTCTGGTCCAAACGACTCTTCGGCGCCCGTGGTGGTGCCGCGGCGTTCCACGCCGAGCACCACGCGGAGAGCCTGCTGACGGTGGAGCGCGCAGCCGCGTCCGTTCGGCGGTGAGGTCGGGCCTTGGCGCTCTACAATTTCCCGGTGCCCGTCCCGCCCTCGCCGTACTGGCCGCTCGACGACCTCGTGCTCGCAGTAGGGGAGTTGGTGCTGCGACCGGTCGTCGATGCGGACCTCGACCTTCTCGGAGACCTGCTCCCGGCAGACCTCGAGATGAACCCGGCGACCCCGCGCCCTTTCGCTGTTGCGGAGACAGTTGCGCGAGCCGTCGCGCTGCGACAGGAGCACTGGCGTGCCCGCGGCGCGTGGACACCGGACGACTGGACTCTCGACCTGGCGGTGCGGCAGGGAGACCGGCTCATCGGAGTGCAGGATCTGGAGGCCAAGGACTTCCGCGTGCTCCGCACGGTGGAGACGGCCTCGTGGCTCGGTGCGGAGTTCCGGGGCCGAGGCCTCGGCAAGCTCGCTCGGCACGCGGTGCTGTCGCTCGCGTTCGCCGGCCTGGAGGCGGAGACGGCACTCACCGAGGCCTGGAGCGACAACGCCGCGTCGCTCGGAGTGTCCCGATCACTGGGCTACCGACCCAACGGGAGTGTGCGCCACCGGCGTGGCGACGTCGCTTCGGAGATGCCCCGACTCCGGCTCGACCGGGCGGGCTGGGACAGGTCCGAACGCCCGGCGGTCGAGATCACCGGTCTCGCGGGGTGTCGAAGCTGGTTCATCGCCGGCGGCCCCAGGTCGTCGTCCTGAGGGCCGACGCCGTCAGTCGACATCCACCTCGCCGAGACCGCCGGTCGCCACGTCGAAGACGAAGCCGCGGATCGCGTTGGTGTGCGGCACGTACGGCGATGAGGTGATCCGCTTGACGGACTGTCTGACGTCGGCCTCCACATCGGCGAAGGCCTCCGCCGCCCAGGCCGGCCGGATCCCCGTCTCGGCTTCGATCCCGTTTCGGAACTCGTCGTCAGAGAAGGTCAGCATCCCGCAGTCGGTGTGGTGGACGAGGACGATCTCGGTGGTCCCGAGCAGCCGTTGACTGATCGCCAGGGACCGAAGGGCGTCGTCTGTCACGACCCCTCCCGCATTGCGGATGACGTGAGCATCGCCTTCGCTGAGGCCGAGCATCCTCGCCGGGTCCAGCCGGGCGTCCATGCATGCGACGATCGCGACGTGGCGAGCTGGGGGAAGCGGGAGTGGCCCTTCGAACGACTCCGCGTAGTCCCGGTTGGCGTCGAGAAGCTCATCGGTCACGGACATGACGTCTCCTGGGGCATCGTGAGGGGGTCGGCAGTCAACACATTCTCGGTGAGCCCTGCGGTCCCTTTATCGCTTCTCACCATCCGGACATCTCGACGGCGCGTCACCATGGCGTGCAAGCGGAGCGAAGCAGAGCTGCCAGAGCGGGGCGGATGTCCCGCGGCTGCAGCTCCAGCCCGTCGAGCTCGTCCGCGTTCGACCAGGCGAGGACGAAGCTGTTGTCAGCACTGTGCTCGGCGAGTTCGTCGCCGGACAGGACGGGGATGCCGCGCACATCGGACATCAGGAAGTACGACGCCTCCCGGCCGTCGTCGCTGCGGTGCCACAGGAGTGAGTCAACTCGAGCGGAAAGCGAGGTCTCCTCGCGAAGCTCCCGAAGGGCCGCGTCCGCGGCCGACTCGCCGGCCTCCACACCACCCCCCGGAAGGACGGCGTACTCGAGCCCCTTGCGTCGGCGCTTGATGACGAGAACCCTCTCCGCATCAAGGACAACGGCGACGCCTCGCGGGGGAGTGGTGGGAATGCCTTGTGCGAGGGCGGCGGCGACCAGGTCGTAGGTCTGCTGGATCGCGCCTTCCTCGCTGGTCACGAGGATGGAGGTCAGCCTGGAGCGCACGACATCGGACAGGTCCTCATAGATCCGGGAGAGCACCTCCTCGCGGCCCAACAGGTCGACGTGGGCATGCAGCTCGCGCAGCCACGGATCCTGGGTGTGGTCTCCCCGACGAACGAACCGCTCTGCAGAGCCAGCTTTGCCGTCCATCAGCACGATGTGGCAGAACGCGACCCCTGCGTCGCGCGCAACGCCTTCGAAGCGCTCGAGCTCGGAGAGCCGGCCGACGAGCTGCGGCACGATTACGTCGGAGCCGGTCCGTAGATGGGCGGCGCCCATGGCGAGCGCGTCGGTCCGCCCCATGGCAACGATGCGGTTTCGGTCGCTACGCCAGCCACCGATCATCTGCGTGAGCCGGTCGATGTCGAGGTTGAGCACTCCCGGATGCTGGTCGACGTACATCTGCGCGATCGTCGACTTGCCGATGCCGGGGGGCCCGTTCAGCACGATGAGCCTGGGCACCCGACGATTGTAGGTAACGCCGCGCCGATCAGCTGACGCTGATGAGTCCGATCGCGAGGGCGGCCAGCATGAGGCCGACCGTTTGGACGCGGGCCCATCGCTCGTCGAGAAGTGTGCGTGCGAGCACGATGGTCACGACCGGGTAGAGGGCGGTGACGACGGCGACGACGGAGAGCTGGCCGTACCCCGTCGCGGCGAGATAGAACAGGTTCGCTGTCCCGCCGCCGACACCGGTGAGCACGGCGGGCCACCAAGCGGCGCGCCAGGTGCCTCCGGTGCTGCCGGAGAGGAGGCCGATGGTGACGACCGTCGCGACGGCCATCGCCTGGCCGGGGACCAGCGGCCAGGCTCCGGAGTGGGTGCCCGCGCGGGCGAGACCGATGAAGAGCACGGCGAAGCCCGCACCCGCGACCAGGCCCTCCGTGATCCCCGACGCGCGGTCGCCGACATCGCTCGCCTGCCTCGAAACCAGGGCGATCGCTGGCAGCGCCAGGCCGAGCCCCGCGACGCGCAGTGGCGAAAGGGTGTCGCCGGTCGCGATCCCGACGACGGCAGGCAACGCCGCGGTGAGGACGGCGGACAGCGGGGCCACCACGCTCATTCGCCCCACCGTGAGCCCGCGATAGAGCGCAAGGGTCCCGACCCCGCTGCCCAGCCCGGCCACCGCTCCCCAGATCAACGCGCTGGTGGCCGGGGAGTGCGCATCCAGCAAGACCACGGCCACGATGGCGGCCGCGAGCCCGAACGGCTGGGACATGATCGCCACGGCCTCCGAGCTGGCCCTGCGGCCCCCCGCTCCGGCCGCGAAGTCCGACGCTCCGTAACAGAGAGCGGCGAGCAGCCCCAGGACGACACCCACGCCCGCGACTCAACCAGACGCCCCGCTGTGCCGCGCATGCAGGCTGTGAGCAACGATCCCTGTGAGGACCACATCGTGGGCTTTCCCTGTCCGTTCGAATCAGAGGAGAAGCTGATGTTTCGACGACTACTCGTCGGCGCAGCTGCGGGTGCTGCAGCGACGACCGCCTTGAACGCCGTCACGTATGCCGACATGGCATGGCGCGGCCGGTCCGCGAGCGATACTCCCCAGGAAACCGTCGAGAAGCTGGCCGCGAAGGCGAATCTGACGGTCCCGGGAGAGGGTGACACTCGGTCGAACCGACTCTTGGGGCTCGGCGCGTTGAGCGGGATCGCCACCGGGATGGGGGTGGGCGTCGCGTACGGCGTACTCGACGTCCTCCGTGTCCGACCGTCACTGCTCGTCGGGGGAGTGGGAGCCGGTGCGGTCGCCATGGCCGCCTCCGACGCCTCGATGGCAAAGCTGGGGGTGACCGACCCCTCCACGTGGAGTCTCCAGGACTGGGCGAGTGACGCGATCCCGCACCTCGCCTACGGGCTGGTCCTCGCGGCCACCTTCAGGGCGGCCGAGCGCCGATAGGCAATGCCGATCCCCTTACGCGATCGGGAGATTGACAGGTGACTAAATAGTCACCTATAGTGGGCGGATGGATTCGGTGTTCAGGGCACTCGCCGACCCGACGCGCAGGAGCCTGCTCGACGAGCTCTTCCGCCAGGACGGGCAGACCCTGAGCGCGCTGGAGGAGCGTTTCGAGATGACCCGCTTCGGCGTGATGAAGCACCTCAAGCAGCTCGAGGAGGCCGGTCTCGTCGTCACCACGCGGCGCGGGCGCGAGAAGCTGCACTTCCTGAACCCCGTCCCGATCCGGCTCGTCCACGACCGCTGGGTGAGCAAGTACGCCGAGCCCTGGGCCGCTGGGCTCAGCGGCCTCAAAGACAGACTGGAGACTTCGATGGAGAAGGTGTTCGAGATCTACATCCGCACCACGCCGGAACGCCTCTGGGAGGCGATCACCGACCCCGACATCCGGAGCAAGTACCAATTCGGCTCGCGGATCTCATCGGACTGGACGACGGGCTCCAGGTTCGAGGTCAGCCACCCCGGCGCGGAGGGCTTACTCGGCGAGGGGGACAACCTCGAGGTCGACCCGCCACACCGGCTGGTTCAGACCATGGTGGCGCTCTGGGGCGAAGACGTGAAGAGCGAAGGCACCTCGAGGGTGACCTGGGAGATCGAGCCCGTCGGCGACTCCTGCCGGCTGACCGTCACGCACGATCAGCTCCGCGAGGGCGCGAACGAGCAGCTCTACGGCGGTTGGCCGATGATCCTCTCCGGGCTCAAGACGTGGCTGGAGACCGGCGAGCTGCTCACCACACCGGGATCGCTGATGTACAGCCAAGGTTGATGTTCGACGGGCACAGGCACAGACTGGAAGCCGAAGACATCGAGGACGCCGGGTCCGGACTCTGCCTGAGGTGAGGGTGTGCAGATGGATCGTGACGAGCTGATCGCCTCGCTCGCCCTGTCTCCGCCCAGCCCGGAGGACCTCGTCTACGTCGAACGGCGGGGTACGTCGTACGCCTGGGATCGAGTGGCCCTGGGGGGCGAGCCGCCCGCGTCG